>NZ_ALKH01000001.1:0-408177 GCF_000286475.1 Streptococcus sp. BS35b
TTCAAGAAATTGAAGTTTCAGAAGCAACTGGTTGGAAGTTCGAATCAAAAGCACTTCCTAAGTATGAAAATGGTCAAGAAATCAAGTACACTGTCAAAGAAGTAGCTGTTGCATCATACGAAACAACAATTACTTCAGAAAAAGACGGTAAGTACACTATTACCAACAAACATACACCAGAGAAAACTACTGTAAAAGGTAAGAAGATCTGGAATGATGCCAATAACAAAGACGGTATCCGTCCAGATTCTATCACAGTGAAACTTCTTGCGGATGGTAAAGAAACCGTTCAAGAAGCTACAGTTTCAGAAGCAACTGGTTGGACTTATGAGTTTACAGGGCTTGATCGTTACAAAGAAAATGGTCAAGAAATCAAATACTCTGTAGTAGAAGTTCCAGTTGATGGTTATACATCTGAAGTAGAAGGCTTCAATATCACAAATACACATACTCCAGAAAAACCAACACCAGGTAAACCAAATGAACCAGGAAAACCAGGTCCAAAACCTCAACTTCCTAACACTGGTGAAAAAGCATCTAACGCAGCAGTAGTTGCAGGACTTGCTTTGATGGCAGTGACTGGTGGATTGTACTTTGTAAGCCGTAAAAATAAATAATCTCTAGATGAGAGTTGATTTTCAGTTAGTTCTTAGGAAGTAATTGGAAAGGAAATAGTCCAGAACATTTGTTCTGGACTATTTTTTTATCTTGAGAAATAAGTGACACTTTTCAATCGTTCGAGTAGTGGACAGCTGATGAAACTAATGGCAATGATCTTACCAAGGTCAGGGAGGATAAAGGGAAGGACACCGACAGCTAGTGCCTTGTCAAGTGGCATACCAGCAAGGAAGTGGAGGCTGAGAATACCTCCGACAAAGACGAGTGAATCACCCAAGAGATTGGCTAGGAAAATGCGAATATAGCCACTATTTTGATGGATGAGATAAGATGTAAGTCCAGCATAGACAAGGTCGAACCAAAGATAGCCTGCACTTGGACCGACTAAAACGTGAAATCCAGCTCCTCCCCCTGCAAAAACAGGTAAACCAATGGCACCCAGCAGGAGATAGAGAGCTACAGATAGAACAGCTTCTCTGGGTCTAAAAACAGTAGCAATCAGACCGATCGCAAAGTTTTGTAGAGTGAAGGGGACAGGACCGATAGGGAGACTGATTTGTGCCAAAACGGCGATAAGAGCAGCGCCGATAGCAGGAATAGCATAGATATGAGATTTTTTCAAAACTGTTAACCTCTTTTCAAAATTATAGTAACTATTATACTAATTCAGAAACAAAAGTCAACCAATTTTTTATAACGAGGTAACAATTTTGTAACAGCCGATTTTGCAAGTAAAAAGAGACCTCAAGAGGTCTCTTGCGATAATTAACGCATGGTTACAAATTCTTCTGAGGCAGTTGGGTGGATAGCTACTGTAGCATCAAAGTCTGCCTTGGTAGCCCCCATCTTGATAGCAACAGCGAATCCTTGAATCATCTCATCCACTCCGTAACCAATTCCGTGTAGGCCAACAACTTTTTCGTCAGCACCGGCGGTGATGAGTTTAAAGCGAGATTCTTGACGATGGCTTGTAACGGCTGAGTACATAGATGCAAAGCTTGACTTGTAGACTTTGATGTTATCTTGGCCGTATTCTTTGATAGCTTGATCCTCAGTTAAACCGACTGTTCCGATTGCTGGGTGGGAGAAGACAACAGTAGGGATAGTCGTGTAGTCCATCTTGGCATTTGTTTTCCCGTTGAAGAGGCGTTCAGATATGGTACGTCCTGCCTTGATGGCTACCGGGGTCAGTTCCTTCTCACCAGTAACATCTCCAAGAGCATAGATGCCATCTACAACTGTATTTTGGTATTCATCTACTTGGATAAATCCACGTTGGTTGAGTGTGACGCCAGCCTTTTCTAACTCTAGACCGTCTACATTTGGACGGCGACCGGTAGCCCAGATAACTTGGCTGGCGGTGTGACTAGAACCGTCTTCGAAATGAATGGTAATACCTTGCTCCGTTTCTTCGAGCTTGATGGGTACCTTATGTGTGTGCAAAGGTAGACCTGTTTTTTCCATTTCATTGACAAGTCCTTCAACGATATAGCTGTCAAAACCACGCAAGGGACGATCACGACGGACAAACAAATCCGTTTTTACTCCTAGCGCGTGGAGAACACCTGCTAGCTCAACCGCGATATAACCAGCTCCAAGAATCGCAACGGAGTCAGGAAGTTGCTCCCAGGCAAAGACATCGTCTGAGCTGCCACCGAGTTCAGCTCCAGGAATAGTTGGGATGCTTGGGCGAGCGCCAGTCGCAATCACGATATGTTTGGCACGAATCAATTCACCATTAACGCTGACCGTATGAGCATCAACGAAATGAGCACGACCTTCAATCAAATCAACACCGTTGCGCTTGAAACTTCTATCATAAGATGAGCGAGCACGGTCGATGTAGGCTTCACGGTTTTGACGAAGTTTTGCGAAATCAAATTGAACATCTGAACTCGTAAACCCATAGTCAGGGCCGTAGTGGTGGAAGCTTTCAGCGATTTGCGCTCCATACCACATGATTTTTTTAGGAACACAGCCGACATTAACGCAGGTTCCACCTAATTTTTTCTCTTCGATAACAGCAGCTTTAGCACCGTGTTCGCCAGCTCGGTTCATAGTGGCAATGCCGCCGCTTCCTCCACCGATGGTGATGATATCATATTCTCTCATAGAAAACTCCTTATAGCTTTGATAGTCATATTCTATCGTTTTTACTATTTGAATGCAAAAATCTGCTACGATAAAAAAATTATAAAAACGCTTGTCAAATTCAAAAAGATATTGTATTATATATCTAGCACAATAATCCAATAAACGAATACCGAACGAAATAATGATCCTGAATTGTCATTGTTTCCATCTGAACTGTCATTGTTTGGGCTTGGTATTTCTGATATAATGGTTTTTGTAAGGCAAAAGAATAAAGGAGCTTAAAAATGAAAAGAAATAAGAAGGCAAAAAAATGGCAATTATACACAGCGATTGGTGTTGCCAGTGCTATTGTTATCGGTGCTGCGGGGATTTTGATTTTTAGACAACCTTCCCAGTCAGCTGTCAAGGAGGAAACCTCTCATATCGTTACTGCTAAGGAAGGTTCTGTTGCTTCATCGGTTCTCTTGTCAGGCACGGTTACAGCAAAAAATGAACAATACGTTTATTTTGATGGTAGTAAGGGAGATTTAGATGAAATTCTAGTTTCGGTTGGAGACAAGGTCGAAGAAGGGCAAGCTTTGGTCAAATACAGCAGTGTAGATGCTCAAGCTGCCTATGATGCAGCCGATCGTGCAGTTGCAAAGGCAGACCGTCATATCGAGGAGTTAAATAAGGCTCGTGAAAATGCATCAGCTGCACCAGCTTCCCCACAAGTTCCAACAGAAGCAGGACTTCCAGAACAAGCGCAAGCAGCGACTTCTTCAGTATCTTCTATTGATTCTCAAATCAGTGATGCCAAGGATAATCGTGCAGATGCTGTGGCTCAGCTCAACAAGGCTCAAGCTCAGCTAGATGCTGCAACTGTCCTGAGTACACTAGAAGGGACTGTAGTTGAAGTCAATCGTAATGTTTCCAAATCGCCAACAGGTAATAGCCAAGTGGTAGTACATGTTGTGAGTAATGAAAACTTGCAGGTCAAAGGGGAGTTGTCTGAATACAACCTTGCTAACCTTTCTGTTGGGCAAGAAGTTACCTTTACTTCGAAGGTTTATCAAGATAAGAGCTGGACAGGAAAAATTAGCTATATTTCTGATTATCCTAAAAACAATGGAGAAGCGGCAAATGCAGCCCTTGGAGGGAATACTGGATCTAAGTACCCTTATACTGTTGATGTGACTAGCGATATCGGTGAGTTGAAACAAGGTTTCTCAGTCAGTGTTGAAGTCAAAAACAAGAGTAAGGCCATCCTTGTTCCTTTGACAAGTGTTGTTACCGAAAATGACAAAAACTATGTCTGGGTCGTTGACGACCAGAAAAAAGCGAAGAAGGTAGAAGTTACTTTGGGGAATGCGGACGCAGACAACCAAGAAATTACTTCAGGTGTGACAGACGGTGCCAAGGTCATCAGTAATCCAACATCTTCCTTGGAAGAAGGAAAAGAGGTGAAGGCTGATGAAGAAACTAATTAGTCTCAAAAATATTTGCAGGAGTTACCGAAATGGTGACCAAGAACTGCAGGTCCTTAAAAATATCAATCTAGAAGTTCATGAAGGTGAGTTTGTTGCCATTATGGGACCTTCTGGTTCTGGTAAGTCTACCTTGATGAATACTATTGGAATGCTGGATACACCAACCAGTGGAGAGTATTATCTTGATGGCCAAGAAGTAGCAGGTCTTGGAGAGAAACAACTGGCCAAGGTCCGCAACCAGCAAATCGGCTTTGTCTTTCAGCAGTTCTTTCTCTTGTCCAAACTCAATGCGCTTCAAAATATCGAATTGCCCTTGATTTACGCTGGTGTTTCGGCTTCAAAACGTCGGAAATTGGCTGAGGAATTTCTGGAAAAGGTTGAGCTGACGGAGCGCAGTCATCATTTACCTTCCGAGTTATCAGGTGGTCAAAAGCAACGTGTAGCGATTGCGCGTGCCTTGGTAAATAATCCCTCTATCATCCTAGCAGACGAACCCACAGGAGCCTTGGATACCAAGACAGGAAATCAAATCATGCAGCTGTTGGTGGAGTTAAACAAGGAAGGGAAAACCATTATCATGGTCACGCACGAGCCTGAGATTGCGGCCTATGCCAAACGCCAGATTGTTATTCGTGATGGGATCATCTCGTCCGACAGTGCTCAGGTAGAAAAGGAGGAAAACTAAGATGCAGAATCTGAAATTTGCCTTTTCATCCATCATGGCCCACAAGATGCGTTCCTTCCTCACCATGATCGGGATTATCATCGGAGTTTCGTCTGTCGTTGTCATCATGGCTCTGGGAGACTCCATGTCTCGTCAGGTTAATAAAAACATGACCAAATCACAGAAGGATATCCATGTCTTTTTCTCTCCTATCAAAAGCAAGGACGGCTCCTTTACGCAGAAACAATCCGCTTTGACAGTCAGCGGGAAAGAAGAGGATGTTCATGTTGAACCACCAAAACCACTAGAATCCTGGGTCAAGGAAGCTGCCAAACTCAAAGGAGTAGACAGTTACTATGTCACCAACTCGACCAACGTCACCCTATCTTATAAGGATAAGAAGGTTGAACGAGCGACTCTGACAGGCGGAAATAGTACCTACATGAACGCAGTTGAAAATGAAATCGTTGCGGGTAGAAGTCTAAGACCGCAAGACTACAAGGAATTTGCCAGTGTGATTTTGTTGGATGAAGAACTAGCCAAGAGTTTGTTTGATAGTCCAGAAGCTGCGATTAATCAAATCATTTCTGTTAATGAATTTAGTTACCGTGTGATTGGTGTTTATACTAGCAATGAAGCCAAAACTGCGAAAGCCTTTGGGATTGGTGGTCTTCCAATTACGACCAATATCTCTCTCGCAGCCAATTTTAATACTGATGAAATCTCGAATATCGTCTTTCGTGTTAATGATACTAGTCTAACGCAGACCTTGGGACCAGAGTTGGCTCGAAAACTGACCGAGATTGCTGGTCTTCAGCAAGGAGAGTACCAAGTTGCGGATGCAACTGCCGCCTTCCAAGAGGTACAACAACTATTTGGTTTTATGACAACCATTATCAGTGCCATCGCAGGAATCTCTCTCTTTGTCGGGGGAACTGGTGTTATGAATATCATGCTGGTTTCGGTGACAGAACGCACGCGTGAGATTGGTCTGCGGAAAGCTCTCGGAGCTACTCGGGCTAATATCTTGGTACAGTTTTTGATTGAATCCATGATCTTAACCTTGCTAGGTGGTGTCATCGGTCTTGGGATTGCTGCTGGAATGACCATGTTAGCTGGAGTATTGCTTCAAAACATGATTGCAGGTATCGAAGTTGGGGTTTCCCTCCCAATCGCTCTCTTTAGCTTGGCTGTGTCAGCCAGCGTTGGTATGATCTTCGGAGTCTTGCCAGCCAATAAAGCCTCTAAGCTCGATCCAATCGAAGCTCTTCGTTATGAATAAGATATAGAACAGAAAAAACAAGATGGACATTTATCTGTCTTGTTTTTGTATGGATTTTCCTATCGAAAATCACTAAAAATATGATATAATGAAGTGTTAGAAAATCAGGTTTCATTTGCCTGGAAAGGAAAAATTATGTCTGAAAAGAATTTTTATATTACAACACCGATTTACTATCCATCTGGTAAACTTCATATCGGTTCTGCCTACACAACCATCGCTTGTGATGTCCTAGCTCGCTACAAACGCCTCATGGGCTTCGATGTCTTTTATCTGACAGGTCTTGACGAGCATGGTCAGAAAATCCAGCAAAAAGCGGAAGAAGCTGGCATCACACCTCAAGCTTATGTTGATGGGATGGCGGTTGGAGTCAAAGAACTCTGGCAATTACTTGATATCTCATACGATAAATTCATCCGTACAACTGATGACTACCATGAAAAAGTAGTGGCTCAGGTCTTTGAACGCTTGCTTGCTCAAGATGATATTTACTTGGGTGAATATTCTGGTTGGTATTCAGTATCAGATGAGGAGTTCTTTACAGAAAGCCAGCTTGCGGAAGTTTTCCGTGACGAAGCTGGAAATGTAACGGGCGGTATCGCTCCATCAGGACATGAAGTGGAATGGGTTTCAGAAGAGTCTTACTTCCTTCGCCTCAGCAAATACCAAGACCGTTTGGTCGAATTTTTCAAAGCCCATCCTGAATTTATCACTCCAGATGGTCGTCTCAATGAAATGTTGCGTAACTTTATTGAGCCAGGTTTGGAAGACTTAGCGGTTTCTCGTACAACCTTTACCTGGGGTGTGCCAGTCCCATCCAATCCAAAACACGTTGTCTACGTTTGGATTGATGCCCTTCTCAACTATGCGACTGCTCTTGGTTACGGTCAAGACGAACATGCTAACTACAATAAATTCTGGAATGGAACAGTCTTCCACATGGTCGGAAAAGACATTCTTCGTTTCCACTCAATCTACTGGCCAATCCTTCTCATGATGTTGGATATGAAGTTGCCTGAACGTTTGATTGCCCATGGTTGGTTTGTCATGAAAGACGGCAAGATGTCTAAGTCTAAAGGGAATGTCGTTTATCCTGAAATGTTGGTAGAGCGCTATGGACTGGATCCTCTTCGTTACTACCTCATGCGTAGCCTTCCAGTTGGTTCAGACGGAACTTTCACTCCTGAGGACTACGTCGGCCGTATCAACTATGAATTGGCCAATGACCTTGGAAATCTCCTCAACCGTACGGTCTCTATGATTAACAAGTATTTTGATGGTCAAATCCCTGCCTATGTAGAAGGGGTGACAGAGTTTGATAATGCTCTTGCTCAAGTAGCAGAGCAATCTATCGCTGACTACCATACACACATGGAAGCAGTTGATTACCCGCGTGCCCTTGAAGCAGTATGGACTCTTATCTCACGTACCAACAAATACATCGATGAGACTGCCCCATGGGTCTTGGCTAAGGATGAAGCCCTTCGTGACCAATTGGCAAGTGTTATGAGCCATTTGGCAGCCAGCCTTCGTGTTGTAGCTCACTTGATTGAACCATTTATGATGGAAACTAGTCGTGCGGTCATGACTCAACTTGGCTTGGAAGAAGTGGCGAGTCTTGAAAACTTGAGCTTGGCAGATTTCCCTGCTGGTGTGACTGTTGTTGCCAAAGGAACACCAATCTTCCCACGTCTGGACATGGAAGAAGAGATTGCCTATATCAAGGAACAAATGGAAAGCAACAAACCAGCAGTCGAAAAAGAATGGAATCCAGATGAAGTTGAACTCAAACTCAACAAGGATGAAATCAAGTTCGAAGACTTTGACAAGGTTGAAATCCGTGTCGCAGAGGTCAAAGAAGTGTCTAAAGTGGAAGGTTCTGATAAGTTGCTCCAATTTCGCTTGGATGCTGGAGATGGTGAAGACCGTCAAATCCTTTCTGGTATTGCGAAATTTTATCCAAACGAACAAGAATTGGTCGGCAAGAAAGTCCAAATCGTTGCCAACCTTAAACCGCGTAAGATGATGAAAAAATATGTCAGCCAAGGCATGATCCTCTCAGCTGAACATGATGGACAATTAACACTTCTCACAGTTGATCCAGCTGTACCAAACGGAAGTGTGATTGGCTAAAAGCAAAAAACCAACGTTAGACACGTTGGTTTTTCTTGTTATGCGCGAGATTTTCTAAGAAGTAGTCCATCTCCTTTTGCGACCGGAGGACAATTACTTTCTCTGGGTAGTTTTCTTGAACCCGTTGGTAACGTTCTTTAGCATTCTTTGTCCGCCCATCCCAGAGAATCCATCGGATAAACTCCCAGTCAAAGCGTTCAGGGCAACCTGCTGCCATACTTTCTCTGACCTTGCCTCGGTATGTGAGATACCGTTTAAAGGCTCGAAAGAGACAAGTCCAAGGTGAGAAATTGAGGAAGATGATTTGGTCAGCTTCTTGCATTCTTTCCTCGTAATAGCACCAAGAGTAGTTGCCATCAATGACCCAAGCTTCATGCTTTGTGAGAAAGTTTTTCATCTCGGTCAACATCCATTCGCGGTCACTGTCTTGCCAACCAGGTTGAAATTGGAGTGTATCCATATGCAGTTTGGGGATGGAGTAGTAGTTTGACAACTTTTCAGCTAGAGTTGACTTGCCGGCTCCAGAATATCCGATGATTGCTATTTTCATTTTCTTCCTTTTCTGATTAGAGGACAAAAAAACAGCCTCTATGGACTGTTTCTTATTTAGCAAGTTTAGCTGAAAGACGAGCTTTATCGCGGCTTGCTTTGTTTTTATGAATCAAACCTTTAGTTTCTGCTTTGTCGATAGCTGAGCTAGCAGCACGGAAAAGTTCTTCAGAAGGGTTTGCTTCGAAAGCTTTGATAGCAGTACGCATAGCTGATTTTTGAGCTGAGTTTTTTTCGTTTTGTTTAACGTTCAATTCAGCGCGTTTGATAGCTGATTTAATGTTTGCCAATGTTCTTACCTCCATATTTACTAACTATACCATTATATATGAAAACTTAGGTTTTGACAAGGGGAAATTATTTTTTTAGGTAAATTTCATCGATTTCATGGTTTTTAGTCTTGTGGAGAATGACCTCGGCGCGATTCCTTGTTGGTTCGATATAGTTTTGTAGATTTGTGAGATTAATGCTGGTCCAAACCTGATGTGCAAAGGCTTCAACTTCTCCAATCGGCATTTGCGTAAAGCGGTGGTAGTAGCTGTTGGGATCATTTTGGGCAAAGCTGAGCAGTTTTAAGAAACGATCCAGATACCAACTTTCAATGTCCTCGACAGCAGCATCCACATAGATGGAGAAATCAAAGAAATCAGTGATGTAAAGGCGCTCATTTTGAGGGTTTTGAAAGACATTGATGCCTTCGACAATAACAAAGTCAGCAGCTTTGACACGTTGTTTCTCTCCAGGAACGATGTCATACACTTCATGAGAATAGACAGGAATATCGACATCTTGTCCATTCTTTAGGCGATCAAGAAAATCCAGTAAAGCTTCCATATCATAACTTTCAGGAAAACCTTTGCGATTTAAGATATCTTGGTCCATCAAGGTTTGATTGGGATAGAGAAAGCCGTCAGTTGTCACCAATTCTACAGTAGCATCAGTAACTGTACGAGAGAGAAGGATTTGCAGAAGTCGGCTAGTTGTTGATTTTCCTACAGCTACACTTCCTGAAACTCCAATAATGAAGGGTTGAGATTTACTCTCTCTTTGGAGAAAAATCCCCTTAGAAAAGGCTAAATCCTCTTTGGTGCGTTTGTAAATTTGGATGAGATGAGCTAAAGGTAAATAAATATCTGTCACATCTTGCAGACTAATCTGGTCATTGAAACTCTTGATGGATTCTAGTTCCTCTTCTGTCAAAGGAGGTGTTGTCTTTCGATGTAAAGATTGCCAAGTCTGGCGACTGATTTTTTCAAAATGTAAAAATTCGTTGGTCATTGTTTTCCCCTAGATATTTTGTCTATCGTACCATAAAAAGCTAAAAAAATAAAGCGGTTTCTTGATGGTAGTAAGTCAATATCGTATAATAGAGGTAGATAGAGGTTGAATAATTTAATGATGAAATAGGGAATTGTTTCTGAAGACTTATCAGTTATTAAAAGTGGGCTTTTTTAGTTCGCAACTTATAGGAGGCACACAATGAAAATCTTGAGATGTTACATATTGGAACTCTGTTTTATTTTAAGTTTTGCACTACCTTTTATAAGGGGAGCGAATGCGGATAATGGTAGACGCTTTGTAGAAACCTATTACGGTTTTACCTTCTTAATGGATCATCTCCTTGTAACAGCTGTCTTTATCTGTTCGCTCTTGATTGCCTGGCTAGTAAAAAAGCAGTGGACGAAATGGCTTGCTGCTGGTAGTTATCTATTTTTGATTTTGTGGATTGCTACAGAAGGATATCTATTCCGTATGTCACTAGAAGATTTGATACGACTTTGGACAAGTTTGGAAATCTTGACACAAACTTATCAGTTGGGCTTTTATCTAAACATCATATTGGGAATCCTGTTGATAATAAAGTATTTTAAGGTTAAGAAATGGTAATAAAAATGCGCCTGATTACAGACGAACTGTTTTTTTCTGACTATGATAATTTGTAGTTCCCGATAGATTGTAATGTATTTCTAATCATTGAAAGAGATTGAAGAAAAGGTTTTACTTACTAGCTTTCTTCAGTCTTTTTCATTTGATCATCACTTTGTAAACGATTTACAATTCAAGCCAAATTATGGTAAAATAGTTTTATGAGTAAAATGTATTATGCAGAAAATCCTGATGCTGCTCACGACATACATGAGTTGAGAGTGGAGTTGTTGGGAGAAAATATGACCTTTTTAACAGATGCGGGTGTTTTTAGCAAGAAAATGGTTGACTTTGGGAGTCAACTTTTATTGAAGTGTTTGGAGGTTAACAAAGGAGAAGCGGTCCTTGATGTAGGCTGTGGATACGGGCCATTAGGTTTGTCATTGGTCAAGGCTTATGGAGTTCAGGCAACCATGGTCGATATCAATAATCGCGCCCTAGACTTAGCGCGACAAAATGCTGAACGAAATAAAGTAGAAGCGACGATTTTCCAATCCAATATCTATGAACAAGTTGAAGGGAAATTTGACCATGTTATTTCCAATCCGCCCATTCGAGCGGGCAAACAAGTTGTTCATGAGATTATCAAAAAGAGCAGAGATTTCTTGAAAGACGGAGGTGATTTAACCATTGTCATTCAGAAAAAGCAAGGTGCTCCAAGCGCCAAAAGCAAGATGGAAGATGTTTTTGGAAATTGTGAAATTATAAAGAAAGACAAGGGATATTATATCCTTAGAAGTGTGAAAGCATGAGAGCAGTTGATTTAATTCAAAAGAAACGAGATGGCCAAGAACTGACTTCAAATGAAATCAAGTGGCTAGTAGAAGGCTATGTAGCAGGAACTGTTCCAGACTATCAGATGTCTGCCTTTGCTATGGCTGTTTATTTTAAAGGAATGACCACACGAGAGATTTCTGACCTGACGATGAATATGGTCAAGACAGGTCAGGAGTTTGACTTGTCAGCTATTGATGGGGTTAAAGTTGACAAACATTCTACGGGTGGAGTTGGGGATAAGGTGACTTTGATTTTAGCGCCATTAGTAGCCAGTTTTGGTGTTCCGGTCGCAAAAATGAGTGGCCGTGGACTTGGCCATACTGGCGGAACCCTAGATAAGTTGGAAGCAATCAAGGGCTACCAAGTAGAGCGTAGTCAAGAAGATTTCATTCGTCAGGTACAGGACATTGGTGTATCTGTCATTGGGCAGTCAGATCAGCTGGTTAAAGCAGACAAACTTCTCTATGCCCTCCGTGATGTGACGGCGACTGTCGACACGATTCCTTTGATTGCTAGTTCTGTCATGAGCAAGAAAATTGCTGCTGGGGCGGATGCTATTTTGCTAGACGTAACGGTCGGTGAGGGTGCCTTCATGAAGACGGTTGATGAGGCGCGTGAATTGGCTCAAACCATGGTCGATTTGGGTAAGGCCGTTGGTCGAAAGACAGTAGCGGTTATTACCGATATGAGTCAACCCTTGGGACGAGCCATTGGCAATCGTCTCGAAATCCTAGAAGCAATTGAAATTCTTCAAGGAAAAGGCCGAGAAGATATTAGTCACTTTATTTGTGAACTAGCTCAGATTATGCTTGGTTTGGCAAATGTCGAGAAGACGGTTGAAGAAGTCCGCCAACACCTTGAAAACGGCCAAGCGCTGACTAAGTTTGAAGAAATGGTGGCAGCTCAAGGTGGTGATTTAGAAGATCTCTATCGCCCAGTCAAGGTGGCGCATGTAGTAGATATCCCGGCTCAAGAGTCAGGTGTCATTTCAGCCCTTCCAGCGATGGAATTTGGTCTCTATGCCATGAGATTGGGAGCTGGTCGCGCAGTCAAGTCTGATGATTTAGACTATGAAACTGGAATCGTTTTTGAGAAGAAGGTCGGTGACTCCGTGCAAAAGGGAGAAATTGTCGCAAAAGTTTATACAAATGGAAAAATTTCCCCTCAACTAGTTACAGAATTCCAAAAATATGTTAAAATAAATGATAGAATGAAACGTTTGCAGGAAATAATTGAAATCATCTCATGAAAAAGAGAGGAATCCGAATATGAAATTAAACAAATATATTGATCATACGCTTTTAAAACAAGATGCAAGTCAAGAACAAATTGATCGTTTGCTATCTGAAGCGCGTGAGTATGACTTTGCCAGCGTTTGTGTTAATCCCACATGGGTTAAACATGCGAAAACAGGACTTGAAGGCTCAGATGTAAAGGTTTGTACAGTAGTTGGTTTCCCCTTGGGAGCGACAACTTCAGCTGTAAAAGCTTTTGAAACCAAGGAAGCCATCCAAAATGGTGCAGATGAGATTGATATGGTTATCAATGTCGGTGCTCTCAAATCAGGAAATCTTGATTTGGTTGAATCGGACATCCGTGCTGTCGTAGAAGCAAGTGGTGACAAGTTGGTTAAGGTCATTATTGAAGCTTGCTTGTTGACAGACGATGAAAAGGTTGTGGCTTGCCAATTATCCCAGAAAGCAGGTGCTGACTTTGTCAAAACATCAACTGGATTTTCAACTGGTGGTGCCACTATAGAGGATGTTAAGTTGATGCGTAAAACAGTCGGACCAGATATGGGAGTTAAGGCAGCTGGTGGTGCTCGTTCTTATGCGGATGCTGTTGCTTTTGTGGAAGCAGGTGCTACCCGTATAGGAACGTCAGCTGGCGTTGCAATTTTAAAAGGAGAATTAGCAGATGGCGACTACTGAGTTGATTGACTTAGCAATTGAAACCAGCAAGCAAGCCTATGTACCCTATTCTCACTTTCCTGTTAGTGCTGTTCTAGTGGCGAAAGATGGTAACGTTTATACAGGTGTTAATATTGAGAATGCTAGCTATTCTTTGACAAACTGTGGAGAGCGTACAGCGATTTTCAAAGCAGTTTCCGAAGGCCAAAGAGAGTTTTCAGAGTTGATTGTCTACGGACAGACTGAAAAACCTATCTCGCCATGTGGCGCTTGTCGCCAAGTGATGGCTGAATTTTTTGAAAAAGATCTAAAAGTGACACTTGTCGCAAAAGATAAATCGACGGTCGAGATGACGGTCGGGGAGTTACTTCCATACTCTTTTACAGACTTAAACTAGTCTGAGTCACTCTTTGAGTGACGCGGTCCTTGTGGCCAATCAATCCATACTTGCAACATCGTTGCACATCTTATTTAGGAGGTTCAGTAATGAACAAGAAACAATGGCTAGGCCTTGGTCTAGTTGCAGTGGCAGCAGTTGGACTTGCTGCATGTGGTAACCGCTCTTCTCGTAACGCAGCTTCATCTTCATCTGAAATGAAGACGAAAGCAGCGATCGTAACAGATACTGGTGGTGTTGATGATAAATCATTTAACCAATCAGCTTGGGAAGGTTTGCAAGACTGGGGTAAAGAACACAATCTTTCTAAAGATAAAGGCTTTACTTATTTCCAATCAACAAGTGAAGCTGACTATGCTAACAACTTGCAACAAGCGGCTGGAAGTTACAACCTGATCTTCGGTGTTGGTTTTGCACTTCACAATGCAGTTGAAGAGGCAGCAAAAGACCACTCTGACTTAAACTATGTCTTGATTGATGATGTGATCAAAGATCAAAAGAATGTTGCGAGCGTAACATTTGCTGATAACGAAGCGGCTTACCTTGCTGGTGTTGCAGCAGCTAAAACAACTAAAACAAAACAAGTTGGTTTTGTAGGTGGTATCGAATCTGAAGTTATTTCACGTTTCGCTGCTGGATTTAAGGCTGGTGTTGAGTCAGTAGACCCATCTATCAAAGTCCAAGTTGACTATGCTGGTTCATTTGGTGATGCTGCCAAAGGTAAAACAATTGCAGCAGCTCAATATGCTGCCGGTGCAGACGTTGTCTACCAAGCAGCTGGTGGTACAGGTGCTGGTGTCTTTGCTGAAGCAAAATCATTGAACGAAAACAAAAATGAAAACGAAAAAGTTTGGGTTATCGGTGTAGACCGTGACCAAGCAGCAGAAGGTAAATACACTTCTAAAGATGGTAAAGAATCTAACTTCGTTCTTGTATCTACATTGAAACAAGTTGGTACAACTGTAAAAGATATTGCCAACAAAACAGAAAAAGGTGAATTCCCTGGTGGACAAGTGATTGTTTACTCATTGAAAGATAAAGGGGTTGAGCTAGCAGTAACAAACCTTTCAGAAGAAGGTAAAAAAGCTGTTGAAGATGCAAAAGCTAAGATCCTTGACGGAAGTGTAAAAGTTCCTGAAAAATAATGGATAAAAGTCATTTCTTAGGAAGCGGCCATCGGTCGCTTCTTTAAGAATTGAGGCAATTTTTGTCTCAATAGAGCTTGTTAATGTGATTAGCAGGTTTTATTGAAATAAAATAAACCTCTGAAAGGAAGAGCATATGGCACACGAAAATGTCATTGAGATGCGGGATATTACCAAGGTGTTTGGTGAATTTGTAGCAAACGACAAAATCAACTTGCAACTGCGAAAAGGTGAAATCCATGCACTTTTAGGAGAAAATGGAGCGGGTAAATCCACTCTGATGAATATGCTGGCAGGACTTCTTGAACCAACGAGTGGTGAAATTGTGGTGAATGGTCAGGTTGTAAAACTAGACTCACCATCTAAAGCCGCTGGTCTTGGAATTGGGATGGTTCACCAACATTTCATGTTGGTTGAGGCTTTTACAGTAGCTGAGAATATCATTTTAGGGAGTGAAATCACTAAAAATGGTGTTCTAGATATAGCTGGTGCTACTAAAGAAATCAAGGCTCTTTCTGAACGTTATGGTTTGGCAGTGGATCCTTCTGCTAAGGTGGCGGATATTTCCGTTGGTGCCCAACAACGTGTAGAAATCTTGAAAACACTCTATCGTGGTGCTGACATCCTTATCTTTGACGAACCTACAGCCGTATTGACCCCTTCAGAGATTGATGAGTTGATGGCAATCATGAAAAACCTTGTCAAAGAAGGGAAGTCCATTATTTTGATTACCCACAAGTTAGATGAGATTCGTGCGGTATCGAATCGAGTGACGGTTATCCGTCGTGGGAAATCAATCCAGACGGTTGAAATCGCAGGAGCAACAAATGCTGACTTGGCAGAAATGATGGTTGGACGCTCTGTCTCCTTTAAAACGGAAAAACAAGCACCACAACCCAAAGAAGTGGTCTTGTCTATCAAAGACTTGGTTGTCAATGAAAACCGCGGTGTACCAGCAGTGAAAAATCTTTCTTTGGATGTTCGTGCTGGTGAGATTGTCGGTATTGCAGGTATTGATGGCAATGGTCAATCTGAACTCATTCAAGCCATTACAGGCCTTCGTAAGGTTGAGTCAGGTAGCGTTGAATTAAAAGGCAAATCAATCGTGGGGATGCATCCTCGACAAATTACAGAACTAAGCGTGGGGCATGTTCCTGAAGACCGCCACCGCGATGGTTTGATTTTGGAGATGATGATTTCAGAAAATATCGCTCTTCAAACCTACTACAAAGAACCACTCAGCAAGAATGGTATCTTGAACTATGCCAATATCACTTCACATGCTAAGAAATTGATGGAAGAATTTGACGTCCGTGCGGCAAGCGAATTTGTTCCAGCGGCAGCTCTTTCAGGAGGAAATCAACAAAAAGCGATTATTGCTCGTGAGATTGATCGTGATCCTGATCTCCTTATCGTCAGCCAGCCAACTCGTGGTTTGGATGTCGGTGCCATTGAATATATCCACAAACGTTTGATTGAAGAGCGTGATAACGGTAAGGCTGTCCTTGTTGTCAGCTTTGAATTGGATGAGATTTTAAATGTCTCAGACCGAATTGCTGTTATTCACGATGGTAAGATTCAAGGTATTGTATCGCCAGAAACAACTAACAAACAAGAACTTGGTGTCTTGATGGCAGGTGGAAACTTGGGAAAGGAGAAGAGTGATGTCTAAAAAATTACAACAAATTTCGGTTCCCTTGATTTCCGTATTCTTAGGAATCTTGCTCGGAGCCATTGTCATGTGGATCTTCGGATATGATGCTATCTGGGGCTATGAGGAGTTGTTCTATACAGCTTTTGGTAGCCTCCGTGGGATTGGAGAAATTTTCCGTGCCATGGGTCCTCTTGTCTTGATAGGTCTAGGTTTCGCAGTTGCCAGTCGAGCAGGTTTCTTTAACGTTGGACTTCCTGGTCAAGCACTTGCAGGCTGGATTCTCAGTGGTTGGTTTGCCTTGTCAAATCCAGACATGCCTCGTCTCGTTTTGATTCCATTGACAGTGATCATTGCTTTGATCGCAGGTGGAATTGTTGGAGCAATTCCAGGTATCCTCAGAGCCTATCTCGGTACGTCAGAGGTCATTGTGACCATCATGATGAACTACATTGTATTGTATGTGGGAAATGCCTTTATTCATGCCTTTCCTAAAGATATTATGCAAAGTACAGACTCAACGATTCGTGTTAGTGCCAACGCTACATACCAGACCCCATGGTTATCAGAGTTGACTGGAAATTCTCGTATGAATATCGGAATCTTCTTTGCAATCATTGCTGTTGGCGTGATTTGGTTCTTGCTCAAGAAAACGACTCTCGGTTTTGAAATTCGTGCAGTTGGTCTCAATCCCCATGCTTCAGAGTACGCTGGTATTTCAGCAAAACGTACAATCATCCTATCAATGATCATCTCTGGTGCCTTGGCTGGTCTTGGGGGAGCAGTCGAAGGTCTTGGAACCTTCCAAAACGTTTACGTTCAGGGATCATCATTAGCTATCGGATTTAACGGGATGGCAGTTAGTTTGCTTGCTGGAAACTCACCAATTGGAATTCTCTTTGCAGCCTTCTTATTTGGAGTTTTGCAAGTAGGAGCACCGGGTATGAACGCTGCGCAAGTTCCGTCTGAGCTTGTCAGCATTGTAACAGCGTCCATTATCTTCTTTGTCAGTGTTCACTATATTATCGAACATTTTGTCAAACCAAAAAAACAAGTTAAAGGAGGTAAGTAAGGATGTCTATTACAACATTACTCACCCTCTTGGTTTCTTCTATGCTGATTTACTCAGCACCACTTATTTTTACGAGTATCGGAGGAGTCTTCTCTGAACGTGGTGGTGTCGTTAATGTCGGTCTTGAAGGAATTATGGTTATGGGAGCCTTTTCTGGGGTTGTCTTTAACCTTGAGTTTGCAGAACAACTTGGAGCAGCGACCCCTTGGATTTCCTTGTTAGTTGCCGGTGTCGTGGGAGCCATTTTCTCCCTCATCCATGCTGTCGCAACGGTTCATTTCCGTGCGGACCATGTTGTCAGTGGTACAGTATTGAACTTGATGGCTCCTGCCCTAGCGGTTTTCTTGGTTAAAGTTCTTTATAACAAAGGACAAACGGATAACTTAAGCCAGACTTTTGGACGTTTTGATTTCCCAGTTTTGGCTGATATCCCTGTGATTGGAGATATTTTCTTCAAGTCTACCAGTCTACTAGGTTATATCGCAATTGTCTTCTCATTCCTTGCTTGGTTTATCCTCTTCAAGACCCGCTTTGGTCTTCGCCTTCGCTCTGTCGGTGAACACCCTCAAGCAGCGGATACCTTGGGAATCAATGTCTACAAAATGAGATATCTTGGGGTTATCATATCAGGTTTCCTTGGTGGAATTGGGGGAGCGATTTATGCTCAATCAATCTCCGTCAACTTCTCAGTGACAACTATTGTCGGTCCTGGATTTATCGCTCTTGCTGCGATGATCTTTGGTAAATGGAACCCAATCGGTGCTATGCTTTCTAGTCTTTTCTTTGGACTTTCACAAAGTTTGGCAGTTATCGGTTCTCAATTACCTTTCCTACAAGGAGTGCCAGCGGTTTACCTTCAAATAGCCCCTTATGTCTTGACCATCCTTGTCTTGGCAGCATTCTTTGGAAAAGCAGTTGCACCAAAGGCAGACGGTATCAACTACATCAAGTCAAAATAAGCATACAAAAAAACGTCAGTTTAAACTGGCGTTTTATTTTTTAGGATTTTGATGTGTCAAGTTTAGTCCCCAAGGAACGAGATTTTCAGTTTTATTTTTGATACGTGTGATATTATCCTTGTGACGAATGATAATCAAGCTAGCAAGTGCTAGGATAATCAAAATGAAGAGAGGGTCATAGCTGTTTAGGATAAATCCAAATAGTGGAAATAGGAGAACTCCGATAACGGCTGCGATAGAAGCGGCAACGCTAGACAAGGAAATCATACTACCAAGATAGAGGGTTCCAAAGAATACGACTGCTAGGTAGAGACAGAAGATAGGCGCGAATCCGAAAACAACCCCAGCACTAGTTGCGACAGCCTTACCACCTTTAAAGCCTGCAAAGATAGGGAAGGTATGTCCAACGACAGCCAAAAGTCCAAAGATAAGAGGTGATACACCTTGTAGGTGGAAAAGAATTGGAAGCAGAGTGGCCAAGGTTCCTTTAAAGAAGTCAATTACAAAGGTTGCCATACCTGCTTTCTTACCCAAAATACGGAAAGTATTGGTTGTTCCAGTATTTCCAGAACCATGCTCTCGCAGATTTGTTTGAAAGAAGATTTGTCCGATCCAAAGACCAGAAGGGATTGAGCCTAGTAGATAAGCTGAAATTAATAATACAAATGTCATCATAGACCTATTATACCATGAAATAGTGTAGAAATGATGAGAATATCCTTTAAAATTGTGACAGCTGAACGGAAGAAACTTTGCAAAATCCCTAGAAAACCTGTAAAATAGAAAAGATGAACAAATAGGAGGTTCCTTGTGTCAAAAAAGGAAATCAATATTAATAACTACAATGATGACGCCATTCAGGTGCTAGAAGGGTTGGATGCGGTCCGTAAACGTCCGGGGATGTATATCGGTTCGACCGACGGTGCAGGTCTCCATCACCTAGTCTGGGAAATTGTGGACAATGCAGTCGATGAGGCCTTGTCTGGCTTCGGTGATCGCATTGATGTGACTATCAATAAAGACGGAAGTCTAACAGTAGAGGACCATGGTCGTGGGATGCCGACTGGTATGCATGCCATGGGTATCCCAACCGTTGAAGTTATCTTCACCATTCTTCACGCTGGAGGAAAATTCGGTCAGGGTGGTTATAAGACTTCTGGTGGTCTCCACGGGGTTGGTTCTTCCGTCGTGAATGCCTTATCTAGTTGGCTAGAAGTAGAAATCACTCGTGATGGTGCTGTTTATAAGCAACGCTTTGAAAATGGTGGAAAACCTGCCACGACTTTGAAGAAAATTGGGACAGCACCCAAGACTAAGACAGGTACCAAAGTCACCTTCATGCCTGACGCGACGATCTTTTCTACGACTGACTTTAAGTACAATACCATTTCAGAACGACTCAATGAGTCAGCCTTTCTCTTAAAAAATGTGACCTTGTCTCTGACAGACAAACGAACAGATGAAGCGATTGAATACCATTATGAAAATGGAGTTCAGGACTTTGTTTCCTATTTGAACGAAGACAAGGAAACCTTGACACCAGTTCTGTACTTTGAAGGCGAAGACAATGGTTTCCAAGTGGAAGTTGCCCTCCAGTACAATGATGGATTTTCAGATAACATTCTATCCTTTGTCAATAACGTTCGCACCAAGGACGGTGGAACGCATGAGACGGGACTCAAGTCTGCCATTACAAAGGTCATGAATGACTATGCGCGTAAGACAGGTCTTCTCAAGGAAAAAGATAAAAATCTAGAAGGTTCAGATTATCGTGAGGGACTAGCGGCCGTTCTTTCTATCCTAGTTCCGGAAGAACACCTCCAATTTGAGGGACAGACCAAGGACAAACTTGGAAGCCCTCTGGCTCGTCCCGTTGTGGATGGTATAGTATCTGATAAGTTGACCTTCTTCCTAATGGAGAATGGAGAACTAGCTTCCAATCTCATTCGCAAGGCTATCAAAGCGCGTGATGCTCGTGAAGCGGCCCGTAAGGCGCGTGATGAGAGCCGAAATGGTAAGAAAAACAAGAAAGACAAGGGCTTGCTGTCTGGAAAATTGACCCCAGCCCAGTCTAAAAATCCAGCAAAGAATGAACTCTACCTGGTCGAGGGTGATTCTGCCGGTGGTTCTGCTAAACAAGGTCGTGACCGTAAGTTTCAGGCTATCTTACCTCTTCGAGGTAAGGTTATCAATACCGCCAAGGCCAAAATGGCGGATATCCTCAAAAACGAAGAAATCAACACAATGATTTACACCATCGGGGCAGGTGTTGGGGCAGACTTCTCCCTTGAAGATGCCAACTACGACAAAATCATTATCATGACCGATGCCGATACCGATGGTGCCCACATTCAAACTCTTCTTTTAACCTTTTTCTACCGCTACATGCGTCCGCTAGTCGAGGCAGGACATGTCTATATCGCCCTTCCGCCTCTTTACAAGATGTCCAAAGGCAAAGGAAAAAAAGAAGAAGTGGCCTATGCTTGGACAGACGGAGAGCTGGAAGAACTTCGTAAGCAGTTCGGTAAAGGCGCTACCCTTCAACGCTACAAAGGTCTTGGTGAGATGAATGCGGACCAACTCTGGGAAACAACCATGAACCCAGAAACGCGTACCCTTATCCGTGTCACGATTGAAGACCTCGCACGCGCTGAACGCCGTGTCAATGTCCTCATGGGAGATAAAGTCGAACCACGCCGTAAATGGATTGAGGATAATGTCAAGTTTACATTGGAAGAGAGTGGGGAAATGGTGTTTTGAGGAGATATTGAAAAGGATGTTTATAGTAACACAAAATGTACAGCAAAATAATCTACCATTATCACAACAGTGGTGGTGGATAATAATAGCTCTGATGGTGACTACGATTTTGGGGCCGATTACAGTACATGTTTTAAAAAATAGATTTGATAATAAAAAAGAATAACTATAATTGGGAGTAATATTTCAAACATAAATAACAGGAATGGAATGCCTGAACAAGTAACTTCTGGACAACGATTATACTCAAATTTTATATTAAATATTTTAACTGTAGAAAATAAAAGAAGTACTACTCAATCAGTAACAAATATTGAATTATATAATATCAAGAAAGAAAATAATGATTTTTCAGATATTCAATATGATGGCGGTTTTTATGATGGTAATCAAAAATTTGTGCTGCTAGCTTATAACAATGGAACTAAGGAAGAGTCGCTACGGAAATGCAGTGTTAAATTTTCATTCTGTGAGAAAGACACTTATAAAATAATTAATGAAATAGAGAAAGTTATAGATGGAGCTCATGTTTTAAAGTCTGGAGATATCAAAAGTTTACTTATATATCAATTTGATGAATTTATTTCTGAGTTCAAAAAGAATAGAAGTTTAGAAACTCTAAAAGTTTCAGTATTTGATGATAATGGAAATGAGTTTCCTCGTCTAAAGTTGGTTGTAATCTACAACAGAAAGGAAAATCGATTCTATAGACCTCAAGAGGGGCGTGGCGGTTTTAATGGTGGTGGAATCCCGATTCTTGATTTGCGCGAGGATATCAATAGACAATCTGTTAGTTGCTCTCAAAGTTTAAAACAGGGTACTAATGATGTTATGTTTCATGTATTGGTTGATAGAAGTTGTAACCTGAGATATCGCGTTGCCATTAAGTGCGGTAAAAAAAGGATAAAGAGCAAAGAAAAATATTCTTTGGATATTCGAATTCCTGTGTATAAACAGGAGACGGGAGTTTTTTATGGAATTTTCTATTTACTTTTACAAAAATATGCTCCTACTTTAATGAAGGATATAGACTACAACAAAGATTTAATAGAATCTTTAGATGAAAATTTAATTTATGACAAATATTATGCTGCAAGTCTTGCTACTAATGCAAATATCGAATAGAGCATTATTTTTATCTAACTATTATATCGCTGAAGAGAATTATTACTTTATAAATGACAAGATTACAGTATGTTTAAGTGTACTAATGTGATTTTTTACACTTTTATAACAAGATGAAAATTAATAAATCAGATATGACCATGAAAACAGAATCCAAAATGCTTGGTTTAATTTTTCAAACCGCAAAAGTGCTCCAAGTCGAGGCTATCGCCATGTCTGGTTCACGGACAAATCCAAAAGCTCCAAAAGATGAGTTTCAAGATTATGATGTTGTTTATGTCGTGGACGACTTAGATAATCTGACGAGTAATCTTGCTTGGTTGGACCAGTTTGGAACACGTATCATTGAGCAGCATAATATCCTTGGCAACCGTCGTCTCTACCTCATGCTCTTTGAAGATGGCAATCGGATTGATTTGACTCTATGTCCTAAAGAGTATATCAAGGAGTGGGTAGAAAGCGAAGCGGATTTCACGGTGCTAGAGGACACTAAGGGTTTGTTTGCCCCTTATTCACCAAGTCCTCAACGTTACTGGACAAGTCCAGCTAGTCAGACAGATTTTGAAAAAGCCTGCAATGAATTTTGGTGGGTGTCAGCCTACGTAGTCAAAGGAATCTGTCGCAAGCAACTACTCTACGCTACTGACCATCTCTATGGGATTTGTCACCAAGAACTCCTGAAGGTCTTAGCCTGGCAGGTAGCAAGTGATAAGGGGACTGTCGATATTGGCAAGAACTATAAATATCTCTTTAACTATTTACCTACTGAGAAAGAGAAGGAATTCTTAAATCTGCTTGATTTCTCCAGTTTAGAAAAAATCACTCAGTCTTTATTTGCAACAATGAAACATTTCCACCAAGAAGCTCAATACCTTGCTAACAAGATGGGCCTTGACTATGATAAGGAAGTGGCAGAGAGGATGATTAAGTATGCTGAGGAGAGACTTTCAAATCACTAACTAAAAAAAATATATAATTTAAAAGATTAAACTACAGAAAGGATCGTTTGGTTATATATAGTAACTGAACACGAGACTAATTTCTGTAAATTATCCCTTATTCTATAAAAACCTACTCTACATTCTTTGAAAGGAGTTGAACACGCCCTAAATGCTGTGTGAAAAAGATAAATTCTCTTACGAGCATCGCTCGCTTTAAGAATTTCCTATTTTTACTTTGCATTTTACGGGCTTAGTATCCTATGTCTAACATTCAAAACATGTCCCTAGAGGACATCATGGGAGAGCGCTTTGGTCGCTACTCCAAGTACATCATTCAAGATCGGGCTTTGCCAGACATTCGAGATGGCTTGAAGCCGGTTCAGCGTCGTATTCTTTATTCGATGAATAAAGATGGCAATACCTTTGACAAGAGCTACCGCAAGTCAGCTAAGTCAGTCGGGAATATCATGGGGAATTTCCACCCACACGGGGATTCTTCCATCTATGATGCCATGGTCCGTATGTCTCAGGACTGGAAAAATCGTGAGATTTTGGTTGAAATGCACGGTAACAACGGTTCTATGGACGGAGATCCACCTGCGGCAATGCGTTATACCGAGGCGCGTTTGTCTGAAATTGCAGGGTACCTTCTTCAGGATATCGAGAAAAAGACAGTTCCCTTTGCTTGGAACTTTGACGATACCGAGAAAGAACCCACTGTTTTGCCAGCAGCATTTCCAAACCTTTTGGTCAATGGTTCGACTGGGATTTCGGCTGGATATGCCACAGATATTCCACCGCATAATTTAGCTGAGGTTATTGATGCGACGGTTTACATGATTGACCACCCAACAGCCAAGGTGGACAAACTCATGGAATTCTTGCCTGGACCTGACTTCCCTACAGGGGCTATCATCCAAGGGCGTGATGAAATCAAGAAGGCCTATGAAACCGGGAAAGGGCGCGTCGTTGTTCGTTCTAAGACGGAGGTTGAAAAGCTAAAAGGTGGTAAGGAACAAATCGTTATTACTGAGATTCCTTATGAAATCAATAAGGCTAATCTAGTCAAGAAAATTGATGATGTTCGTGTCAATAACAAGGTGGCAGGTATTGCTGAGATTCGTGATGAGTCTGACCGTGACGGTCTTCGCATCGCTATCGAACTTAAGAAAGATGCGAATACCGAGCTTGTCCTCAACTATCTCTTAAAATATACTGACCTACAAATCAACTACAACTTTAACATGGTGGCGATTGACAATTTCACACCTCGTCAGGTTGGGATTATTCCAATCTTATCTAGCTATATCGCCCACCGTCGTGAAGTGATTTTGGCACGTTCCCGCTTTGACAAGGAAAAGGCTGAGAAACGTCTGCATATCGTCGAAGGTTTGATTCGCGTGATTTCGATTTTGGACGAAGTCATTGCCCTTATCCGTGCTTCTGAGAACAAGGCTGACGCTAAGGAAAACCTCAAGGTCAGCTATGAGTTTACTGAGGAGCAGGCTGAAGCCATCGTGACCTTACAACTTTACCGTTTGACCAATACAGACGTGGTTGTCTTGCAGGAAGAAGAAGCAGAATTACGTGAAAAGATTGCCATGCTTGCGGCTATCATCGGTGATGAACGGACTATGTACAATCTCATGAAGAAAGAACTTCGTGAGGTCAAGAAGAAATTTGCGACACCACGTTTGAGTACTTTGGAAGACACTGCGAAAGCAATCGAGATTGATACAGCTAGTTTGATTGCCGAGGAAGATACCTATGTCAGCGTAACTAAGGCAGGCTATATCAAGCGTACCAGCCCACGTTCCTTTGCAGCTTCTACGCTAGAGGAAATCGGCAAACGTGATGATGATCGTCTGATCTTTGTGCAAACTGCCAAGACAACTCAGCACCTCTTGATGTTTACGACTCTTGGAAATGTCATTTATCGACCAATCCATGAATTGGCAGATATTCGTTGGAAGGATATCGGAGAGCATCTGAGCCAGACCATTACAAACTTCGAAACTAACGAAGAAATTCTCTATGCAGAAGTAGTGGATCAGTTTGATGATGCGACAACTTATTTTGCAGCGACTCGCCTTGGTCAAATCAAGCGTGTAGAACGCAAAGAATTCTCTCCATGGCGGACCTACAAGTCGAAGTCTGTCAAGTATGCTAAGCTCAAAGACGAGACAGACCAAATTGTAGCAGTGGCTCCGATTGGACTTGATGATGTACTCTTGATTAGTCAAAACGGTTACGCCCTTCGTTTCAATATCGAAGAGGTTCCGGTTGTTGGTGCCAAGGCTGCGGGTGTCAAGGCTATGAACCTGAAAGCAGATGATGCGCTTCAGGCTGCCTTCATCTGTAATACCTCATCCTTCTACCTCTTGACCCAACGTGGAAGCTTGAAACGCGTTTCCATTGAGGAAATTCCAGCGACCAGCCGTGCCAAACGAGGCCTACAAGTTTTGCGTGAGTTGAAAAACAAACCGCACCGTGTCTTTTTAGCAGGAGCAGTTGCAGAGCATGGTTTCGTTGGTGATCTCTTTAGTACAGAAGTAGAAGAAAACGACCAAACGTTACTTGTCCAATCTAACAAGGGAACAATCTATGAGAGTCGATTGCAAGATCTCAACTTGTCAGAACGTACTAGCAATGGAAGCTTTATCTCAGACACGATTTCAGATGAAGAAGTTTTCGATGCTTACCTCAAAGAAGTCTTTAAAGAGGATAAAGCGAGTTCGTAAAAAGAATCAGTCCAGAGGGCTGATTCTTTTTGTGTTGAAAAAATTTTCAGAAAATTACAAATAATACTTGAAATTTTACTAGAAAAGTGTAGAATAGAACACATAGTTTGAATAGTATAAAGGAGAAACACATGACAGTTGCAATTGATTGGGAAAACCTTGGATTTTCTTATATGAAATTACCTTATCGCTATATCGCTCATTACAAGAATGGTCAATGGGATCAAGGAGAATTGACAGAGGATGCGACCTTGCATATTTCAGAGTCTTCTCCAAGCCTCCACTATGGACAGCAGGCATTTGAAGGCTTGAAAGCCTATCGTACGAAGGATGGTAGTATTCAACTTTTCCGTCCTGATGAAAATGCCAAGCGTCTGCAACGTACCTGCGACCGTCTCTTGATGCCACAAGTTCCAACAGAAATGTTTGTAGAAGCTTGTAAAGCAGTTGTGCGTGCTAATGAAGAATATGTCCCGCCATACGGAACAGGTGGAACCCTTTATCTTCGTCCACTTTTGATTGGTGTTGGGGATATTATTGGGGTTAAACCAGCAGAAGAGTATATTTTCACCATCTTTGCTATGCCAGTTGGAAATTACTTTAAAGGTGGTTTAGTTCCAACCAACTTCTTGATTCAAGATGAGTACGACCGTGCCGCTCCACATGGTACAGGTGCGGCTAAGGTTGGAGGAAACTATGCTGCTAGCCTTCTCCCTGGTAAAATGGCTAAATCACGCCATTTCTCAGATGTTATCTACCTAGACCCATCTACACATACAAAGATTGAGGAAGTCGGATCAGCCAACTTCTTTGGAATCACGGCAGACAATGAATTTGTTACGCCATTGAGTCCATCCATCTTGCCATCAATTACCAAGTACTCTTTGCTTTACTTGGCAGAACACCGCTTGGGCCTAACACCGATTGAAGGTGATGTCCCAATCGATAATTTGGATCGTTTTGTAGAGGCAGGTGCTTGTGGTACAGCAGCGGTCATTTCTCCAATTGGGGGGATCCAACATGGCGATGATTTCCATGTTTTCTATAGTGAAACAGAAGTAGGACCTGTTACACGTAAACTCTATGATGAATTGACTGGTATCCAATTTGGTGATGTAGAAGCGCCTGAAGGATGGATTGTCAAAGTGGACTAAAAGACATGAAATAAAGAAGAGCTCCATAGCAGTTGTAATAGCTGAAATGGAGTTTTTTCTTGCTAGTTTGAGCTTTTTCTTGTACAATAGAAAAAGTGAAAAGAGGTACAGTATGAGTAAAAAAGATAAGAAAATTGAAATTCAATTAACAGATGCTAAAGTGACTGTTGGAAAAGACAGTTATGAAGGATACGTTTTGACAATCGGGAAAAAGGTCATTGGCGAAATTGCCGAATTAGATAACCAATTTGCCATCATAAAGAATGGAAATGTCGATAGTTTTTATAAAAAACTTGAAAAAGCTGTGGAAATTTTGATTGAAAACTATAATTTGACAAAATAATACTTGTTTTATTGAAAATTTCATGATATAATAGTTTTCGTTGAACATTGGAGAGATAGCGAAGAGGCTAAACGCGGCGGACTGTAAATCCGCTCCTTCGGGTTCGGGGGTTCGAATCCCTCTCTCTCCATTCATCATTGGGGTATAGCCAAGCGGTAAGGCAAGGGACTTTGACTCCCTCATGCGTTGGTTCGAATCCAGCTACCCCAGTTCTTAGGTAATAAGTTCAAGATAAAAAGAAAAATATCTTAGGGTATTTTATTTTTATAATTGAAAGGCGTGAACGATGTGAACATGTCTTTGCGGGTGCTTAGGAAAAAAATTATAAGTATGTCAAGTTTGGAAAGACTTGATTGTTGGAGGATTTTTTAGATGAACGAATTTGAAGATTTGCTAAATAGCGTTAGCCAAGTTGAGCCTGGTGATGTTGTTAGTGCTGAAGTATTGACAGTTGATGCGACTCAAGCTAACGTTGCAATCTCTGGGACTGGTGTTGAAGGTGTCTTGACTCTTCGCGAATTGACAAACGATCGCGATGCAGATATCAATGACTTTGTGAAAGTAGGAGAAGTATTGGATGTTCTTGTACTTCGTCAAGTAGTTGGTAAAGATACTGATACAGTTACATACCTTGTATCTAAAAAACGCCTTGAAGCTCGCAAAGCATGGGACAAACTTGTAGGACGCGAAGAAGAAGTTGTTACTGTTAAAGGAACTCGTGCCGTTAAAGGTGGACTTTCAGTAGAATTTGAAGGTGTTCGTGGATTTATCCCAGCTTCAATGTTGGATACTCGTTTCGTACGTAACACTGAGCGTTTCGTAGGTCAAGAATTTGATGCTAAAATCAAAGAAGTTGATCCTAAAGAAAATCGCTTCATCCTTTCACGTCGTGAAGTTGTTGAAGCAGCTACTGCAGCAGCTCGTGCTGAAGTATTCAGTAAATTAGCTGTTGGTGATGTCGTAACTGGTAAAGTTGCTCGTATCACTAGCTTCGGTGCTTTCATCGATCTCGGTGGTGTTGACGGATTGGTTCACTTGACTGAATTGTCACATGAACGTAACGTATCACCTAAATCAGTTGTAACTGTTGGTGAAGAAATCGAGGTTAAAGTCCTTGATCTTAATGAAGAAGAAGGACGCGTATCCCTTTCACTTAAAGCAACAACACCTGGACCATGGGATGGCGTTGAGCAAAAATTGGCTAAAGGTGATGTAGTAGAAGGAACAGTTAAACGTTTGACTGACTTCGGTGCATTTGTTGAAGTGTTGCCAGGTATCGATGGACTTGTTCACGTATCACAAATTTCACACAAACGTATCGAAAATCCAAAAGAAGCTCTTACTGTTGGTCAAGAAGTTACTGTTAAAGTCCTTGATGTTAACGCTGACGCAGAACGTGTATCACTTTCTATCAAAGCTCTTGAAGAACGTCCAGCTCAAGAAGAAGGACAAAAAGAAGAAAAACGTGCTGCTCGTCCACGTCGTCCAAAACGTCAAGAAAAACGTGATTTCGAACTTCCAGAAACACAAACAGGATTCTCAATGGCTGACTTGTTCGGTGATATCGAACTTTAATCAAATTGATAATCGCAAAATCCTTTGTTTAAAACAAGGGATTTTTCTTTTGTCTCTTTCCCATTTTTGATATAATAGTTCTATGTTAGATTCAGAAAAACAATCACAATATCAATTGTTAAATGAGGAACTCTCTTATTTACTTGAAGGTGAGAGCAATGTTCTTGCCAATCTTTCGAATGCTAGTGCCCTCCTAAAATCTCGCTTTCCAAATACTGTATTTGCAGGTTTTTATCTGTTTGATGGTAGTGAGTTGATTTTAGGTCCTTTTCAGGGTGGTGTTTCTTGTATTCGCATTGTGCTTGGGAAAGGCGTATGTGGAGAAGCTGCCGAGTTTCAAGAGACTGTTTTAGTAGGGGATGTGAGCACCTATCCAAACTACATTTCTTGCGATAGTAAGGCCAAGAGTGAAATCGTAGTTCCCATGCTCAAGAATGGGAGATTAGTCGGTGTTTTAGACCTGGATTCTTCTCTTATCGATGATTATAATGCCATTGACCGCGATTACTTGGAACAATTTGTCGCTATTTTGCTTGAGAAGACAGAATGGGACTTTACGATGTTTGAGGAGAAAGCCTAATGTATCAAGCACTTTATCGAAAATATAGAAGCCAGACTTTTTCGCAATTGGTCGGGCAAGAGGTTGTGGCTAAAACTCTAAAACAAGCGGTCGAGCAGGAAAAGATTAGTCATGCATATCTTTTCTCAGGTCCTCGTGGAACAGGGAAGACCAGTGTAGCCAAGATTTTTGCCAAGGCTATGAACTGTCCAAATCAAGTGGATGGAGAACCATGTAATCACTGCTATATCTGTCAGGCAGTGACAGAAGGTAGCCTAGAAGATGTTATTGAAATGGATGCGGCTTCAAATAATGGAGTTGATGAAATCCGTGAAATTCGTGACAAATCTACCTATGCACCTAGCTTGGCACGTTACAAGGTCTATATTATTGACGAGGTCCATATGTTGTCTACGGGAGCCTTTAATGCGCTTTTGAAGACCCTAGAAGAACCAACTCAAAATGTTGTCTTTATCTTGGCGACCACCGAATTGCACAAGATTCCAGCAACTATTTTATCGCGTGTTCAACGTTTTGAGTTCAAATCGATTAAAACTCAAGATATCAAGGAGCATATTTATCATATTCTAGAGAAAGAAAATATCAGTTCTGAACCGGAGGCTGTGGAAATCATTGCCAGACGAGCTGAAGGTGGAATGCGGGATGCCTTGTCTATTCTGGACCAAGCCTTGAGCTTGACACAGGGAAATGAGCTCACGACTGCTATCTCTGAGGAGATTACAGGCACCATTAGTCTATCAGCACTAGATGACTATGTAGCCGCCTTGTCTCAGCAGGATGTTTCAAAAGCGCTTGATTCTCTGAATCTTTTATTTGAAAATGGTAAGAGTATGACTCGTTTTGTGACGGATCTCTTGCAGTATTTGCGTGATCTACTAGTTGTTCAGACAGGTGGCGAAAATACTCATCATAGTCCAGTTTTTATGGATAATCTAGCTCTTTCTCAGGAAAGTCTCTTTGAAATGATTCGAATAGCGACTGTGAGCTTGGCAGATATGAAAGCAAGCCTGCAACCTAAGATTTATGCTGAGATGATGACCATTCGTTTAGCTGAGATTAAGCCTGAACCAGTGCTTTCAGGAGCTGTCGAAAGTGAAATTTCTGCACTGAGACAGGAAGTAGTTCGTCTCAAGCAAGAACTTGCTAATGTTGGAACGGTGCCTAAACAAGTGGCGCCAGTCCCTAGCCGTCCAGCCATTTCCAAGACAGTCTATCGAGTGGATCGCAACAAAGTTCAGGCTATCCTACAAGAAGCTGTTGAAAATCCTGAATTGGCACGGCAAAACTTGATTCGCCTCCAGAATGCATGGGGAGAAGTAATCGAAAGCTTAGCTGGTCCTGATAAGGCTCTGCTTGTTGGTTCTCAGCCAGTTGCGGCAAACGAACACCATGCTATTTTAGCTTTTGAGTCTAATTTCAATGCTGGGCAAACCATGAAACGGGATAATCTTAACACCATGTTTGGCAACATCCTCAGTCAGGCAGCAGGTTTTTCACCTGAGATTTTAGCCATTTCCCTAGAGGAATGGAAAGAGGTTCGCGCAGTATTTTCAGCTAAAGCTAAATCTTCTCAAGTTGAAAAAGAAGCAGAAGAAAGTCTGATTCCAGAAGGATTTGAATTTTTGGCTGATAAAGTGAAGGTAGAGGAAGACTAAAGAAAGATTTCATGATACAATAAGTTTATGAATAGACAACAATTTATTATGATAGCGTTATTTACGGCTGCTGAGACTTATTTTTTCAATGAAGCCTGGATGACTGGTCGCTATATTATGGCAGTTTTTTGGGCGATTCTACTCTTTCGAAATTTTAGGTTAAGTTACGTGATGGGAAAAATTGTAGACACCATTGATCAGCACCTAAACCGCAAGGACTAGCTCCCAGCTTCTAGACAAAATCAAAGCCTTTTAGGCTTTTTTTTGTTATACTAGTAGAGTATATTTATGGACCTTTTCTTGTGTTTTTTAGAGAAATGTAAGTGATTTCTCTAATGATAAAGGAAGTAGGCCAGAAAAAGAAAGGAATTATCATGTCAGTATTAGAGATCAAAGATCTTCACGTTGAGATTGAAGGAAAAGAAATTTTGAAAGGAGTCAATCTGACTCTGAAAACAGGAGAAATCGCAGCTATCATGGGACCAAATGGTACTGGTAAATCGACTCTTTCAGCCGCTATCATGGGAAATCCAAACTATGAAGTTACCAAAGGTGAAGTCTTGTTTGATGGCGTAAATATCCTTGAGTTGGAAGTGGACGAACGCGCGCGTATGGGACTTTTCCTTGCGATGCAATACCCATCTGAAATTCCAGGAATTACCAACGCTGAGTTTCTTCGTGCAGCCATGAATGCTAGTAAAGAAGACGATGAAAAGATTTCAGTTCGTGAGTTCATCACTAAATTAGACGAGAAGATGGAATTGCTCAACATGAAAGAAGAAATGGCAGAGCGTTACCTCAACGAAGGTTTCTCCGGTGGTGAGAAAAAACGTAATGAAATTCTTCAACTCTTAATGTTGGAACCAACTTTTGCCCTTTTGGATGAGATTGACTCAGGTCTCGATATTGACGCCCTTAAAGTTGTATCTAAAGGTGTGAATGCCATGCGTAGCGAAGGTTTTGGTGCTATGATTATCACTCACTACCAACGTCTTTTGAACTATATCACGCCAGACGTGGTACATGTGATGATGGAAGGGCGTGTTGTCCTTTCTGGTGGTCCGGAATTGGCTGCGCGTTTGGAACGTGAAGGATACGCAAAACTAGCTGAAGAACTTGGCTACGACTACAAGGAAGAATTGTAATTCCCTCGTATCTTTTAGGAGAAGTAAATGACTAAAGAAACTATTAAACTTTTTTCAGAAATGCACGCTGAACCAAGATGGTTGTCAGACCTCCGTCAAAAAGCTTTTGATAAGATTGAGAGTTTGGAATTACCAGTCATTGAGCGTGTCAAATTTCACCGTTGGAATCTGGGAGATGGTACCATCACAGAAAGTGAACCGTCAGCAAATGTTCCTGACTTCACTGCTTTAGATAACCACTTGAAGTTGGTGCAAGTAGGAACGCAGACTGTTTTTGAACAAACTCCAGTTGAATTGGCTGAACAAGGAGTAGTCTTTACAGACTTCCACTCAGCTTTAGAAGAAATTCCAGAGCTTATTGAGGAATTCTTCATGTCATCTGTTAAGTATGACGATGACAAGTTAGCAGCCTACCACACAGCTTATTTCAATAGTGGTGCGGTTCTTTATATTCCAGATAACGTGGAAATTACAGAGCCAATCGAAGGTATTTTCTACCAAGACAGCGATAGTGATGTGCCGTTTAATAAGCATATTATGATTATCGCTGGTAAAAACTCTAAGATTAGTTATCTAGAACGTTTAGAGTCACGCGGTGAAGGAAGTGCCAAAGCAACTGCCAATATCACAGTCGAAGTGATTGCTCGTTCTGGTGCGCAAGTGAAATTTGCTGCTATTGATCGTCTGGGTGAAAATGTCACGGCCTATATTAGCCGTCGTGGTAAACTAGGCAACGATGCCAGCATTGACTGGGCCATTGGTGTCATGAACGAAGGAAATGTTGTTGCGGACTTTGATAGCGATTTGATTGGGAATGGTAGCCATGCTGACCTGAAAGCCGTAGCTCTTTCAAGTGGCCGTCAAGTACAAGGGATTGATACCCGTGTAACTAACTACGGATGCAATTCTATCGGAAATATCCTGCAACATGGGGTTATCCTTGAAAAAGCAACCTTGACCTTCAATGGTATTGGCCACATCATCAAGGGTGCCAAGGGAGCAGATGCGCAACAAGAAAGCCGTGTTCTCATGCTTTCAGACCAAGCACGTTCAGATGCCAACCCAATTCTTTTGATTGATGAAAATGACGTAACTGCAGGTCACGCGGCCTCTATCGGTCAGGTGGATCCAGAAGATATGTACTACCTCATGAGCCGTGGTTTAGATCAAGCAACTGCAGAACGCTTGGTTGTTCGTGGTTTCCTTGGATCTGTTATCGTTGAGATTCCAGTCAAAGAAGTTCGTGATGAAATGATTGCAACGATCGAAGAAAAATTGTCAAAACGCTAAGGGGAAGCCTATGTTAGATGTAGAAGCGATTCGCAAGGATTTTCCAATTTTAGACCAGATTGTCAACGATGAACCTCTGGTCTATCTGGACAATGCTGCGACGACACAAAAACCATTAGCAGTTCTGGAAACAATCAACCGCTACTATAAGCAGGACAATGCCAATGTTCACCGTGGTGTTCATACCTTGGCTGAGCGAGCAACAGCATCCTATGAAGCTGCTCGTGAAACTATTCGTAAGTTTATCAATGCAGACTCTACAAAGGAAGTACTCTTTACCAGAGGAACGACAACCAGCCTTAACTGGGTGGCACGCTTTGCTGAGGAAATTCTCACTGAGGGAGACCAGGTCTTGATTTCTATCATGGAACACCATTCCAATATTATTCCTTGGCAGGAAGCTTGCCGTAAGACTGGAGCAGAGCTTGTCTATGTTTATCTCAAGGACGGAGCTCTGGATATGGATGACTTGCGTTCTAAATTGACTGACAAGGTTAAGTTTGTTTCGCTAGCTCACGCCTCAAATGTCCTTGGTGTGGTCAATCCAATCAAAGAAATCACACAAATGGCTCACCAAGTTGGAGCCATTATGGTGGTGGATGGTGCTCAGTCTACGCCTCATATGAAGATTGATGTGCAGGACTTGGATGTGGACTTCTTTGCCTTTTCAGGTCACAAGATGGCTGGTCCAACTGGTATCGGTGTTCTTTACGGCAAAGAAAAGTATCTTGAGCAAATGTCTCCAGTAGAATTTGGCGGTGAGATGATTGATTTCGTCTATGAGCAATCTGCTAGTTGGAAGGAATTGCCTTGGAAATTTGAGGCTGGAACGCCAAATATGGCAGGTGCTATCGGACTTGCAGCAGCAGTGGATTACCTAGAAAATATTGGTATGGATGCGATTGAAGCTCATGAACAAGAATTGATCGCGTACGTCTTTCCAAAACTACAGGCCATTGAAGGTTTGACCATTTATGGTTCTCAGGACTTGGCTCAACGTTCAGGTGTCATTGCCTTTAACCTAGGTGATCTCCATCCTCACGACCTTGCGACCGCTTTGGATTATGAAGGAGTAGCTGTTCGTGCTGGTCACCACTGTGCACAACCCTTGCTTCAGTATTTGGATGTCCCAGCAACAGCTCGCGCAAGTTTTTATATCTACAATACCAAGGCAGATTGCGACAAGCTAGTCGATGCCTTACAAAAGACAAAGGAGTTTTTCAATGGCACTTTCTAAACTAGATAGCCTTTATATGGCAGTGGTAGCGGACCATTCGAAAAATCCACATCACCAAGGGAAGTTAGAAGACGCTGAACAAATCAGCCTCAACAATCCAACCTGTGGGGATGTTATTAATCTCTCTGTTAAGTTTGACGCAGAGGACCGTTTGGAAGATATTGCTTTTCTAAATTCAGGTTGTACCATCTCAACAGCCTCGGCTAGTATGATGACAGATGCCGTTTTGGGCAAGACCAAACAAGAAATTCTAGAGCTTGCGACCATTTTTTCAGAAATGGTTCAAGGTCAAAAAGATGACCGCCAAGACCAACTTGGCGATGCAGCTTTCTTATCAGGTGTTGCCAAATTCCCACAACGGATTAAGTGTGCAACTCTAGCTTGGAATGCCCTTAAGAAAACAATTGAAGATCAAGAAAAACAGTAAGACAAGTTTCTTTTGTCTTACGAATCATTAGAAATGAAGAATGAAAGAAAGGATATTATGGCTGAAGAAAGAGTAGAACCAAAACCAATTGACCTTGGTGAATATAAATTTGGTTTCCATGACGATGTAGAGCCTGTCCTATCGACAGGAAAAGGATTGAACGAAGATGTCATTCGCGAATTATCAGCTGCTAAAGGAGAACCTGAGTGGATGTTAGAATTCCGTTTGAAGTCTTATGAAACCTTCAAAAAAATGCCTATGCAAACCTGGGGAGCAGACTTGTCAGAGATTGACTTTGATGATTTGATCTACTACCAAAAACCATCTGACAAACCAGCCCGTTCATGGGATGAAGTTCCTGAAAAAATTAAAGAGACCTTTGAACGTATCGGGATTCCAGAAGCTGAACGTGCTTATCTAGCAGGTGCCTCTGCCCAGTACGAGTCAGAAGTAGTTTACCACAACATGAAGGAAGAGTTCCAGAAATTAGGGATTATCTTTACAGATACAGATTCTGCCCTCAAGGAATACCCAGACTTGTTTAAACAATACTTCGCTAAGTTGGTACCACCGACTGATAACAAGTTGGCAGCCCTCAACTCGGCAGTATGGTCAGGTGGAACCTTTATCTATGTGCCAAAAGGGGTGAAAGTGGATATTCCGCTTCAAACTTATTTCCGTATCAACAATGAAAATACAGGTCAGTTTGAACGTACCTTGATTATCGTTGATGAGGGAGCAAGCGTACACTACGTAGAAGGATGTACAGCACCAACTTATTCTAGCAACAGCTTGCACGCTGCCATTGTAGAAATTTTCGCTTTAGATGGAGCTTATATGCGTTATACAACCATCCAAAACTGGTCTGATAATGTCTATAACTTGGTAACAAAACGTGCCAAAGCCTTGAAAGATGCGACTGTTGAGTGGATTGATGGTAACTTGGGTGCCAAAACAACCATGAAATACCCATCTGTTTACCTAGATGGAGAAGGGGCCCGTGGTACCATGCTTTCGATCGCCTTTGCTAATGCAGGGCAACACCAAGATACGGGTGCCAAGATGATCCACAACGCTCCACACACAAGCTCCTCTATCGTGTCTAAATCCATCGCTAAAGGCGGAGGAAAGGTGGACTACCGTGGACAAGTAACCTTTAACAAGAACTCTAAGAAATCTGTTTCTCACATCGAGTGTGATACCATTATCATGGATGACTTATCAGCGTCAGATACCATTCCATTTAATGAAATTCACAACTCGCAAGTTGCATTAGAGCACGAAGCCAAGGTATCTAAGATTTCAGAAGAACAATTGTATTACCTCATGAGCCGTGGATTGTCAGAATCTGAGGCAACCGAGATGATTGTCATGGGATTTGTCGAACCCTTCACCAAAGAACTTCCAATGGAATACGCGGTTGAGCTGAACCGCTTGATTAGCTATGAAATGGAAGGTTCAGTCGGATAAGAATATGCAAAATCTGAACAGGAATCCTTTCTGTTCAGAATTTTTTTCAAAAAAAACCTAATAAATATTCACAAAAATGCTTTTATATGGTAAAATAAAACAATTACATTTAGTGGAGATGGAGTATAAATATTTTTAGAACCAAGGATGTTAGTCTGAGACAGACAGAGATGCGTCGCCATTTGAAATTGTGGGATTTGATTCTATTGGGGATTGGTGCCATGGTAGGGACGGGGATTTTCACCATTACAGGAACAGCAGCGGCTACTCTAGCTGGTCCCTCACTAGTGATTTCCATTGTGATTTCTGCCCTGTGTGTTTCTCTATCAGCTCTCTTTTTTGCAGAATTTGCCTCTCGTGTACCCGCAACTGGGGGTGCTTATAGTTATCTCTATGCGATTTTGGGAGAATTGCCAGCCTGGATTGCTGGCTGGTTGACCATCATGGAATTCATGACAGCTGTTTCAGGTGTGGCATCTGGCTGGGCAGCTTACTTTAAGGGCTTACTCAGTGATTATGGTATCTCCATGCCCCAAGCCTTGAATGGTACCTTTAATCCTGAACAGGGGACTTATATCGATCTTCTGCCTATTTTAGTGCTGACCTTGGTAACGGGATTGGTTTTATTAAATTCCAAGGCAGCCTTACGCTTTAATTCGCTTCTAGTAATCTTGAAATTTTCTGCTCTAGCCTTATTTATCCTAGTTGGTATTTGGTACATCAAACCTGAAAATTGGTCGAATTTTGCTCCTTTTGGCTTTGGCCAGATTTATGGAGGAAGCACTGGGATCATGGCAGGTGCATCTTTGATGTTCTTTGGATTTCTCGGATTTGAGTCTATTTCCATGGCAGTTGATGAGATCCAAAGCCCGCAAAAAAATATTCCTCGAGGAATTGTACTTTCTCTGACAATCGTCACCATTCTCTATGCCTTGGTAACCTTAGTATTGACAGGGATTGTTCACTACAGTAAGCTCAATGTGGACGATGCAGTAGCATTTTCATTACGGAGTATTGGTATCGGTTGGGCAGCCAATTATGTTTCGCTCGTAGCCATTCTTACCCTGATAACGGTATGTATTTCCATGACTTATGCTTTGTCTCGGATGATTTATAGCTTAGCACGTGATGGACTTTTACCTCGAAGCTTTAAACAACTAAGTAAAACTAGCCGAGTTCCTAAAAATGCGACCCTCTTAACAGGAGTTGTTTCAGCCCTTGCTGCAGGAGTGTTTCCTCTAGCCAGTATTGCAGCCTTCTTAAATATCTGTACCTTAGCTTATCTCATTTTGCTAGCCTACGGAATAATAAAACTCAGAAAGGATAAGGGCATGCCAAAAGAGGGAGAGTTTAAAACTCCTTTGGTGCCACTTTTGCCAATCCTTTCCATCCTTATCTGTGTTTCCTTTATGCTTCAATATAGTCTAGATACCTGGATTGCCTTTGGCATTGCTCTTGTAGTTGGTCTAGTCATTTACTTTACTTATGGGTTCCGCCATTCAACCCTCACAGAAGAAAAATAAAAGCTGGGACATCCCAGCTTTTTAATCTTTCACATAAGTAAAGCCTTCACCCAGAATTTCATGGGCCTCTGTGATGGTGATAAAGGCTTGAGGATCGACTTGGTGAATCATGTCCTTCATTTTGACGATTTCGTTCCGACCGACGATACAGTAAATAATTTTTAAATCTTTCTTACTGTAATAACCTTGACCAGATATAAAGGTCACACCGCGTCCAAGCTCCTCATTAATCTTATCAGCCAGTTGGTCAGGATATTGAGTAATAATCATAAATCCTTTACCAGCGTATCCCCCTTCGCCAATCAGGTCAATAACGCGAGCGATGATGAAGTCAAACAAGAGAGTATAGGTCACAAGACGGAGATCTTGGAAAATAAGCAGAATTAACATTAAAATGAAAAAGTCAATTCCAAAAAGCAATTTCCCAATCGAAAGATTGGTGTACTTGTTGAGGATGCGGGCAACGATATCAGAACCACCAGTGGTTCCACCAGCATTAAAGATAATTCCTAAACCAACTCCCAGTAAAACCCCTGAGACTAAAGCAACGATGATGAGGTCACCTTGTAAATCAAACCGCAAGGGGATACGCTCAAAGATTGCGAGCCAAATAGAGAGAGAAATAGAACCCAGAAGGCTGGAGTAGAGGGTCTTGGAACCAAATATCTTCCAAGCCAAAATAAATAAAGGAATATTGATTAAGAGATTCATCAATGAGACAGGGATTTTAAAAAGATAGTAGGTAATCAAGGTGATACCTGTCGCCCCTCCCTCGAATAGATGATAAGGAACAACAAAGTAGGTGAGACCAAAGGCATAGATAGCTGCTCCAAATATAATCGTAATAATCGGTTGAACTTTTCGAATCATAGCTGTTCCTCGCTTTTCTATAGATAGATTATACCAAAAATTCAGTTTTTTTAATTGGATTACTTATGATTTTTTATCATTTTTTTGATATAATAAGAGTGAAAAATCCCAATCCTATTGAGAAGAATAGAAAGATTGAACTTATGACACAAGTAAAAATTGTAACGGACTCTTCTGTTACTATCGAACCAGAAGTAGTTAAAGAATTAAATATCACTATTGTCCCTTTATCAGTTATGATTGATGGCGTACTCTACTCAGATGCTGATCTAAAAGAGGGGGAATTCCTTCATCTCATGCAACAAAGCAAGAATCTCCCTAAAACGAGTCAACCTCCAGTAGGAGTGTTTGCTGAAGTCTTTGAAGAGCTGGGAAAAGATGGCAGTCAGGTTGTTGCTATTCATATGTCTCATGCTTTGTCTGGAACGGTTGAAGCTGCTCGCCAAGGCGCAAGTCTGTCAAGTTCTGATGTGACGGTTATTGATAGTTCCTTTACAGATCAGGCTATGAAGTTTCAAGTTGTTGAAGCTGCAAAACTTGCTAAAGAGGGTAAAGATTTAGAAACTATTCTAGCACGTATAGAAGAAGTGAAGAATCACACAGAGCTTTATATTGGTGTTTCGACTCTAGAAAACCTAGTGAAAGGTGGGCGTATTGGACGTGTGACGGGACTATTAAGCTCACTATTAAATATTCGTGTAGTGATGCAGATGAAAAACCACGAACTCCAACCAATCGTCAAAGGACGTGGTGCGAAAACTTTCAAAAAATGGCTTGAAGAGTTAACGGTGGCCCTTACTCATAAATCGGTTGCAGAAATTGGAATTTCCTATGCTGGAACGAATGAATGGGCAAATGAGATGAAGAGTTTATTGCAATCCTATGTTGAGAAACCAATCTCTGTACTGGAAACTGGCTCTATTATTCAAACTCATACTGGAGAGAATGCTTGGGCAATTCTAATCCGCTATAATTCCTAAAAAAATAGAGAAAAATGTTTGAAATGGCGTTTTTGACTTGACCTATGGGCAATTTTAGGATATGATTATATTTGTTAATCAGAAATTATTTGGAGGATTTGTTAACATGGCAAACAAACAAGATTTGATCGCTAAAGTGGCAGAAGCTACAGACTTGACTAAGAAAGATTCAGCAGCAGCAGTTGATGCTGTATTTGCAGCAGTAACTGAATACCTTGCAGCTGGTGAAAAAGTTCAATTGATTGGTTTTGGTAACTTTGAAGTTCGTGAACGTGCTGCACGTAAAGGTCGCAACCCACAAACTGGTAAAGAAATCGAAATCGCAGCTTCTAAAGTTCCAGCATTCAAAGCTGGTAAAGCTCTTAAAGACGCTGTTAAATAATGAATTTAGAAAAAGCCTATTGTATCAAGCTTTCTAGCTTGGTCAATAGGCTTTTTTTGTGTATAGGGGGTAAAAAGGGGGCAAAGACGAATATTTCTTCATGATATCTACCACTGTTGATTTCATTTCTTTAGTTATATATGTATAAATTTAGGTGTTTTTCAACTGAGTCTTTGATATGCTATATAACTTCTGAGATAAGTAGTCTTTTGAAAAATAGGGTTTAAGCCTTTACAGTAAAAGAAAAAAGGTTCCCATGTTTGAGAACCTTTTTTTTATTAGTTTTTAGAAGCTGCTTGGAATTCAGGGTTTTTCCATGCTTCATCAATGATAGCTTGCAATTCTTTAGCAGATGCTTGCATTTTTTGAGTTTCAGCGTCGTTCAATGGGATGTTTACTGGACGAACGATACCGTGTGCACCAACAACAGCTGGTTGACCGATAAAGACGTTTTCAACACCGTATTGACCTTCTTGGAAGACTGAAAGTGGAAGTACTGCATTTTCGTCATCAAGGATTGCTTTTGTGATACGAGCAAGTGCTACTGCGATACCGTAGTATGTAGCACCTTTTTTGTTGATGATTGTGTAAGCAGCGTCACGAACACCTTCGAACAATTCAATCAATTCAGCTTCTTGAACGTTTTGAGTATCTTTAAGGAATTCTTCAAGGTTTACACCAGCGATGTTGGCATGTGACCAAACCGCAAATTCAGAATCTCCGTGTTCACCCATGATGTAGGCGTGAACTGAACGAGCATCAACATCCAATTTTTCAGCAAGTGCTTGACGGAAACGTGCTGAGTCAAGTGAAGTACCTGAACCGATAACACGTTCTTTAGGGAATCCAGAGAATTTCCAAGTTGAGTAAGTCAAAACGTCAACTGGGTTAGCCGCAACAAGGAAGATACCATCAAAACCTGATTCAACAACTTGTGTTACAATTGATTTGTTGATAGCCAAGTTTTTACCTACAAGGTCAAGACGAGTTTCACCTGGTTTTTGAGGAGCACCTGCAGTGATAACAACAAGATCAGCGTCTGCACAGTCAGAGTATTGAGCAGCGTAGATTTTTTTAGGTGAAGTGAAGGCAAGGGCGTGGCTAAGGTCAAGCGCATCACCAACAGCTTTTTCGTGTAATTGTGGAATTTCGATAATTCCAAGCTCTTGTGCAATTCCTTGGTTAACAAGTGCAAAAGCGTAAGATGAACCTACGGCACCGTCACCAACAAGGATCACTTTTTTGTGTTGTTTAGTTGAAGTCATTATCTAAACATCTCCTTCATTTTTTTTTTAGGGGAATCCCCAGACACTTTCATTCTATCACTTTTAAAAAACTTTGTCACGAATATTCTATTCGGTTATCGATGTAAACGTTTTAGTGGTTTTCAAAGACTGAAATGAAGGACAAATTATGGTATAATATATCTAATTACTAATAGTGAAATGAGGCATTTATTAATGCAGGATAGAAATTTAGTGAATGTCAATCTGACAAAGGAGATGAAGACCAGCTTTATCGATTACGCTATGAGTGTTATCGTTGCGCGGGCTCTTCCTGATGTTCGAGATGGTTTAAAACCTGTTCACCGCCGTATTCTTTACGGAATGAATGAACTAGGTGTTACACCAGACAAACCTCATAAAAAATCAGCCCGTATTACAGGGGATGTTATGGGTAAATACCACCCACACGGGGATTCATCTATTTATGAAGCCATGGTTCGTATGGCTCAGTGGTGGAGCTACCGTTACATGCTTGTCGATGGACATGGAAACTTTGGTTCCATGGACGGGGATGGTGCCGCCGCACAGCGTTACACTGAGGCTCGTATGAGCAAGATTGCTCTTGAAATGCTTCGTGACATCAATAAAAACACAGTTGATTTCGTAGACAACTACGATGCCAATGAGCGTGAGCCCTTGGTCTTGCCGGCTCGTTTTCCAAACCTTTTGGTCAATGGGGCAACTGGTATCGCTGTTGGGATGGCAACCAATATCCCACCTCACAACCTGGGCGAAACCATTGATGCGGTGAAGTTGGTTATGGACAATCCTGAAGTAACCACTAGGGATTTGATGGAAGTTTTACCTGGTCCAGATTTTCCAACTGGTGCCCTTGTCATGGGGAAATCAGGTATTCATAAGGCTTATGAGACTGGTAAGGGTTCGATTGTTCTCCGTTCTCGAACAGAGATTGAGACGACTAAGACAGGGCGTGAGCGAATCGTGGTAACAGAATTTCCTTATATGGTCAATAAAACCAAGGTCCATGAGCATATCGTTCGTTTGGCGCAAGAAAAACGAATTGAGGGAATTACAGCTGTACGTGATGAATCCAACCGTGAAGGGGTTCGTTTCATTATCGAGGTGAAGCGTGATGCTTCTGCAAATGTTATCCTCAATAACCTCTTCAAGATGACGCAGATGCAAACTAACTTTGGTTTCAACATGCTGGCGATTCAAAATGGCGTACCAAAGATTTTGTCTCTTCGTCAAATTTTGGATGCTTATATCGAGCACCAAAAAGAAGTGGTTGTTCGTCGTACTCGTTTTGACAAGGAAAAAGCAGAAGCGCGTGCGCACATCTTAGAAGGTCTTTTAATCGCGTTAGATCATATCGACGAAGTGATTCGTATCATCCGTGCTAGTGAAACGGATGCCGAAGCGCAAGCTGAGTTGATGAGCAAGTTCAAGCTTTCTGAACGCCAAAGTCAGGCTATCCTTGATATGCGTCTTCGCCGCTTGACAGGATTGGAACGCGATAAGATTCAGTCTGAATATGATGAATTGATTGCCTTGATTGCAGATTTGGCTGATATTCTTGCTAAACCAGAACGTGTGGCACAAATCATAAAAGATGAATTGGATGAAGTAAAACGTAAATTTGGTGACAAACGTCGTACCGAGTTAATGGTTGGAGAAGTCTTAACTCTTGAAGACGAAGACTTGATTGAGGAGTCGGATGTCTTAATCACTCTTTCTAACAAGGGCTATATCAAACGTTTGGACCAAGGTGAATTTACTGCTCAAAAACGTGGTGGTCGTGGGGTCCAAGGTACGGGAGTTAAGGATGATGACTTTGTGCGTGAGTTGGTTTCAACCAGCACCCATGATCATTTGCTCTTCTTTACCAATAAAGGTCGTGTATACCGACTAAAAGGTTATGAAATTCCTGAATACGGTCGCACAGCCAAGGGATTGCCGGTTGTCAATCTTTTGAAGCTGGATGAAGGGGAAAGTATACAGACCATCATTAATGTTAAATCTGAACGTAGTGATGACGCCTATCTCTTCTTCACAACCCGTCACGGTATCGTGAAGCGAACCAGTGTTAAAGAATTTGCTAATATCCGTCAAAATGGACTTAAGGCTTTGAATCTCAAGGATGAAGATGAACTGATTAACGTCTTGCTGACAGAAGAAGATACAGATATCATCATTGGTACCAAATTTGGTTATGCCGTTCGCTTTAATCAATCAGCTGTTCGTGGTATGAGCCGTATCGCGACAGGTGTCCGAGGTGTTAACCTCCGTGATGGAGACACTGTAGTTGGTGCTAGTGTCATCACTGACCAGGACGAGGTCCTTATCATCACTGAAAAAGGGTATGGTAAACGTACTCTTGCAACTGAATATCCAACAAAAGGTCGTGGTGGTAAAGGAATGAAGACAGCCAATGTTGCTGAGAAAAACGGCCCTCTTGCAGGTCTCCTCACTGTTAAAGGAGATGAAGACCTGATGATTATCACGGATACAGGTGTCATGATTCGAACAAATGTTGCCAATATTTCACAAACAGGACGCTCAACTATGGGAGTTAAGGTGATGCGTCTAGACCAGGATGCCAAGATTGTGACCTTTACAACGGTTGATGCGGTAGAAAAAGAAGAAGTTGGGACTGAAAACGAAACAGAAGGTAAAGCATAATGTCTCATAAAAAAACGAAAAGTAAGAAGAATAAGCGTAGGAATCTATTTCTCAATATTTTAGCGGTTTTCTTAATTCTTTTATCCTTAGCTTTGATTTTTAATTCAAAGATTCGAGATCTCTTTATGGTGTGGAATACCAATAAATACCAAGTCAATCAGGTTACTAAAGAAAATATAGATGAAAATCTCAAAACAGAAGGAAATTTTGATTTTGATTCGGTTAAATCTATTTCATCTGAAGCAGTTCTAGCCGCTCAGTGGGACGCTCAGAAGCTTCCCGTTATTGGAGGAATTGCTATTCCCGAAGTGGAGATTAACTTGCCGATTTTCAAAGGGTTGGATAATGTAAACTTGTTTTACGGAGCAGGAACCATGAAACCAGACCAAAAAATGGGAGAGGGCAACTATTCTCTAGCCAGTCACCATATCTTTACTGCTGAAAATGCCAGTCAAATGCTCTTCTCACCTTTAGTTAACGCTAAAGCGGGCATGAAAATTTACCTGACCGATAAGGATAAGGTTTATACTTATGAGATTACGGAAGTTAAACACGTTACTCCGGACCGAGTAGATGAAATCGAAGATCGTGAAGGAGTTAAGGAGATTACGCTGGTAACTTGTGTGGACTATAATGCGACTGAGCGTATAATTGTTAAGGGGATTTTTAAAGAAGTTAAAGCTTATTCTGAAACATCTGATGATATCCTAAGCGCCTTTAATAAGCCATATAAACAACGTTATTAACCTCAAAAACCAGTGAAGAAGCAATTTCACTGGTTTTTTGTCAAATTGAGACATCGGTCAAAGGAGAATGATGCATGTTCGAATATTTTTTGTTTGGAATGAAAACGATGTGGGAAAGTCCTGTCTTTAGTTTTGCCTTTTACTTATTAGCCTCTATTCTTTTACTAATCTTTTGGCGACGTTTTATAATTGTCCGTCGTAGTGGTGGTGATTTTTTTGCCCCGTTTCACATTTCCAATGGGAGATTTTATATTCACAATGCTTTTGTATTTGTGAAGAGAATCATTCCGCTGAATAACATCAGAAGGATTGAAGTCAAATATATTCGAAGTGTCAAATTGAATGGGGCAAGTTATCATTTGTGTATCGAAAGAAAAGATGGAAAAGCTGTCAGTTTTTTCTTCGGACAATCAAAACAGAATGATCTCCTTGTGAAGAATCTAAAGAATGAAACTAAAAACTACCATATTAGAATTGTAATAGATGGATAAGTGTTTAGCTTAAGAAAGGAATGATCATGGATAAGCTACAAGAAGTCAGAGAAAATAAACAGTTAAGGACCTTACTGATGACTGAATGTGATATTTATTTTTATGACAAGATAAGTGAAGTTCAGTTTTCAGGGAACAATGAGGAATACTCTCTTGCCTGTAAGGCATTTGCTCAAGACGGTAGTGGGGGAGAATATGTTTTTCTTGAAGATAACAGCATAGGCTTTATCGGAAGTGAGGGCCAAGTGGGAAGAGTAGCAGAAAGTCTGGATGACTTACTGACATTCCTACTTCACGCAGGTTGTATTTCGGATTTTAGCTGTCAGTATCTTTATCAGAACACAGACTTATTGAAAGCATTTTGTAGGGGATATGTGTCTAAAATACGAGAAAGCTATCAGGTTAAGCAGGAAAATTGGAATCTGGTACGAGGAAATATGGCTCAAAAACTATCACTTGATTTCAATCCTAAAAAACTAGAAAAAGTAGCCATGGCATTTTATCAAGCAGCGACAAGGAAGCCTGTCTTTTCCTGTAAGTATATAGACGGTGAAGAAGAATATACCTGTGATTCAGTCTTGTCGGACATTGTGGGCTTGTGGACGACAGAACTTGTAGGAATGAGTAGAGAAGAAATCGAAAGCTATAAAACTTGATAATGTATGATGCTTGTAAGATGATTATTCAACTTTAATGGTATCTTTTCAATGTGAAAGGAAACCGGTCAGTAGGTTGAAAGGTTTATCGTAAGTAACCGAAGGATGCCTGGCATAAGAGAGGATAGATAATGAGTCAGTTAAGAGAAAAGTCTTTCGTTACGCTCAAAGAAGACATAACAAGTAGTTCTCTATTTGACAAGGATCTTCCTATGATATTCTTGGGAGGAATTGCCAATATGGCTGGACACTGAATCTTCATAGGAAAATCGGGGAAAGTGTTATTTTGGATATCATATTTCACATTTTAGAGAACTAAGTGAAGATGAGATATAGGACTTTCGCAGTAGGAAAAATAGATGAGGAGTTGAGAATGAATAATCAGATTGACTTGGCACTTCCGAACCTATACGCAGAATTCTTGAGTAAAATCGACAAAGCAGGAGAGTTGATAATAGAGAATACAGGCATCACCTTATACTCAATACTAGATTTGTTAGAAAAAAACTCCACCTACCAAATAGAAGGGTGGGAACCTGATTTTTTCCTGATTGGGCAAGATGGGGATGTCGCTTTTTTTATAAAGAAAGATTCTGATGACACTATTTATATGAATGATTTGGGGGCATTAGGTTCACTGGAATGAAATCCATATCTTTGAATATTTTCGAGTTTGTGCAACAAGCGAGTGAACATTTTGATTAATGTTACTAAATTTTTAGTAAATGATAATGATTTGGAGAGTGAACAATGAATTTTGATGAGAGTTTACAGCAATACACTTATGAGCATGAGGGAGTGATCTTTGTTTGGGACAAAGAGCCTGATTGTGACTTTATAGATGAAGTTGAACTGTTATCAAAAAATTATCAGGAAAATCTCAATAGAATTATCAACTTTATGCTAGCTGATCTTAAGGAAATGTATGGAGCAGTCAGCGAGGAAGATGTGAAGAACAAGCTGGGGAAACCTATCATTGACTACAATCAAGGAACAGTTAGTTATTGTGAGCAAACCTTCGATGACTGGCACCTATTTGAGTTTGAATTTTGGGATGATCAATTTGAAACATTGAAATGTTTTTCTGTTAATGGGTAAAGGAGAGATTTATGGAATTCCCCCAATGCCTTGATTTTCTTTGTAGAAAACGTATACAAGAAAGGCTTTTCAAAATGCGTGCTTTATGTTATAATATTCACAAATAAAAGTTTAGGAGTTTTTTATGGTCTCTTCAGAATTTATTTCAAAGATTGAATTTGCTTGCAAGAAGAAAGAAAGTCTTTATAGTCAAAGTAAATTCAAATATGCGATTCGTTCCATGTTTGCAGGTGCTTTTTTAACATTTAGTACAGCTGCGGGTGCAGTTGGGGCTGACTTGATTAATAAAATCGCACCTGGTAGTGGACGTTTCCTTTTCCCATTTGTTTTTGCTTGGGGATTGGCCTACATTGTTTTCTTGAATGCTGAGCTAGTAACTTCAAATATGATGTTCTTGACAGCTGGTAGTTTCTTGAAAAAAATCTCTTGGAGAAAAACAGCTGAGATTTTACTTTACTGTACCTTGTTCAACCTTATCGGAGCTTTGATTGCAGGTTGGGGCTTTGCCCACTCAGCAGCCTATGCAAATCTGACACATGATAGCTTCATTTCAGGGGTTGTAGAGATGAAGTTAGGCCGTTCAAATGAATTAGTCTTACTTGAAGGGGTTTTAGCCAATATCTTTGTAAACATTGCCATTCTTTCATTCGTTTTGGTGAAAGATGGTGGGGCCAAACTTTGGCTTGTCTTATCAGCAATTTACATGTTTGTATTCTTAACAAACGAACACATTGCTGCGAACTTTGCTTCTTTTGCGATTGTTAAGTTTAGTGTTGCAGCAGATTCAATTGCTAATTTTGACATACCTAATATTCTTCGTCACTGGGGTGTAACCTTTGTCGGAAACTTTATCGGAGGAGGTCTCTTGATGGGCTTGCCTTACGCCTTCCTCAATAAAAACGAAGATACTTATGTCGATTAAAGAAATGAGCACGAGTGAATCGTGCTTTTTTGTTTGATGTGTAAGACTAGTCATAGTTGTTCCTTATATCAAAATATAGAAAAACGGTATTGGAAAAGACTAGCACAAGATGATACAATATCCCTAATGAAGCTATTTGGAGGTCGTCTTATGACTCGTGATTTTAAATTTGAAACCCTACAATTACATGCTGGGCAAGTAGTTGATCCAGCGACTAAATCCCGTGCAGTACCGATTTATCAAACAACATCCTTCGTTTTTGATGACACGCAAGAAGGTGCCGATTTGTTTGCCTTGAGAAAACCAGGCAATATCTATACTCGTATTACCAACCCTACAACAGCGGCATTTGAAGAAAGAATAGCTGCTCTTGAAGGTGGTGTTGGAGCGCTAGCGACAGCATCAGGTATGGCTGCTGTAACCTACACTATTTTGGCGCTTGCTCACGCAGGTGACCATGTGGTGGCTGCGTCAACTATTTACGGTGGGACCTTCAACCTCTTGAAAGAAACCCTTCCTCGTTATGGGATTACAACAACCTTTGTGGATGTGGATAATTTGGAGGAAGTAGAAGCAGCTATCAATGACAATACCAAACTTGTCTTGATTGAAACCTTGGGGAATCCCTTGATTAACATTCCTGACTTAGAAAAATTGGCTGAGATTGCGCATAAGCACAATATTCCTCTCATTTCAGACAACACTTTTGCCACACCATATTTGATTAACGTCTTCTCTCACGGTGTAGATATTGCCATTCACTCAGCAACTAAGTTTATCGGTGGGCATGGTACGACTATTGGAGGAGTGATTGTTGATAGCGGTCGTTTTGACTGGGAAGCTTCAGGGAAGTTCCCTCAATTTGTTGAGGAAGACCCGAGCTACCATAACTTGAGCTATACTCGGGATGTGGGTGCAGCAGCCTTTATTATCGCTGTTCGTGTTCAATTGCTTCGTGATACAGGTGCTGCCTTGTCACCATTTAATGCCTTTCTCTTACTTCAAGGACTTGAAACCCTCTCTCTTCGTGTTGAACGTCACGTGCAAAATGCAGAGAAAATTGTTGATTTCCTTGTAAATCATCCTAAGGTAGAGAAGGTAAATTATCCAAAACTAGCTGACAGTCCATATCATGCCTTGGCTGAGAAATATTTGCCAAAAGGTGTTGGTTCAATCTTTACCTTCCATGTTAAAGGCGGAGAGGCAGAAGCTCGCAAGGTAATTGATAATTTGGAAATCTTCTCTGACCTTGCAAACGTAGCGGATGCTAAATCGCTTGTTGTCCATCCTGCGACAACCACTCACGGTCAGTTGTCAGAAAAAGACCTAGAAGCAGCAGGAGTCACACCAAACCAAATCCGCTTGTCTATCGGTCTTGAAAATGTAGAGGATTTGATTGAAGATTTGCGTTTGGCCTTGGAAAAAATTTAAAGTAACAGATATAAACAGTGGGTTTCGACTCGCTGTTTTTGATTTTCCCTCAGGCATGATATAATGGATAAAGAAGTCTAGAAAGAGGAAAGTTATGAACGAAATCAAATGTCCCAACTGTGGGGAAGTCTTTACAGTAAATGAAAGCCAGTATGCCGAACTCATATCTCAAGTGAGAACGACAGAGTTTGATAAGGAATTACACGATCGCATGAAGCAGGAGCTGGCCTTGGTTGAGCAAAAGGCCATGAATGAGCAACAGACTAAACTGGCTCAGAAGGACCAAGAAATTGCGCAATTGCAGAGTCAAATCCAAAACTTTGATACAGAGAAAGAGTTAGCTAAGAAGGAAGTTGAGCAGACAAGTCACCAGGCCTTATTAGCAAAGGACAAGGAAGTACAGGCCTTGGAAAACCAATTGGCTACCTTGCGTTTGGAGTATGAAAATCAACTGCAAAAGACTCTCTCTGATTTAGAAAGAGAGCGTGATCAGGTCAAAAACCAGCTCCTCTTGCAGGAAAAGGAAAATGAGCTTTCTCTTGCTTCTGTTAAACAAAACTATGAAGCCCAGCTCAAGGCAGCCAGTGAACAAGTCGAATTCTACAAGAATTTCAAAGCTCAACAATCCACAAAAGCTATCGGTGAAAGTTTGGAACAATATGCAGAGAGTGAGTTTAACAAGGTTCGTAGTTTTGCCTTTCCAAATGCCTACTTTGAGAAGGATAACAAGGTCTCTGCGCGAGGCTCTAAGGGAGATTTTATCTTCCGTGAATGTGATGAAAATGGTATCGAAATCATTTCCATCATGTTTGAAATGAAAAATGAAGCGGATGGAACAGAGAAGAAGCACAAGAATGCCGATTTCTACAAGGAATTAGACAAGGACCGTTGGGAGAAGAACTGTGAGTATGCAGTTTTGGTGACTATGTTAGAAGCAGATAATGACTACTTTAACACAGGGATTGTTGATGTCAGCCACGAGTATGAAAAGATGTATGTGGTTCGCCCTCAATTCTTTATTCAGTTGATTGGTCTCCTGCGAAATGCAGCGCTTAATTCCCTTAAATACAAGCAAGAGTTGGCCTTGGTTCGAGAGCAAAATATCGATATTACACATTTTGAGGAAGATTTGGATGCCTTCAAAGTAGCTTTTGCCAAAAACTACAACTCTGCTTCGACCAACTTTGGTAAAGCAATTGATGAAATCGACAAGGCTATCAAACGGATGGAAGAGGTCAAGAAGTTCCTAACCATATCTGAAAACCAACTCCGCCTCGCTAATAACAAGTTGGAAGATGTTTCGGTTAAAAAATTGACCCGAAAAAATCCAACTATGAAAGCGAAGTTTGAAGCGCTGAAGGGGGGGTGAGGAAATAATGTTTTACTCTTCGAAAAATAAAGTCCTTCAACTAGATCAGAAAAGCATGGATTATGTGACCTTTGGTAAAGGAAAGAAGTCTCTCGTTATCATACCAGGGTTGGGGGATGGATTACAGACAGTTAAGGGCATGGCTCAAATGCTAGCTTTAACTTACCGAGAATTTGCCAAGCTTTATAAAGTTTATGTTTTTAGTCGCATCAATAAGGTGCCAGAAAATTATACAACACGAAATATGGCTGCTGATGTAGCGGAAGCTATGGATGTATTGAAATTAAAAAGTTCTGCCGTCATGGGGATTTCCCAGGGTGGCATGATTGCTCAATGGGTGGCTGTAGATTTCCCAGAAAAGGTTGAAAGATTGATTTTAGCTGTTACAACTGCAAAACTAAGTGAGCTTGGTAGGGAGCGGATTAGACGCTGGCTAAGCCTGAGTCAAATAGGGACTTATAAAGAACTGATGGTTGATATTGCTAGTCACTCTTACACAACTAAATCCTTCGGAAAATTCAAATACCTTTATCGAATAATGGGAATTTTTGGCCGTATTAAAGATAAACAACGCATTGCTATTCAGGCTGTATCTTGTTTGAAACACGATAGCCTAACCATTTTGGAAAAAATAAACTGTTCTACGCTAATCATTGGAGCAGAAAAGGATGATGTTCTAGGCGTAGAAGCTTCACTTGAATTGCATCAGCATATCAAAGATAGCCAGCTCACTATTTTGCCAGAGTGCGGCCATGCACTTTATGAGCAGAATAAGGATTTCCAAAAGAGAGTTTTAGTATTTTTAGAAAGTTAATGAATGAACGGTATTATCAATTTAAAAAAAGAAGCGGGGATGACTTCGCATGATGCGGTTTTTAAACTGCGTAAGATTTTGGGAACCAAGAAGATTGGTCATGGTGGGACCTTGGATCCGGATGTAGTGGGAGTTCTGCCAATCGCGGTTGGCAAGGCAACCCGTATGGTCGAATTTATGCAGGACGAGGGCAAGGTCTATGAGGGGGAAATCACTCTTGGCTATTCAACGACGACTGAGGATGCCAGTGGAGAAGTGGTCGCAGAGACACCTGTTTTGTCGCCCTTGGATGAAACCACTGTCGATGAAGCGATTGCGAGTCTGACTGGGCCTATTACTCAGATTCCACCTATGTATTCGGCTGTCAAGGTCAATGGTCGCAAGCTCTATGAGTATGCGCGTGCTGGTCAGGAAGTGGAGCGTCCAGAACGTCAGGTGGCTATTTATCAATTTGAGCGGACTAGTCCGATTTCTTATGAGAATCACCTCGCACGTTTTACATTTCGTGTGAAATGCAGTAAGGGGACTTATATCCGTACCTTGTCAGTTGACTTGGGAGAGAAGCTTGGTTATGCAGCCCATATGTCCCATCTGACACGGACTAGTGCTGCAGGGTTACAACTGGAGGATGCTCTTACCTTGGACGAAATTGCTGAAAAAGTGGAGGCTGGTCAACTGGACTTTCTCCATCCTCTTGAAATTGGAACGGGGGATCTTGTCAAAGTTTTCCTAAGTCCAGAAGAGGCTACAGAAGTGCGCTTTGGTCGTTTTATCAAGCTAGACCAAACGGACCAAGAATTAGCTGCCTTTGAGGGAGATACATTGCTAGCCATTCTAGAAAAAAGGGGCAATCTCTACAAGCCAAGAAAGGTTTTTGGCTAGTCTAACTTGGAGTGTGGGGATGGATTTGTTTCCCCTAGACTATCCAAATCAGACTATAATTTTTGCTAAAAATGTGATAAAATAGACGACGGATAAAAAAACGGAGGATAGCATGCAAAATAGACCAATCATTATCGGAGTGACAGGTGGTTCTGGTGGAGGAAAAACAAGTGTTTCAAGAGCCATTTTATCGCATTTTCCTGATGAAAAGATTTCCATGATTGAGCATGATTCATACTACAAGGATCAGTCTCACTTGACTTTTGAAGAGCGTGTCAAAACCAACTACGACCATCCATTTGCCTTTGATACAGACTTGATGATCGAGCAGATTAAGGAATTGTTGGCAGGGCGCCCAGTGGATATCCCGACTTATGACTATACAGCGCATACACGGAGTAGCAAGACCTATCGTCAGGAGCCTCAGGATGTCTTTATCGTTGAGGGGATTTTGGTCTTGGAGGACAAGCGTCTGCGCGATTTGATGGATATCAAGATTTTTGTGGATACAGATGATGATGTGCGTATTATTCGTCGGATCAAGCGTGATATGGAAGAGCGTGGCCGTAGTCTGGATAGCGTGATTGACCAATATCTAGGTGTGGTAAAACCTATGTACCACCAGTTCATTGAGCCGACCAAGCGTTATGCCGATATCGTCATTCCTGAAGGGGTCAGCAATACTGTTGCTATCGACCTTTTGACCACCAAAATTTCTAAGATTTTGGAAGAAGCACGAAACAGCAAATAATCAGATGAGGAGGCAATGCCTCCTTTTTCTATTTTTCCTTTCGTTTCGGTATGCAAAAGGAGATTTTTAAGCATGTTTTTGGTATAATAATACCCATGGAAAAGCAAGAAAATGAATAGTAGGTGGAGATGGAAAAGTATTTATCGGTAACAACTTTGACCAAGTATCTGAAAATGAAATTCGATAAAGACCCTTACTTGGAACGGGTCTATTTAACTGGCCAAGTTTCCAACTTTCGTAAACGACCTACTCACCAATATTTCTCCTTAAAAGATGATCATGCAGTCATTCAAGCGACCATCTGGTCAGGGATATATCAGAAATTAGGCTTCGACCTCGAAGAAGGGATGAAAATCAATGTGATTGGGCGAGTTCAGGTTTATGAACCGAGCGGTAGCTATTCTATCATCATTGAAAAAGCTGAGCCTGATGGGGTTGGGGCGCTTGCGATTCAGTTTGAACAACTCAAGAAAAAATTGACAGAAGAAGGTTTATTTCATGAACGCTTCAAGCAACCTCTTCCCCAATTTTCTAAGAGAATCGGTGTGGTAACCAGTCGCAGTGGAGCTGTTATTCGAGATATTATCACGACTGTCAGCAGACGCTTTCCAGGTGTTGATATCCTTCTCTATCCGACTAAGGTGCAAGGTGATGGAGCAGCGGAGGAAATTGCTCGAAATATTGCACGTGCCAATCAATGTGAGGACCTAGATGTTCTCATCATTGGTCGTGGTGGGGGTTCCATTGAGGATCTCTGGGCTTTTAACGAAGAGATTGTGGTACGGGCTATTTTTGAATCCCGTTTGCCAGTTATCTCCAGTGTGGGGCATGAGACAGATGTGACCTTGGCGGACTTTGTAGCTGATTGCCGTGCTGCGACGCCAACAGCTGCAGCTGAACTGGCAACACCTGTAACCAAGTTGGATCTTCTGACCCATTTGCAAAATCAAGAAAAGCGGATGGCGACAGCAGTTCAGAATGTCCTGTCAAGAAAAAAAGAAGCTCTGAAAAAATGCAGTCAGTCAGTAATCTTTAGACAACCAGAGCGTTTGTATGATGGTTATTTGCAACGGTTAGATCAACTGCAACTGCGATTAAAACAAAGTTTGCGAACACGGATTTCTGATAATAAACAGCTAGTCCAAGCAAGGACGCATCAACTAGTCCAATTATCACCTATAACCAAAATCCAGCGTTATCAAGACCGTTTAGGTCAGTTGGACAAGCTCCTACGTAGCCAAATGGCGCTGGTTTATGATGCCAAGGTTGCTGAAGTCAAGAGACTTTCAGAAACTCTACTGATGTTGGATACCAGTCGAATCGTGGCGCGTGGTTATGCTATTGTCAAAAAAGAAGAGTCAGTAGTAGATTCGGTTGAGATGTTGAATAAAAAAGACCAAGTGACGCTTTTGATGCGAGATGGTCAAGTAGAATTAGAGGTTAAAGATGTCAAAACAAAAGAAATTTGAGGAAAATCTAGCAGAACTGGAGACCATTGTCCAAAGTTTAGAAAATGGTGAAATTGCTTTGGAAGATGCGATTGCGGCCTTTCAAAAGGGCATGGTCTTGTCAAAAGAGCTCCAAGCGACGCTGGACAAGGCTGAAAAAACCTTGGTCAAGGTCATGCAAGAAGACGGAACAGAAAGTGATTTTGAATGAAGAAGCAAGAAAAATTAGCTCTTGTTGAATCGGCTTTGGAAGATTTTTATGGAGACCAGCAGTTTGCCTCTAGTTTGCGAGAGTCCGTTCTCTATTCCATTCATGCTGGGGGCAAGCGTATTCGGCCTTTTCTCTTGTTAGAGGTTCTGGAAGCCTTGCAAGTCGCCATTAAACCAGCACACGCGCAGGTGGCAGCGGCCTTGGAAATGATTCATACAGGGAGCTTAATTCACGATGACCTTCCTGCTATGGATGATGACGATTACCGTCGAGGGCGGTTAACCAATCATAAGAAATTTGGCGAAGCGATGGCAATATTGGCAGGAGATGCTTTGTTCCTAGATCCCTATGCCTTAATAGCGCAGGCGGATTTGCCAAGTCAGATCAAGGTGGACTTGATTGCCAACTTATCCCTTGCTTCAGGAAGTCTAGGCATGGTTGCAGGGCAGGTTTTAGATATGGAAGGCGAACACCAGCATTTGTCCTTGGAAGAACTCCAGACCATTCATGCCAATAAAACTGGAAAATTACTAGCCTATCCTTTCCAAGCCGCCGCTATCATAGCAGAATTAGCGCCTGAAATCCAAGCAAAACTGAAAACGGTTGGTGAATTAATCGGACTGGCCTTTCAAGTCAGAGATGATGTGCTGGATGTGACAGCTAGTTTTGAGGAAATCGGTAAGACTCCACAAAAGGATTTACAGGCTGAAAAATCAACCTATCCAGCCTTGTTGGGCTTGGAAGAGGCCATTGCCTTTTGTAACCAAACTTTAGATCAAGCCGAGGCTAAATTAGAAGAAATTGCCCAGCAGATTCCCTTTGAAACAGCACCGATTGTGAAAATAGTAGAAAGTTTGAGAATCAATGGCTAAGGAAAGAGTGGATGTACTAGCTTATAAACAGGGTTTGTTTGAAACGCGTGAACAAGCCAAGCGCGGTGTCATGGCTGGACTAGTCGTAGCAGTCCTTAATGGAGAACGCTTTGACAAGCCAGGAGAGAAAATCCCAGATGATACTGAACTAAAACTCAAGGGTGAAAAACTCAAGTATGTCAGTCGAGGTGGTCTAAAACTGGAAAAGGCTTTGCAGGTCTTTGATTTGTCAGTGGAGGGAGCGACCACGATTGATATTGGGGCCTCCACTGGAGGATTTACTGACGTCATGTTGCAAAATGGTGCTGAGTTAGTTTTTGCAGTCGATGTCGGTACCAATCAGTTGGCTTGGAAATTACGCCAAGACCCACGAGTTGTCAGCATGGAGCAGTTCAATTTTCGCTATGCTGAAAAGACTGATTTTGAGCAGGAACCAAGCTTTGCCAGTATTGATGTGAGTTTCATTTCTCTAAGTTTGATTTTGCCTGCCTTGCACCGTGTCTTGGCTGATCAAGGGCAGGTTGTGGCTCTAGTTAAGCCCCAGTTTGAAGCAGGTCGTGAGCAAATCGGGAAGAATGGAATCATTCGCGATGCCAAGGTTCATCAACATGTCCTTGAATCTGTCACTGCTATGGCAGTTGAACAAGGTTTTTCAGTGCTTGGATTAGACTATTCACCAATCCAAGGTGGACATGGAAACATCGAATTTCTGGCATATTTGAAAAAGGAAGAGGGAGCAAGTAATCAAGTTGCCCCTGAAATAGAAAAAGTTGTAGAGAGAGCACATAGAGAATTTAAAGATGAATAAAAAAGAGAGACTTGAAAAAATTAGAAGATTTGTTACGGATTATCAAATCGGGACTCAGGAAGAAATTGTTGAGCATTTGAAGAAAGCAGGTATTTCTGCTACTCAAGCCACTGTCTCAAGGGATATCAAGGAGCTCGGGATTGTTAAAATTCCTTTGAAGAACAACACCTATATCTATGAGTTGCCAAAATCAATCGTCAAAAGTTTGCAGTTGGCTGAGGACAACATTGTGAGTTCTGAGTTAATGGGAAATATGATCAATCTTTCTGTCATCCCTGGAAATACTACTTTTGTGAAGAGTCAGTTGGTTGAAGCATTTTCTGAACAGATTTTTAGCTGTCTAGCTGATGATGATTCTATCTTAATTGTAGCTAGAACAGCAGAGGCAGCTGAAGAAATTGTTGAACAAGTCAAAAAATGGTAGGTCAGTATGTTACTTGAAATTTCGATAAAAAACTTTGCCATTATTGAGGCGATTTCCCTCAATTTTGAAAAGGGTATGACTGTTTTAACCGGGGAAACGGGTGCTGGAAAGTCTATTATTATCGACGCTATGAATCTCATGTTGGGGGCTCGTGCAACGACAGACGTTATTCGTCACGGTGCGCCAAAGGCAGAGATTGAGGGACTTTTTTCGGTTGAAAATAGTCGCCTTTTACAGGAACTTTTTGAAGAGCAAGGTTTGGAAATGGGTGATGAGATTATCATCCGGCGTGAAATTTTGCAAAATGGTCGTAGTGTTAGTCGCGTGAATGGTCAGATGGTCAATCTTTCTGTCTTGCGTGCCATTGGGCAACACCTTGTGGATATCCATGGTCAGCATGACCAAGAAGAGTTAATGCGTCCTCAACTGCACATCCAGATGTTGGATGAGTTTGGTGATGCTGCTTTCTTGGACTTGAAGGAGACCTATCAGACGAGCTTTGATGCCTATCGCAAAATGCGCAAGCAGGTTCTGGAAGTCAAGAAAAACCAGCAGGAACACAAGGCACGTATCGAAATGTTGGAATTTCAAATGGCTGAGATTGAGGCTGCGAACTTGCAGGCTGGTGAAGACTTGGCTCTCAACCAAGAACGAGATAAGCTTCTCAATCATAAGAATATTGCGGATACGCTAACTAATGCCTACACTATGTTGGACAATGAGGAATTCTCCAGTCTTGCTAATGTCCGTTCAGCCATGAATGACATGGAAAGTGTCGAAGAATACGACCCTGAATACCGTGAAATTTCAAGTTCTCTGTCAGAGACCTACTATGTTTTAGAAGATATTAGCAAGCGTTTGGAAGATATTATTGAGGACTTGGATTTTGATGGCAATCGCCTCATGCAGGTTGAGAATCGCCTAGATCTTCTGAATACTATTACCCGCAAGTATGGTGGAACTGTGGACGACGTTTTGCTTTATTTTGCCAAGATTACGGATGAGTACAATCTCTTGACAGGTAATAATCTTTCGTCTGAGGACATGGAAGCAGAGCTCAAGAAATTGGAAGTTAATCTTGTTGATTTGGCAGGGCAGCTTGCATCTGCTCGTCATGATTTGGCCCAGCAGCTTGAGGCAGAGATTAAACAAGAACTTCAGGACCTCTATATGGAGAAGGCACAATTCCAGGTTCGCTTTAGCAAGGGCAAATTTAGTCGGGAGGGGAATGAAACGGTCGAGTTTTATATTTCTACCAACCCAGGTGAAGACTTTAAACCCTTGGTCAAAGTTGCATCTGGTGGGGAATTATCCCGTCTCATGTTAGCTATCAAGTCTGCCTTTTCTCGCAAAGAAGGCAAGACCAGTATTGTCTTTGATGAAGTGGATACGGGAGTTTCAGGTCGCGTGGCCCAAGCCATCGCTCAGAAGATTCATAAGATTGGCCAGCATGGTCAGGTTCTTGCTATTTCTCACCTTCCACAAGTAATTGCTATCGCGGATTATCAATTCTTTATTGAGAAGATTAGCGATGAGCACTCAACGGTGTCGACGGTTCGCCTCTTGACTTTAGAAGAGCGAGTAGAGGAAGTAGCTAAAATGTTGGCTGGGGAAAATGTAACAGAAGCTGCCCTTACTCAAGCCAGAGAATTATTGCAAACGAGGATGAAATAAATGACAGACTATTATGTAATTGGAGATGTTCACGGAAAGGCAGGTATGCTAGAAGATCTGCTCAAAACCTGGGATGGTCAAACTCAGCTGCTCTTTCTAGGGGATTTGATTGACCGTGGTGAAGACAGTCGCCGTGTTCTAGAAATGGTCAAAGAATTGGTCGACAATCATGGAGCTATCTGTCTATCAGGAAACCATGAGTATATGTTTCTGACTTGGCTCGATAATCCAGAAGAAAGTTATGACCATTATCGTCGCAATGGTGGTGATACAACCATTAACTCTATTTTAGGTCGTCCCTTGGATGCACCAGTTGATGGCGTAGAAGATGCCAAGCGCGTTGCGACTGAAGCAGCAGACTTGGTCGAATTTATTCGTCAAATGCCTTTTGTAGTAGAGACAGGCAAATATATCTTTGTTCACGCAGGTATTGATTTAACTTTGGATGATTGGCATGAAACAACAGATTATAAGAAAGTCTGGCTCAGAAAGCCATTCCACGAAGCCGAAAATCATACTGGGAAAACCATTGTCTTTGGGCATACACCAGTTTATGGCTTACTGAAGCAAGACCGAGGTACAGCTGAGCTTTGGATAACAGAGGATGGCAAGATTGGCATGGATGGAGGAGCTGTCTATGGTGGTGTCCTTCATGGAATCGTCTTTACAGACCAAGGAATGACAGAACACCACTTTATCGAAAATGATGGTTTTATTGCCGAAGATTAGTACTCCTAGCAGGGTATGGTCTTGTCAAAATGTTAAAAACAATTTATAATTAATAGATACCCTGAAAGGAAGAGCATCATGAACTTAGAAGAATTGAAGAAACGACAGGAGAAGATTCGGAACTTCTCTATTATCGCCCATATTGACCATGGGAAGTCAACGCTGGCAGACCGCATTTTGGAAAAGACGGAGACGGTTTCTAGTCGTGAAATGCAAGCCCAGCTTCTGGATAGTATGGATCTTGAGCGTGAACGTGGGATTACCATTAAACTCAATGCCATTGAGCTTAATTATACTGCAAAAGATGGCGAGACCTATATTTTCCACTTGATTGATACGCCGGGGCACGTGGATTTTACCTATGAAGTGTCGCGTTCGCTAGCTGCCTGTGAAGGAGCGATTTTGGTGGTTGATGCTGCACAAGGAATTGAGGCACAAACTCTTGCCAACGTTTATCTAGCATTGGACAATGATTTGGAAATCCTGCCAGTTATTAACAAGATTGACCTACCAGCTGCGGATCCAGAACGTGTGCGTACAGAGATTGAGGATGTCATCGGACTAGATGCCAGCGAAGCAGTCTTGGCTTCAGCCAAAGCTGGTATTGGTATTGAAGAAATTCTTGAGCAGATCGTTGAAAAAGTTCCAGCTCCAACGGGTGATGTTGCAGCACCACTCAAAGCCTTGATTTTCGACTCTGTTTACGATGCTTACCGTGGGGTTATCCTGCAAGTGCGTGTTATGGACGGAGTGGTCAAACCTGGTGATAAGATTCAGCTCATGAGCAATGGCAAGACCTTTGATGTGACGGAAGTTGGTATTTTCACACCGAAAGCAGTTGGTCGTGATTTTCTTGCGACTGGTGACGTTGGTTATATTGCGGCTTCTATCAAGACGGTTCAAGACACTCGTGTGGGTGATACAGTGACCCTAGCAAGCAATCCAGCAGCAGAACCGCTAGATGGATACAAGCAGATGAATCCTATGGTCTTTGCAGGTCTTTACCCAATCGAGTCAAACAAGTACAATGACCTTCGTGAAGCCCTTGAAAAATTGCAACTTAACGATGCCAGCCTGCAGTTTGAACCAGAAACATCTCAGGCTCTTGGATTTGGTTTCCGTTGTGGATTCCTTGGGCTTCTCCATATGGATGTTATCCAAGAGCGTTTAGAACGTGAGTTCAACATTGACCTCATCATGACAGCACCGTCTGTTATCTATAAGGTTAATCAAACTGATGGTGAGTCTATGGATGTGTCTAACCCCTCTGAATTTCCAGATCCAACTAAGATTGCGACCATTGAAGAACCGTATGTCAAGGCACAAATCATGGTACCACAGGAGTTTGTCGGAGCAGTGATGGAACTGGCTCAGCGTAAGCGTGGGGACTTTGTGACCATGGACTATATTGATGATAATCGTGTCAATGTTATCTATCAAATTCCACTTGCTGAAATTGTCTTTGACTTTTTTGATAAGCTCAAGTCTTCGACGCGTGGTTATGCAAGCTTTGACTACGAATTGTCAGAGTACCGCCCATCTAAGCTGGTCAAAATGGATATCCTTCTCAATGGAGACAAGGTGGACGCCCTCAGTTTTATCGTTCACAAGGATTTTGCCTACGAACGTGGGAAACTCATCGTTGATAAGCTCAAGAAAATCATCCCTCGTCAACAATTTGAAGTGCCGATTCAAGCAGCTATTGGGCACAAGATCGTGGCTCGTACTGATATCAAGGCCCTTCGTAAAAACGTACTTGCCAAATGTTATGGTGGTGACGTTTCTCGTAAACGCAAACTCCTTGAAAAACAAAAAGCTGGTAAGAAACGCATGAAAGCTATCGGATCAGTAGAAGTCCCACAAGAAGCCTTCCTTAGCGTCTTGAGCATGGATGAAGAATAGAAATAAAAAAACAAAACTCTTGAAAAATCTTCAAGAGTTTTTGCTTTTAATGAGAGCTATAAAATCAGAAACTAACAGAATCGATTAGGTCAGAATTTGACAGAAGTTCTTATTTTTCTTATAATGCAGATGGAGAGGTGGTAGGATGAAAAAATTATTGATTTTAGGTACTGTAGTTACTGTTAGTGCTTTTTTAGCTTCATGCTCTAGTAAGCCGCAAACTGCAACCGAAGAAAGTTCGACTGCAGTTGTTAGTTCTTCTAGCAGTCAAGAAACGAGTAGCTCTAGCTCTGCTGTTTCTGAAGCGAAAAAGGAAGAGACGCAAATCATCGGCTCGAAAGAGTATGGTTTTGTCAAGGTACCCAAATCATGGGTTCGATTCCATGAAGTAGAAGGTGGAAATGATATACAGTATAGTGATGGAACAGATATCAACATTGTTACGCTAAATACCTTCAAGGCTGAGCAGTTTAATATCAGCGAAGAAGAATATGCTAAACTGGATGTTGTGACTGTCTCATCTAGTATTTTAACTTCTAAAGAACAAAGTTCTGATTTCAGTAAGGTTTGGGGCTCCAAATCGACCATTGGAGGCTATGAAGCCTATGTTGTCAATGCAATTGCTAAGTCAGGGAAATACCTCGTTACCTGGGTTTTCCGATCAAATGATGGTAAAATCCGCTATGTTTCACTTGAAGGAGATGGGGAAACTTTAAAAACAATCTTACCGATGGTTGAAAGTAGCTGGTCAACTACTAAATCTGAATAAATGAAAAAAAGAAGATCCTTGGTCTTCTTTTTATTTTTTTTACGAATAGATAGATGAGTAGAAAAAGAAATGGAGTTGTATATGAAGATCACAAACTATGAGATTTACAAATTGAGAAAAGCTGGGCTGAGCAATCAACAAATTTTAACGGTTCTTGAATACGATGAGACTGTAGATCAGGAGCTCTTGCTAGGTGATATTGCGGAACTATCGGGGTGTCGTAATCCTGCTGTCTTTATGGAACGCTATTTCCAGATAGATGATGCACAGTTGGAGAAGGAGTTTCAGAAATTTCCATCCTTTTCTATTCTTGATGACTGTTATCCTTGGGATCTGAGCGAGATTTATGATGCTCCAGTGCTCTTGTTTTATAAGGGAAATCTAGACCTGTTGAAGTTTCCAAAGGTTGCTCTTGTAGGGAGTCGTTCATGTTCTAGTCAGGGAGCAAAATCGGTCCAGAAAGTCATTCAAGGTTTGGAAAACGAGTTAATTGTGGTCAGTGGTTTAGCCAAAGGGATTGATACGGCTGCCCATATGGCTGCACTCCAGAATGGAGGAAGAACAATTGCAGTGATTGGAACAGGATTGGATGTTTTTTATCCCCACGCCAATAAACGTTTGCAGGAACACATTGGCAATCACCATTTGGTACTTAGCGAGTACGGACCTGGAGAGGAACCCTTGAAATTTCATTTTCCAGCCCGTAATCGTATCATTGCAGGATTGTGTCGTGGAGTTATTGTGGCAGAGGCAAGGATGCGTTCGGGCAGTCTTATCACCTGTGAGCGAGCTATGGAGGAAGGGCGTGATGTTTTTGCCATTCCAGGAAACATTTTAGATGGCCATTCAGATGGCTGTCACCACCTGATCCAAGAGGGAGCAAAGCTGATTTCCAGTGGTCAAGATGTGTTGGCTGAGTTTGAATTTTAAGGAGAAATTTGTTCACTCAGATAAACTTTTCTTCTATATATAGGACTTAGGTCTTGACAGCTATAGAAAAATGGTTTACACTTTATAAAGTTTATTACTTTGAAAAGGTGTGATAGTGTGGCTACGGCAACAAAGAAGAAAAAATCAACAGTTAAAAAAAATCTAGTCATCGTAGAGTCGCCTGCTAAGGCGAAAACGATTGAGAAATATCTAGGCAGAAATTACAAGGTTTTAGCCAGTGTCGGGCATATCCGTGATTTGAAGAAATCCAGTATGTCAGTCGACATTGAAAATAACTATGAACCGCAGTATATCAATATCCGAGGCAAAGGCCCTCTCATCAATGATCTGAAAAAAGAAGCCAAAAAGGCCAATAAAGTCTTTCTGGCGAGTGACCCGGACCGTGAAGGAGAAGCAATTTCCTGGCATTTGGCTCATATTCTCGATTTGGATGAGAATGATGCCAATCGTGTGGTCTTTAATGAAATCACCAAGGACGCAGTAAAAAATGCCTTTAAAGAACCTCGTAAGATTGACATGGACTTGGTCGATGCCCAACAAGCTCGTCGTGTCTTAGACCGCTTGGTCGGGTATTCAATTTCGCCTATTTTGTGGAAAAAGGTCAAGAAGGGCTTATCAGCAGGACGCGTGCAGTCAGTTGCCCTTAAGCTCATCATTGACCGTGAAAATGAAATCAATGCCTTCCAACCGGAAGAATACTGGACAATTGATGGTGTCTTTAAGAAGGGAACCAAGCAATTTCAGGCTTCTTTCTATGGTATGAATGGCAAAAAGATGAAATTGACCACCAATGAAGAGGTCAAAGAAGTCTTATCCCATTTGACTAGCAAAGATTTCACAGTGGATCAGGTAGATAAGAAAGAACGCAAACGCAATGCACCCCTACCTTATACAACTTCAACCATGCAGATGGATGCGGCTAACAAAATCAATTTCCGTACTCGAAAGACTATGATGGTGGCCCAACAGCTCTATGAAGGGATCAATATCGGATCAGGCGTGCAAGGTTTGATTACCTATATGCGTACAGACTCGACTCGTATCAGTCCTGTGGCTCAGAACGAAGCAGCAAGCTATATTAACGACCGCTTTGGTAGCAAGTATTCCAAGCATGGTAGTAAGGTCAAGAATGCCTCAGGTGCTCAGGATGCCCACGAAGCCATTCGTCCATCTAGTGTCTTTAACACACCTGAAAGCATCGCTAAGTACTTGGACAAAGACCAGCTCAAGCTCTATACCCTTATCTGGAACCGTTTTGTGGCCAGCCAGATGACAGGCGCTATCTTTGATACCATGGCTGTTAAGCTTTCTCAAAATGGCGTTCAGTTTGCGGCAAATGGAAGTCAAGTTAAGTTTGATGGGTATCTTGCCATTTATAATGACTCTGACAAGAACAAGATGTTGCCAGATATGGCAGTAGGAGATGTGGTCAAGCAGGTCAATAGCAAGCCAGAACAACATTTCACTCAACCGCCAGCTCGCTATTCGGAAGCGACCCTTATCAAGACCTTGGAAGAAAATGGAGTTGGACGTCCGTCAACCTATGCTCCGACAATTGAAACCATCCAAAAACGCTACTACGTTCGTCTGGCAGCTAAACGCTTTGAACCGACAGAACTGGGAGAAATTGTTAATAAACTCATTGTTGAATATTTCCCAGATATTGTCAATGTGACCTTCACAGCTGAGATGGAAGGAAAACTGGATGATGTCGAAGTTGGTAAAGAGCAGTGGCAACGCGTTATTGATGAATTTTATAAACCATTCTCCAAAGAAGTAGCCAAGGCTGAAGCTGAAATGGAAAAAATCCAGATCAAGGATGAGCCAGCTGGATTTGATTGTGAAGTTTGTGGCAGTCCGATGGTCATTAAGCTCGGTCGTTTTGGTAAATTCTATGCTTGTAGTAATTTCCCAGACTGCCGTCACACACAAGCGATTGTCAAAGAGATTGGAGTCGAGTGTCCGAGCTGTCATCAAGGACAAATCATCGAACGCAAAACCAAGCGCAATCGTATCTTCTATGGTTGCAATCGCTATCCAGAATGTGAATTTACTTCCTGGGACAAACCAATTGGCCGTGACTGTCCAAAATGCGGACACTTTCTTGTGGAGAAAAAAGTCCGTGGTGGTGGTAAGCAGGTTGTATGTAGTAATGGCGACTACGAAGAGGAAAAAATTAAGTAAAATGAAGAGTCCTGAAAATGATTTTCAGGCTCTTTTTGGTTGGAGCTTGACAAATTTCCCCCTTGTGTGCGAAACTAGAGGAAGAGTAATTTATCTAGGAGAAATCATGCGTATCATTTATCTCTGTATTGGCTTTATTTCACTGGCTTTAGCTGTGATTGGAGTTGTCCTACCACTTTTACCAACAACCCCCTTTCTTTTGTTAGCTATCGCTTGCTTTTCAAAATCTTCTAAGCGTTTTGAAGACTGGCTTTATCATACAAAGCTTTATCAAACCTATGTAGCTGACTTTCGGGAAACCAAGTCAATCGCGCGAGAACGTAAGAAAAAAATCATCGTATCCATCTACATCTTGATGGGGATTTCTATTTATTTTGCCCCTCTTTTACCAGTCAAAATTGGTCTGGGAGCCTTGACTATCTTTATCACCTACTATCTTTTTAAAGTCATTCCTGACAAAGAATAGTTAAAATAGTAGTAATTTGCCTTGATAAAAATAAAAGCATATTTAAAATAATATGATATAATAAATTTAAAGAAAATATCAAGGAGAATCAAATGATTTACGAATTTTGTGCTGAAAATGTGACCTTGCTTGAAAAAGCGATGCAGGCTGGAGCTCGTCGAATCGAACTTTGTGACAATCTAGCAGTAGGAGGAACAACACCTAGCTATGGAGTGACCAAGGCAGCGGTTGAACTGGCAGCTAACTACGACACCACCATCATGACTATGATTCGTCCCCGCGGTGGCGACTTTGTCTATACTGATATGGAAATAGCGATTATGCTAGAAGATATTCGTTTGACTGCACAGGCTGGAAGTCAAGGGGTTGTATTTGGGGCTTTAACTGCTGATAAGAAGTTGGATAAGGCTAATCTTGAGAAGCTGATTGCCGCATCTAAAGGAATGGAAATTGTCTTTCACATGGCCTTTGATGAATTAAGTGATGAAGACCAGTTGGATGCCATTGACTGGCTCAGCCAAGCTGGTGTCACTCGCATCTTAACTCGTGCTGGTGTGTCTGGAGACTCGCTAGAAGAACGTTTTGCCCATTATCACAGAATTTTGGAACATGCTAAAGGTAAAATTGAAATTTTACCAGGTGGAGGGATTGACCTTGACAACCGTCAAGCCTTTATCGACCAGCTGGGTGTGACACAATTGCATGGAACCAAGGTTGTCTTTTAAAAAATAGAAAGGAACTGCTAGCTTTTGGTAGCAGTTTTCACTTATGTTTGAAATTTTTAAATCCTATCAGTTTAATAAAGAAAAAGCCCATGCCTATGGTTTTGTAGAAAGTGGGGAAGTCTGGACCTATAGTTGCCAGATTTTGCAGGGTGAATTTTTCATGACAGTCTCTATCACTCCTGATAATGTGAGTTTTCTTGTCTTTGACCAGGAAACGGGAGATCTCTATCCTCAAGTTCATATGGAAAGCATGAGAGGGACTTTTGTAGGAAGTGTCCGTCAAGCTTGTCTGGAGATTCTCTATCAGATTCGGAAGGCTTGTTTTGACGTGCAGGATTTTATCTGTCCTCAGACTAAGCGAATCATGGATCAAGTTCAGGAAAAGTATGCTAATCAATTGGAGTATTTGTGGGAAAAATCGCCTGATACAGCTGTATTGCGCCATGAAGACAATCAAAAGTGGTATGCTGTTTTGATGAGAATCCCATGGGATAAGCTGGAAAAGGGAAGAGAAGGGTTAGTCGAAGCAGTCAATATCAAACACGAACAAGTAGCTGACTTGCTTTCAAAAAAAGGCATTTATCCAGCCTTTCATATGAACAAACGCTACTGGCTTAGTCTGACACTTGATGATAGTTTGCAAGATGAAGAAGTGATAGAACTCATCGAAAGAAGTTGGAACTTGACTGTAAAAAAATAAAGAAAGTTACTTGAGTTTTCAAATACTTTCAATTAGCAAAATATTCTTTACTGAAGAAATTTTCAGAAAATAATGGATTTTTTATTGACAAGTGTTTTTAGCTATGCTAAAATACTAAACAAGATATCAAACGAAGGAGAAAGTCAAACATGAAAACAGCTAAGTTTAATCAATTTGCTTTGTTGTTGAGGTACTCGGGCTAGTGCAAAAGCATTAGTCCTGTTTGGCTTACCAAGCGGGAGTAAATCAACATCTCGCTTGGGTTTCCGAGCGAGATGTTTTTTTAAAACCATATTTGGAAAAGGGGAAATCTTATGCGAACAGTTGAATTTCTAGATACCAGCCTTCGAGATGGAGAGCAGACACCTGGCGTTAACTTTTCAATCAAGGAAAAAATTGCCATTGCAAGGCAGCTGGAGAAGTGGGGCATTTCAGCCATCGAAGCTGGTTTTCCAGCTGCTAGTCCAGACTCATTTAAGGCAGTGCAGGAGATTGCTAAAGTCTTGAAGAAAACGGCGGTAACTGGTCTAGCACGCTCTGTCAAGTCTGATATTGATGCTTGTTACGAGGCGCTTAAGGATGCCAAGTATCCACAGGTTCATGTCTTTATCGCTACTAGTCCGATTCACCGCAAGTATAAGCTCAATAAGAGCAAGGAAGAGATTTTAGAAGCTATTAAGGAGCATGTTTCTTACGCACGTTCTAAGTTTGAAATCGTCGAATTTTCTCCTGAAGATGCGACTAGAACAGAGTTGGATTTCCTCTTGCAAGTCGTTCAAACAGCAGTCGATGCAGGGGCATCTTATATCAATATCCCAGACACGGTTGGATTCACGACGCCAGAAGAGTACGGAGCTATTTTCAAATACTTGATTGAAAATGTCAAGACGGATCGTCAGATTATCTATTCACCTCACTGTCATGATGACCTCGGAATGGCAGTGGCTAACAGCCTTTCTGCTGTCAAGAATGGTGCAGGACGTGTCGAAGGAACCATCAATGGTATTGGGGAGCGAGCTGGGAATGCTGCGCTTGAAGAAATTGCAGTGGCCCTCAATATTCGCCAAGATTACTACCAAGCAGAAACAAGTATTGTCCTAAATGAAACCATTAATACGTCAGAAATGGTTTCTCGCTTCTCTGGTATTCCAGTCCCTAAAAACAAGGCTGTGGTTGGTGGTAATGCCTTTTCTCACGAATCTGGCATTCACCAAGATGGAGTTCTTAAAAATCCTCTCACTTATGAGATCATCACACCTGAATTGGTTGGTGTTAAGAGTAATAGTCTTCCGCTTGGAAAATTGTCTGGTCGCCATGCCTTTGTTGAAAAACTAAGAGAATTGGCTCTAGACTTTACAGAAGAGGATATCAAACCACTCTTCGCTAAGTTCAAGGCTCTAGCAGACAAGAAACAAGAAATCACAGATGCAGATATTCGAGCTCTGGTAGCTGGAACCATGGTTGAAAATCCTGAAGGCTTCCACTTTGATGATTTGCAACTTCAAACCCATGCAGACAATGAGATTGAAGCTCTCGTTAGCCTAGCAAATATGGATGGTGAGAAAGTCGAATTTAATGCAACAGGACAAGGTTCCGTTGAAGCGATCTTTAATGCTATCGATAAGTTCTTTAACCAATCTGTCCGCTTGGTGTCCTATACCATTGATGCGGTGACAGATGGAATTGATGCTCAAGCTCGGGTTTTGGTAACTGTTGAAAACAGAGATACAGAAACCATCTTTAACGCAGCAGGTCTTGACTTCGATGTATTGAAGGCTTCGGCTATTGCCTATATCAATGCCAATACTTTTGTTCAAAAAGAGAATGCAGGTGAGATGGGGCATAGCGTTTCCTACCGAGACATGCCTAGTGTGTAAAGGAGAAGGCTATGACAAAGAAAATAGTAGCTCTAGCAGGGGATGGAATCGGTCCAGAAATCATGGAAGCTGGTTTAGCAGTTCTGGAAGCTCTAGCTGAAAAAACAGATTTTGACTATGAGATAGACAGACGCCCCTTTGGAGGTGCAGGTATTGATGCTGCAGGGCATCCCTTACCTGATGCAACCCTCAAGGCAAGTAGAGAAGCAGATGCTATTCTCCTTGCAGCTATCGGTAGTCCCCAGTATGATAGGGCAGCGATTCGGCCTGAACAAGGCTTGCTAGCTCTTCGTAAGGAACTCAATCTCTATGCCAATATTCGACCTGTAAAAATCTTTGACAGTCTTAAGCATTTGTCACCTCTCAAACCTGAACGAATTGCTGGTGTAGACGTTGTCGTGGTGCGTGAGTTGACAGGTGGAATTTACTTTGGAGATCATATCCTTGAAGAGCGAAAAGCGCGTGATATCAACGACTATAGCTATGAGGAAGTAGAGCGGATTATTCGCAAGGCATTTGAAATCGCAAGAAGTCGGAGAAAAATCGTTACTAGTATCGATAAGCAAAATGTTCTAGCGACATCAAAACTCTGGCGCAGAGTAGCTGAGGAAGTCGCGCAAGATTTTCCAGATGTAACCTTGGAGCACCAGTTGGTGGACTCAGCTGCCATGCTCATGATTACCAATCCTGCTAAGTTCGATGTCATCGTGACAGAGAATCTTTTCGGAGATATCTTATCTGATGAATCAAGCGTTCTATCTGGCACGCTTGGAGTCATGCCATCAGCCAGTCATTCTGAAAATGGACCAAGTCTCTATGAGCCCATTCACGGTTCAGCTCCTGATATTGCAGGTCAAGGAATTGCCAATCCTATTTCTATGATTTTGTCAGTTGCCATGATGTTGAGAGATAGTTTCGGACGTTATGAGGATGCAGAGCGTATCGAACATGCTGTTGAAGCTAGTTTAGCGGCTGGCATTTTAACAAGAGATATTGGAGGATCGGCTTCGACCAAGGAAATGACAGAAGCCATCATTGAAAGATTATGAAGATAAATGAAGGAATCACGCTTGCCTTCTTGATTTGGAATTTGCTGATTTTCTTGATTTATGGCATTGACAAATCCAAGGCAAGAAGAGGTGCTTGGCGCGTCCCAGAGAAAATCTTACTCATTTTAGCCTTTACTTGTGGTGGTTTTGGTGCCTGGTTGGCAGGAATCACCTTTCACCACAAGACTAGAAAATGGTATTTTAAAACAGTTTGGTTTCTCGGGATGGTGACCACACTAGTAGCCTTATATTTTATTTGGAGGTAATGAATGGCAGGAAAATCAATTTTTGATAAATTATGGGAACGCCATGTTATCACAGGAGAAGAGGGGCAGCCCCAACTCATGTATGTAGATCAGCACTATATTCATGAAGTGACCAGTCCCCAAGCTTTCCAAGGATTACGAGATGCAGGTCGCAGATTGAGACGGCCAGACTTGACATTTGGAACCTTTGACCATAATGTTCCAACCGTCAATATCTACGATATTCGAGATGTCATTTCCAAGGCCCAAATTGATAAGCTTGCTGAAAATGTTGAGGAATTTGGAATTGAACATGCTGCCCACGGTTCTGAAAAACAAGGGATCGTTCACATGGTTGGTCCAGAAACAGGAAGGACTCAACCGGGAAAATTCATCGTCTGTGGAGACAGTCATACAGCTACTCACGGAGCTTTCGGAGCTATCGCCTTTGGGATTGGGACCAGTGAGGTCGAGCATGTCTTTGCTACCCAGACCCTCTGGCAAGTTAAACCTAAGAAAATGTTGGTAGAATTCACTGGTGTTCCTCAAAAAGGAGTTTACTCTAAGGATTACATTCTCGCCTTAATTGCCAAGTACGGCGTTGCCTGTGGTGTTGGCTATGTGGTGGAATATCGTGGACAAGCAATTGATGCACTGACCATGGAAGAGAGAATGACCATCTGCAATATGTCCATCGAGTTTGGCTCCAAGATGGGAATCATGAATCCAGATCAGGCTACCTATGACTATCTCAAGGGACGGGAATGCGTTCCTGAAGCTTTTGAGGAGGCGGTTGCTGACTGGAAGACGCTTGTCAGCGATGATGATGCTGTTTATGATAAGGTTATCCAGATGGATGTCTCAGACTTGGCTCCTATGGTGACCTGGGGAACCAATCCTGCTATGGGCGTTGACTTTGACAGTAGCTTCCCAGAAATTAAGGATATGAACGATGAACGTGCTTATCATTACATGGACTTGGAGCCTGGTCAAAAGCCAGCGGATATTGAACTAGGTTATATCTTTATCGGGTCTTGTACCAATGCTCGTCTCAGCGATTTACAACTGGCCGCGCGATTTGTCAAAGGGAAGAAAATAGCTCCTAACTTAACGGCTATCGTGGTTCCAGGCTCTCGTCCTGTCAAACGAGCTGCGGAGAAGTTGGGCTTGGATAAGGTCTTCTTAGATGCTGGCTTTGAATGGAGAGACCCAGGTTGTTCTATGTGCCTAGGGATGAATCCTGACAAGGTCCCTGATGGTGTCCACTGTGCCTCAACCAGCAACCGCAACTTTGAAGACAGACAAGGATTTGGTGCTAAAACCCATCTCTGCAGTCCAGCCATGGCAGCGGCGGCAGCTATTGCAGGGCGTTTCGTAGATGTTCGGCAAATGCCAGAGGCCCAGTAAGGAGAGGATATGGAGAAATTTACAGTTTATACGGGAACGATCGTTCCTCTCATGAATGATAACATCGACACCGACCAAATACTCCCCAAGCAGTTTCTCAAGTTAATTGATAAGAAAGGCTTTGGTAAGTATCTCATGTATGCTTGGCGTTATCTGGACGATAACTATACTGAGGATCCAGACTTTGTTTTTAACCGACCTGAATATCGTAAAGCTAGTATTCTCATCTCAGGGGATAATTTTGGGGCAGGTTCTTCGAGAGAACACGCAGCTTGGGCTCTAGCCGACTATGGTTTTAAGGTTGTGATTGCAGGATCTTTTGGGGACATTCATTACAATAATGAACTCAATAATGGCATGTTGCCCATTGTTCAGCCCAGAGATGTTCGAGAGAAACTAGCCCAACTCAAACCGACTGATCAGGTAACTGTGGACTTGGAACAACAAAAAATCATCTCACCAGTTGGAGAATTCTCTTTCGAAATTGATAGTGAGTGGAAACACAAACTTTTAAATGGTTTGGATGATATCGGTATTACTTTGCAGTATGAAGACTTGATTGCTGCCTATGAAAAACAACGTCCGGCCTACTGGCAGGATTAGAAAAATAGAAAAGGAACTATAGAACTATGACAAAACACATTCAATGGAACGGAACACTTTCACAAGAAGGCTATGACATTTTAAAAGGTGAGGGCGGTTGTATCGTTTGCCCTACAAAAGTTGGTTACATCATTATGACCAGTGACAAGGCAGGACTTGAGCGTAAGTTCGCAGCCAAAGAGCGTAACCGTAACAAACCAGGTGTTGTCCTCTGCGGTAGCATGGACGAGCTTCGCGCTTTAGCACAACTCAACCCAGAAATTGAAGCCTTTTACCAAAAACATTGGGATGAAGATATTCTCCTCGGTTGTATCCTTCCATGGAAACCAGAAGCTTTTGAAAAACTCAAAGCATACGGTGATGGCCGTGAAGAACTCATGACTGACGTGCGTGGTACTAGCTGTTTTGTCATCAAGTTTGGTAAAGCTGGTGAACAATTGGCTGCTAAACTTTGGGAAGAAGGTAAAATGGTTTATGCCTCATCTGCCAACCCATCTGGAAAAGGAAACCGCGGTAAGGTGGAAGGTATCGGGGAACGTATCGAAGGAGCAGTGGACCTTGTCATCGAGGCAGACGACTACGTTGCATCCATCCAACCTGACAAAACAATCGAAACTCGCTACGAGCAAGGTGTGATGGTGTCTATGGTTGATAAAGATGGTAAACTTATCCCAGAACAAGGAGGAGCACGTTCAACCTCACCAGCCCCAGTTGTGATTCGCAAAGGGCTTGATATTGATAAAATCATGATGCACCTGTCAGATACCTTTAACTCATGGGACTACCGCCAGGGTGAGTATTATTAAGATAAAAAAGAAGTCTAGTGTTAAGAGATATTGAAACTCCTAATGCTGGGCTTTTTCTTTAGAATTTCTTTTCTTTTTCTATAGGATATGATATGCTAGATGCAGAATATATATTAATAGAATGTGGTTTCGTTCAAAGTAAAATATCTTACTTTGAACGAAACAAATATAATTTACGTCTAACAATAAATTTTTAATAGGCAAGGAAAACACAATGGTTTCAAAACAAACTTTCATTGACAGGATAAAAAAAGAATTCCCAGATGCAATTGAAAATCAAACAAAAAGTTATATTTCTTTTCAGGTTAAAAATAGGAAAGGGAAGTTACAAAATTTTATAGAAATTAATTTTCAAAATAAAGGAATAAAGATTGCCGTTCTCTCTAAGAGTCTTCATGATTCAGATATTTTGTTGTTTAATAAGAAGCCTGATTCATTCGGTTGGACACTTGATGCTGAGTATTTTATTGAGGATGAAAATTCATTAAATGAGATTTTACCTTTTATAAATAAATCTTATGAGTTTGTAAAAAGTGGAATTAAATCAGAGTGTTATAAAGTCTTCAGAGAATTTTTGTCTAAATTTGTGAATCAAGCAAATATCTATAATTCAAAAGATATAGAAATTAAACGTTCTCAAAAATTAGATGGAGCTGAACAGATTTACCCTGCTCTGACTATTGAGGGTATTCCGTACAAAGTTGAAATGCTTAACACAGGTCATTTTGGTCCAAAGAGTGGCAATGGATATATTAAATCACCTTACTTTGGTTATCGGCTGAGTGACATGGATAACTCATGGATAAATATAAGGTGTGGTTTTCAGAGATTTAAACTCACAGAATTTAAAATAGTAAAATGGTATAGTAATAATCGAGATGAAGATTTAGATTATAAATACCTTGTCAAGGACTTAGAGTTGGAATCAACTGCTGAACCTAACGATATTTTAAAAGAGTTTTATGATAATTTCACTAGTTTTTATAGAGAATCAGAAAAGGAAGAGATAAACATGTCAGAAAATATCAACGAGTATAAGAATATCTTATTACAATCCAAAAACCTCATCCTCCGTGGTGCACCTGGCACAGGAAAAACTTATCTTGCTAAAGAAATTGCCAAAGAATTAACGGGTGGCAACGAAGACCAAATCGAATTTGTACAGTTTCACCCTTCCTATGATTATACGGATTTTGTAGAGGGGTTGAGACCAATCCTGGTAAATGATGGACAGATTAACTTTGGCTTGCAGGACGGCATTTTTAAGAAGTTTTGTCAGAAGGCTAAAGAAGCTCAAAAAACTGGAGGCCAAGATAATTTTGAGGAAGCGTGGGATCTTTATCTTGAATATGTAAATAGCAGAGATGAAAAAGAATATTTGACAGAATTTTCCTATCTCACAGTAAATAGTAGAAATAATTTTAATATCAATTATGAAACTAAAGCCCAAGGAACTTGCTTAACAAAATCTTATGTTTATGAACTCTATAAAGATGAAAAATATCTGAAACAGCCCTATTATCGTAATCAAGGAAAAAAAGTCCTAGAAACTTTAAAGAAAAGATTTGGTCTGAAAGATTATATTTCTCCAACAGAAATTGACACAGACAAGAAATTCGTTTTCATCATCGATGAGATTAATCGTGGGGAGATTTCTAAGATTTTTGGTGAACTCTTTTTCTCTATTGACCCTGGCTATCGTGGTGAAAAGGGAAGTGTTTCTACCCAATATGCAAATCTACACGAAACTGATGAAAAGTTTTATATCCCCGAAAATGTTTACATCATCGGAACGATGAATGATATTGATCGTTCAGTGGATACCTTTGATTTTGCTATGCGTCGTCGTTTCCGTTTTGTTGAAGTTACTGCTGAAAGTCAAGTTGGCATGTTGGATAAAGAGCTGAATATCCATGCAGAAGAAGCAAAAATTCGTCTAAGAAACTTGAATACTGCTATAGAAAACGTTCAGGAATTAAACAGTCATTATCATATTGGACCAAGTTATTTCCTTAAGTTGCAGGAAGTAGATTTTGATTATGAATTGCTTTGGTCTGATTATATTAAACCGCTACTAGAAGACTACTTGCGTGGTTCTTATGAAGAAGATGAAACTCTGCAAACATTGAAAAAAGCATTTGATCTGACAAATAAAGAGCAAACAGAACCCCAAGATACTGGTGATAATGATGCGGATAACTGATAATCAGCATAGAATTGCTAAAGAAGACTTTGTCGCTGAATATCCCAAACTAAGTCAAGCTCTTCTTGATAGAACACTGGATAACCTTTCTAGAGAGGACCGTATCTTTATATTTCCAAATGACCTGCAATATTCTCCTGACTTAGATAAGGACCAAAAGATTTTTGAAACAGTCAATCAGGAAATTAAGACTGGAAATGTGATTGGTTTTCTGGGGTGTGATCAGGAAAGATTGACGATTTCCTCTCGTTTTTCTGATGGAAGTAACGACCATTTTTTGCATTATCTCTTACAAAAGGTTCTCAATATCAATCTGACTAGTTTGGATGTTGGTCTATCTCCAGAGGATAAACTCTATCAACTCTTGATTTACCTCTTTCCCAAATATCTGCAAGCTGCTCTCCGAAAAGGTCTTTATAAGGAATACCAGCGATTTTTCCATAACGATAGTCATGTAAAGGGTGTACTAGATGTTGGAAATCATCTGAAAAAAAATCTCCCTTTTATGGGAAATATTGCCTATACCACTAGGGAATTTACCTATGATAATCCACTCATGCAGTTGATTCGACATACGATTGAGTACATAAAGAATCAGAAAAGTTTCGGAGTTCTGCTCGATAGTAATCGTGAAAATATGACAGAAATTACTCGTGTAACTCCAGCTTATAAACTAGCTAATCGTGCCAAGATTATCAGAATGAATAAAATCAAACCCATCCGACACGCCTATTTCAGAGAGTATAGAAAATTACAGGAACTCTGCTTGATGATTCTGAGTAGAGAAAAGCATGGTCTTGGACCTCAAGCCCAGATGGTACATGGTATTCTCTTTGATGTTGCCTGGATTTGGGAAGAGTATGTTCATACCTTGTTGCCAAAAGGTTTCATCCATCCACGAAATAAAGATAAGACGAACGGAATTTCAGTATTTTCTGTTGGGAAACGAAAAGTATATCCAGATTTTTATGACAGAGAACGAAATACTGTTTTAGATGCTAAATATAAGAAACTGGAGTTCACTGAAAGAGGGATTAACCGCGAGGACTTGTTCCAGCTGATTTCCTATTCTTATATTTTAAAAGCTGAGAAAGCCGGACTGATTTTCCCTAGTATGGAGCAGTCAGTAAATAGTGAAATAGGAAAACTAGCTGGCTATGGAGCTCAATTGAAGAAGTGGTCTATCCAAATCCCTCAGAATGCTTCATCTTACAATGAATTTTGTAAAATGATGGAAAATTCAGAAGAAAATTTTAAAGCGATTATTGATGAAGAAGTGGGGAGAAAATAATCTCTTCACTTTTTTTGCTATTTATATAAGTAATTCCCGAACGATATTATTTTATAATTGAAATTATTTGACAAAAACTGTACCTTGGTTTATAATAAGTCAAGGAAACGTCGGGAAAAGGCGTAGGGATGCGCAAGCATAGGTAGGTCATTATAAAAGAAACGAGACATCGATATGTTAAATGAATTTCCAATTTTTGATTACGAAGATATTCAGTTGATCCCAAATAAATGTGTCATTAAAAGCCGTTCAGAAGCGGATACAAGTATTACGTTTGGAAAACACACTTTTAAACTACCTGTTGTGCCAGCAAATATGCAGACGATTTTGGATGAGAACGTAGCAGAGCAACTTGCTAAAGGCGGTTACTTTTACATTATGCACCGTTTTGATGAAGCGGGGCGCATTCCTTTTATCAAACGTATGCACGATCAAGGGCTCATTGCTTCCATTTCTGTTGGTGTCAAGGACTATGAGTATGATTTCGTTAGCCAGCTCAAGGCTGATGCTCCTGAGTACATCACGATTGACATTGCTCATGGCCATGCGGATAGCGTGATTTCTATGATTCAACACATCAAGAAAGAATTACCAGAAACCTTTGTCATCGCTGGCAACGTTGGGACACCAGAAGCTGTTCGTGAATTGGAAAATGCCGGTGCGGATGCTACTAAGGTTGGTATCGGTCCTGGAAAGGTTTGTATCACCAAGGTGAAAACAGGTTTTGGTACAGGTGGCTGGCAGTTGGCTGCTCTACGCTGGTGTGCTAAGGCCGCACGAAAACCGATCATTGCTGATGGTGGGATTCGTACCCATGGTGATATTGCCAAGTCTATCCGTTTCGGTGCTAGCATGGTCATGATTGGTTCCCTCTTTGCAGGACACATCGAAAGCCCAGGGAAAACGATTGAAGTTGATGGTGAACAATTCAAAGAATACTATGGCTCAGCTTCTCAATATCAAAAAGGCGCTTATAAAAATGTGGAAGGTAAACGCATCTTACTTCCTGCCAAAGGGCATTTGCAAGACACACTTACTGAGATGGAGCAGGACTTGCAAAGTGCTATTTCCTACGCAGGTGGACGCAAGGTTGCTGACCTCAAACACGTTGATTATGTTATCGTGAAAAACTCTATCTGGAACGGGGATGCATCCCACTAATGGACGCTTAGTCTACCCATAAAAAAACTTGTTATTAGAGCAAATTTCTGTTATAATAAGACAAGTTTCCACCCTTAGTGTAATGGATATCACGTAAGATTCCGGTTCTTGAGATGGGGGTTCGATTCCCTCAGGGTGGATGTAAATAGCCCAAGAAAGCCTTAAATAAGGCTTTTTCTTTATCTCGCCCCAAATTTGCCCCTAAAATTAAAAATTTTATTCTAAAAAATGCTCAAATCCCCTCTAGTCCCGTTTTAAAGTGACTCAGGGGGCTTTTTTTGATATAATAAAAGAGACTGTTATCAGTTAGAAAGAGGTTGGTATGAAAGAATTACAAACTGTACTAAAGAAGCGTTTTGCAATCGAATTTGCAGACAAAAACTTACTGGAAACTGCCTTTACTCATACGAGTTATGCCAATGAGCACCGCCTCTTAAAAATTTCACACAATGAGCGCTTGGAATTTTTAGGAGACGCTGTTCTGCAATTATTGATTTCAGAATATCTGTATAAAAAATATCCTAAGAAACCAGAGGGAGATTTGTCTAAACTCCGTGCCATGATTGTCCGTGAGGAGAGTTTGGCTGGTTTTGCGCGTGATTGCCAGTTTGATCAGTTTATCAAGCTGGGGAAAGGGGAAGAAAAGTCTGGTGGGCGCAATCGTGACACCATTCTTGGAGATGCCTTTGAAGCCTTTCTGGGAGCATTGCTTTTAGACAAGGATGTTGCTAGGGTAAAAGAGTTCATCTATCAGGTCATGATTCCCAAGGTTGAAGCAGGTGACTTTGAAATGATTAAGGATTACAAGACACACCTGCAAGAGCTGCTCCAGGTCAATGGAGATGTAGATATTCGTTACCAGGTGACCTCTGAAACGGGACCTGCCCATGATAAGGTTTTTGATGTAGAAGTTCTGGTTAAGGGCAAGAGTATCGGAAAAGGTCAAGGTCGTTCTAAAAAATTGGCAGAACAAGAGGCCGCCAAAAATGCAGTTGAGAAAGGGCTGGATTCATGTATTTAAAGGAGATTGAGATTCAGGGATTCAAGTCCTTTGCTGACAAGACCAAGGTCATCTTTGATCAAGGTGTGACAGCTGTCGTTGGGCCCAATGGTTCTGGGAAATCAAATATTACAGAAAGTCTGCGATGGGCCTTGGGGGAATCCAGTGTCAAGAGTCTTCGTGGTGGCAAGATGCCCGACGTTATCTTTGCTGGAACTGAAAGTCGCAAACCACTCAATTATGCTTCTGTTGTCGTGACTTTGGATAATGAAGATGGTTTTATCAAGGATGCGGGGCAAGTCATTAAGGTTGAACGTCATATCTATCGTAGTGGTGATAGCGAGTATCGAATTGACGGCAAGAAAGTCCGCTTGCGTGATGTACATGACCTCTTCTTGGATACAGGATTGGGACGAGATTCCTTCTCCATTATCTCTCAAGGGAAGGTTGAGGAAATTTTTAACTCCAAGCCCGAAGAACGCCGAGCTATTTTTGAAGAAGCTGCTGGAGTTTTAAAATACAAGACTCGTCGAAAAGAAACAGAAAGCAAACTGCAACAAACTCAAGACAATCTCGATCGCTTAGAAGACATTATCTACGAGTTGGACAATCAAATCAAGCCCCTTGCAAAGCAAGCTGAAAATGCGCGCAAGTTTCTCGACTTGGATGGTCAACGTAAGGCGATTTACTTGGATGTACTGGTTGCCCAAATCAAGGAAAACAAGACTGAACTAGAGCTGACGGAAGAAGAGCTAACGCAGGTTCAGGAACTTTTGACTAGCTATTACCAAAAGCGCGAAGACTTAGAAGAGGAAAATCAAACTCTTAAAAAGAAACGCCAAGATCTCCAAGCTGAAATGGCTAAAGACCAAGGAAGCTTAATGGATTTGACTAGTTTGATCAGTGACTTAGAGCGAAAACTAGCCCTATCCAAACTGGAATCCGAGCAAGTTGCCCTTAATCAACAAGAAGCACAAACCCGTTTGACTGCTTTGGAAGATAAGAGGAAGGCTCTAAGTAAGGAAAAGGCTGAAAAAGAAGGGAATTTGGAACAGTTAGAGGAAAGTCTAGCTGAAAACAACAAGGAACTCAATCGTTTAGAAGTGGAGTTACTAGCTTTTTCAGATGATCCAGACCAGATGATCGAGCTTTTGCGTGAACGTTTTGTGGCGCTTTTACAAGAAGAAGCGGATGTCTCAAACCAACTGACCCGCATCGAGAATGAACTGGAGAACAGCCGTCAACTATCTCAAAAACAAGCAGATCAACTTGAGAAATTGAAAGAACAGCTTGCTACAGCTAAAGAGAAGGCCAGTCAACAGCAGGCTGAGCTTGAATCTGCCAAGGAGCAGGTTCAGAAATTATTGGCTGACTACCAAGCTAGTGCCAAGGAACAAGAGGAGCAGAAAGTTTCTTACCAAGCCCAGCAGAGCCAACTCTTTGACAGTCTAGACAGTCTCAAAAACAAGCAGGCTCGAGCCCAAAGTTTAGAGAATATCCTTAGAAATCATAGTAATTTTTATGCGGGCGTTAAGAGTGTTCTCCAAGAAAAAGACCGCCTAGGTGGGATTATTGGTGCAGTCAGTGAGCATCTGACTTTTGATGTGCACTATCAAACTGCCCTAGAAATTGCGCTTGGAGCTAGCAGTCAACATATCATCGTAGAAGATGAAAACGCGGCAACCAAGGCAATTGATTTCCTCAAACGAAATAGAGCTGGTCGTGCAACCTTTCTTCCATTGACAACGATTAAGGCGCGTACAATATCTAGTCAGAATCAAGATGCTATCGCTGCAAGTCCAGGATTTTTGGGTATGGCAGATGAGTTGGTGTCGTTTGATAATAGACTAGAAGCCATTTTCAAGAACTTGCTAGCTACTACGGCTATCTTTGATACCGTAGAACATGCGCGTGCCGCAGCTCGTCAAGTTCGTTACCAGGTTCGTATGGTGACGCTTGATGGTACCGAATTGCGTACAGGTGGTTCCTACGCGGGTGGTGCCAATCGTCAAAACAACAGTATTTTCATCAAGCCAGAACTGGAGCAATTACAAAAAGAAATTGCTAAAGAAGAAGCTGACTTGCGGTCAGAAGAAGCGAATTTGAAGGCCTTGCAAGATGAGATGGCAGTATTGGAAGAAAGATTAGAAGCTATCAAGTCTCAGGGTGAGCAAGCTCGTATTCAGGAGCAAGGTTTGTACCTTGCTTATCAACAAACCAATCAGCAGGTCGAAGAACTGGAAACGCTTTGGAAACTTCAAGAAGAGGAATTAAATCGTCTTTCTGAAGGAGATTGGCAAGCGGATAAGGAAAAATGCCAAGAGCGCCTTGCTACTATCGCCAGTGAAAAGCAAAATCTGGAAGCTGAGATTGAAGAGATTAAGTCTAACAAAAACGCTATTCAAGAACGTTATCAAAACTTGCAGGAACAGATTTCTCGAGCGCGCTTGCTTAAGTCAGAACTGCAAGGACAAAAGCGGTACGAAGTGACTGATATAGAACGCTTAGGTAAGGAACTGGATAATCTGGATATCGAACAAGAGGAAATTCAGCGCCTTCTCCAAGAAAAGGTTGATAATCTTGAGAAGGTTGATACGGATCTGCTAAGTCAGCAGGCGGAAGAGGCCAAAACTCAGAAAGCCAATCTTCAACAAGGTCTGATTCGCAAGCAGTTTGAATTGGATGATATCGAGGGTCAACTGGATGATATTGCCAGCCATTTGGATCAGGCTCGCCAGCAGAACGAAGAGTGGATTCGCAAGCAAACACGTGCTGAAGCCAAGAAGGAAAAGGTCAGCGAACGCTTGCGCTATCTACAAGCTCAATTAACAGACCAGTACCAGATTAGCTATAATGAGGCGCTAGAAAAGGCTCATGAACTGGAAAATCTCACTCTGGCGGAGCAAGAGGTTAAGGATTTAGAGAAGGCTATTCGCTCGCTGGGCCCTGTCAACTTAGACGCTATTGACCAGTACGAAGAAGTTCACAACCGTCTGGACTTCCTCAATAGTCAACGAGATGATATTTTGTCTGCGAAAAACCTACTCCTTGAGACCATCACAGAGATGAATGATGAGGTTAAGGAGCGCTTCAAATCAACCTTTGAGGCTATTCGTGAGTCCTTTAAAGTGACCTTTAGACAGATGTTTGGCGGTGGTCAGGCAGACTTGATATTGACTGAGGGCGATCTTTTAACAGCTGGTGTGGAGATTTCTGTTCAACCACCAGGTAAGAAAATCCAATCTCTCAACCTCATGAGTGGTGGTGAAAAAGCCCTATCTGCTCTGGCTCTGCTCTTCTCAATCATCCGAGTTAAGACTATTCCTTTCGTCATCTTGGACGAGGTAGAGGCGGCGCTGGATGAAGCTAATGTCAAACGTTTTGGGGATTATCTCAACCGCTTTGATAAGGATAGTCAGTTTATCGTCGTGACCCACCGTAAGGGAACGATGGCGGCAGCGGACTCTATCTATGGAGTTACCATGCAAGAATCAGGTGTATCTAAAATTGTTTCGGTTAAGTTAAAAGATTTGGAAGAAACAATAGACTAGTTACCAAATGATAGCATCTCTTAGGAGGTGCTATTTTTTAAAACTAAAGTGCTAAATCTTCTCTTACGGTCAGTTCAGGCGCAAAAACGACATTTGGGATTTCCTCTTAGCGAAAAGACTTGCTCTATGATATAATAGTTTCATGATTACAACAGTACCTATTAAGAACGAAAAAGATATTGCAGTACCAGGGAAAACAGTCCTTGTACTAGGTTATTTTGATGGTATCCACAAGGGACATCAGAAACTCTTTGAAGTGGCCAGCAAGGCTTCGATGAAGGATTATCTGCCAGTTGTCGTGATGACCTTTACAGAATCGCCGAAACTTGCCTTACAACCTTACCAACCTGAACTCATGCTCCATATTGTCAATCACGAAGAACGGGAGCACAAGATGAAATGGCATGGAGTAGAGGCTCTCTTCTTACTTGACTTTAGTAGCAAGTTCGCCAATCTAACAGGGAAAGAATTCTTTGATACCTATATCAAGGCTTTAAAACCGGCTATCATCGTGGCAGGATTTGATTACACGTTTGGGTCTGATAAGAAAACTGCGGATGACCTGAAGGACTATTTTGATGGAGAGATCATCATTGTTCCTCCAGTTGAGGATGAAAAGGGCAAGATTAGTTCTACACGGATTCGTCAGGCAATTCTTGATGGAGATGTAAAGGAAGTCAATCATTTGCTCGGCACTCCGCTCCCATCTCGTGGGATGGTCGTTCACGGAAATGCTCGTGGGCGTACTATCGGTTATCCAACAGCAAATCTGGTCCTAAGAGACCGAACTTATATGCCAGCGGACGGTGTTTACGTAGTCGATGTGGAAGTGCAGCGTCAGAGATATCGTGGAATGGCGAGCGTTGGCAAAAATGTCACCTTTGATGGAGAAGAACCACGTTTTGAAGTCAATATTTTTGACTTTTCAGATGATATTTACGGTGAGACCGTCATGGTCTACTGGCTGGACCGTGTCCGAGATATGGTCAAATTTGACTCCGTAGAGGAACTGGTAGACCAACTCCAGAAAGACGAAGAGATTGCTCGGAATTGGAAGGATGGAGAGTGAGAGTTAAAAAAGTAAACCAATTTTGTGTTTGCTTTTTTATTTTTGAAAGAAATTTTAATAGAAAGAAACATAATTGAAGGTTGATTGAAAATCTGTTAAAATAGTGATATTCATAACTTTAAAACCAAAGAAAAGAGACTAGTATGATTACAGGCGAATTAAAAAATAAAATTGATCAGCTGTGGGAAATGCTGTGGACTGAAGGAAATGCAAATCCTCTAACAAATATTGAACAATTGACTTATCTTCTGTTTATGAAGGATTTGGATAGTGTCGAGCTTGGACGCGAAAGCGATGCTGAGTTTCTAGGAATTTCTTATGAGGGAATTTTTCCAAAAGACAAACCTGAATACCGTTGGTCGACTTTTAAAAATATGGGAGATGCTCAGGAAGTCTATCGTTTAATGACACAGGAGATTTTTCCATTTATGAAGAATCTCAAGGGTGATACTGATGATACAGCTTTTTCACGTTATATGCGTGAAGCTATCTTTCAAATAAATAAACCTGCTACTCTCCAAAAGGTGATTTCTATATTAGATGAATTTCCAACCAGAGATTCAGGTATAGACTTTGATAGTGACACACAGGGGATTAATGATATTGGCGACATCTATGAATATCTGCTATCAAAATTGTCAACCGCAGGTAAAAATGGACAATTTCGTACACCTCGTCACATCATCGATATGATGGTTGAGTTGATGCAACCAACTATCAAGGATATTATCTCAGATCCTGCTATGGGGTCTGCGGGTTTCTTAGTATCTGCTAGCCGTTACTTAAAGCGTAAAAAAGATGAATGGGAAACCAATCCAGATAATATCAACCATTTTCATAACATTATGTTTCATGGGAATGATACGGATACAACTATGCTTAGACTTGGTGCAATGAACATGATGCTGCATGGAGTGGAAAATCCACAAATTAGTTATCTTGACTCACTATCTCAAGATAATGAAGAAGCAGATAAATACACTTTAGTGTTAGCAAATCCTCCATTTAAGGGATCGCTTGACTACGATTCAACTTCAAATGATCTTCTTGCGACTGTAAAAACCAAAAAAACAGAATTACTTTTCCTTGCTCTTTTCTTGCGTACATTGAAACCAGGGGGACGTGCAGCAGTTATTGTACCTGACGGTGTCCTCTTTGGTTCTTCTAAAGCCCATAAAGGAATTCGTCAGGAAATTGTAGAGAATCATAAATTGGATGCTGTAATATCAATGCCAAGTGGTGTTTTCAAACCTTATGCTGGAGTTTCAACCGCCATTCTCATCTTTACAAAAACTGGAAATGGTGGAACGGATAAGGTCTGGTTTTACGATATGAAAGCAGATGGTTTAAGTTTGGATGATAAACGACAACCGATCAGTGACAATGATATTCCAGATATTATTCAACGTTTCCATCAACTTGAAAATGAAGCAGAACGTAAGAGAACGGACCAGTCTTTCTTTGTTCCAGTCGATGAGATAAAGGATAATGATTATGATTTATCGATCAATAAATACAAAGAAATTGAGTATGAAAAAGTTGAGTATGAACCAACAGAAGTCATCTTAAAGAAAATTAATGATCTAGAAAAAGAAATTCAAGCTGGCTTGGCAGAGTTAGAAGAATTACTCAAGTAGGGAGATGGATGTATGAAAAAAGTGAAGTTGGGGGAAGTTTGTGAGATATTAAATGGATTTGCCTTCAAGAGTTTGCTATATGTTAATGAAGGCATTCGTATTATAAGAATTACTAATGTTCAAAAAGGATACATCGAAGATAGTGATCCCAAATACTATCCAATTGAATATACAAATTCAATCGAGAAGTATATTTTAAAAGAAAATGATTTGCTTATGTCTTTAACAGGAAATGTTGGAAGAGTAGGATTAATAAGTAAAACAATGCTTCCTGCTGCGTTAAATCAACGGGTTGCCTGTTTAAGAACTATTGATAGTTTAATTTCCAAAGAATATGTATTTCAATTTCTTAATTCAGATCTGTTTGAGCAGTCAGCAATAAGAAGTTCTAATGGTGTTGCTCAAAAAAATTTAAGTACAGACTGGTTAAAAAAAGTAGAGATTACTTATCCTTCAGTTGAGCAACAAGAGTTGATTACTAGTACGTTAAATTTGATTGAACGATTAATTTGCTGTCGTAAAGAACAAAATAAAAATTGAACGAGCTCGTCAAATCCCGATTTAACGAGATGTTTGGGGATCCTATAAATAATGACAAGAAATTTGCAGTGAAAACGGGACAGCAGTGTTTTAAATTTTCAAGTGGAAAATTTCTTGATAAAAATGATAGAGTTTTTGAAGGTTACCCTGCCTATGGTGGAAATGGTATTGCTTGGAAAAGTCGAAATTATTTAATTGATAATCCAACTATTATCATTGGTCGTGTAGGTGCATATTGTGGTAATGTAAGAACTACTCACGGTAAGGTATGGATAAGTGACAATGCTATATATATAAAAGAGTTTAAAAATTTAGATTTTAACCTTGTATTTTTATTAGAATTAATGAAAGTAATTGATTTTAGTAGATTTGCTGATTTCTCAGGTCAACCAAAGATAACTCAAAAACCATTAGAAAAACAGAAATATATCCTCCCCCATCTAGCCCTCCAAAACGAATTCGCAGACTTCGTGGCTCAAGTCGACAAATCACAATTTGCTTGTGGGATAGTTATAAAACTGTGGAGAAATAGCTTGAAATCTAGTATAATATAGCTATCTATTTATTCAAAGTGAGAGAAAAATGGGAAATTTTGATTTTCTTTTAAATAACGAAGAGTATGAATCTTTTTCAAAGCCTTGTATAGAAGCTGAGAATATGATCGCGACATCTACTGTAGCTACTGCTTTTATGGCACGCCGTGCTTTGGAGCAGGCTGTTCATTGGATATATAGTCACGATTCATATTTAGAAGCTCCCTATCGTGCTACCTTATCTTCTTTGGTATGGGATGATGATTTTAGAGAGATTGTGGATCCTGAGCTCCATAGGCAGATTGTTCTTTTAATTCGATGGGGAAATCATGCTGCACATGGTGGAGAAATTAAGGAACGAGAAGCGATTTTGGCTTTGCATCATTTGTATCAGTTTGTCAATTTTATTGATTATTGCTACAGTAACGAGTTCGTGGAGCGTTATTTCGACGAGCAATTATTGCCACTTTCAGCAAACATCAAGTTTCGAGAAACGCCACAATCTATGGCGAAATTACAAAACAGTTTGTCAGATCTTCCTGATTTCGATGAACAGATGGCTAGTCAGTCATTGGCTGTTCAAGAGACTTATACTGAAAAACGTGAAACAGCAGCTCTACGGCAAGATGTATCTTTCCATATCGATCAACTATCTGAATCAGAGACAAGAAAACTCTTTATAGATATCGATCTCCGTTTAGCAGGTTGGACATTTGAGGAAAACTGTTGTGTTGAGGTAGCCGTTCATGGTTTGAAGCATGGTACAGGAACTGGATACTGTGACTATGTCCTTTATGGCAAAAATGGGAAAGTTCTAGCAATTGTTGAAGCTAAAAAGGCATCTGTAAATCCAGAAGTAGGGGAGGTGCAGGTCAAGGAATATGCTGAAGTTCTTGAGAAACAAATCGGCTATCGGCCAATTTGCTTTATTACCAATGGTTTAAAGCACTACATACTTGATGGTGTTAATCGTCGCCAGATTGCAGGGTTCTACTCTCAAGAAGAGTTGCAACTGTTGATGGACAGACGTCACTTGCAAAAACCACTCGAGGATATTTCTAGCAAAATTAGGGACGACATTTCTGGACGTTATTATCAGAAACATGCGATTACAAGTGTCTGTGAAGCATTCTCCAATAATCGGAGACAGGCACTCTTGGTCATGGCAACTGGGTCTGGGAAAACCCGTACAGCGGTTTCCCTAGTTGATATCCTTTCGCGTCATAACTGGGTAAAAAATGTTCTTTTTTTAGCTGATAGAACTTCCCTAGTTAAGCAAGCTTATGATTCGTTTAGGAAATTACTTCCAGATCTTTCGGTTTGTAATTTCTTAGAAGATAAAGATAGTGCTCGATCTAGTCGTATGGTTTTTTCAACCTATCCGACTATGATAGGAGCGATCAGTGATCAAGAAGAAGTAAATCAACGCCCCTTCACTGTTGGGCACTTTGATCTCATCATAATTGACGAGTCTCACCGTTCTATTTATCAGAAATACAAATCAATTTTTGATTATTTTGATGCAAGGATTGTAGGATTAACTGCCACTCCGCGTCAAGATTTGGATAAAAATACCTATAGTTTCTTTAACTTGGAGAATGGTGTTCCAACATACGCATACGATTTGGAAGAGGCTGTAAAAGATGGTTATTTAGTAGCTTATCATTCGATTGAAACTAAGTTAAAACTACCAACGGATGGTCTACATTACGATGATTTATCCCAAGACGAAAAAGAATATTTTGATAGCCAATTTGAAGATGGTAGTTCTGAGAAAGATATTGATCCTGAGGATTTTAATACCTCTATTTTCAATAGAAAAACAGTCAAAATTGTTCTAGATGAACTAATGACAAGAGGAATTCAGACAGCTTCAGGTGACGAAATTGGTAAAACCATTATCTTTGCTAAAAACCATCGACACGCTGAATATATCAGAGATATTTTTAACGAACGCTATCCTGAAAAAGGAAGCGATTATGCTCAAGTGATTGATTATAGCATTAAGCATTATCAAACCTTAATTGATGATTTTAAAATTAAGGAGAAATACCCTCAAATTGCAATTTCTGTTGATATGTTGGATACAGGTATTGATGTACCAGAGGTTGTTAATTTAATCTTTTTCAAGAAAGTGCGCTCTAAAACTAAGTTTTGGCAGATGATTGGTCGTGGAACCCGTCTTTGTAAAGATTTATTCGGACCTGAGCAGGATAAGGAAAATTTCTTGGTATTTGATTATGGTGATAATTTTGAATATTTCAAAGCTGATCCAAGAGAAGGAGATGGCCGTCACATTGTTTCTCTGACTCAACGTTTGTTTAACATCAAAGTGGACTTGATTCGAGAACTGCAGGGGCTTCATTATCAAGATAATCAGTTTGCTAGAGAATACCGTCAGCAACTCGTCTCAGAACTTCATGAACGTATGGTGAGCTTAAATGAGTTAGACTTTAGGGTTCGTATGGTCTTAGATACAGTTTATACTTACAGAAAGTTGGAAAATTGGCAAAATCTAACGACCGTCACAAGTGAAACAATCCAGAAAGATCTTTCTCCGATTCTATTTGAAGAAAATAAAGAAGACGAGATGGCGAGACGATTTGATTTATGGCTGTTTCAGATACAGTTAGGACAACTGTTGGCTAAGCCAGCAACTGTCCATATATCTCAAGTTATGAAAACAGCTAAAGCCCTTGCTAAGGTTGGCAATATACCACAAGTTTTTGCACAGGCTGAAATTATCAGGAAAGTACAAGAACCTGAATTTTGGGAAGAAGTTAGTTTGTCTGAACTTGAAAAAATCCGCCTTTCTCTAAGAGATTTATTGCAATTCTTAGATAAAACGAGCCGAAAAGTCTATTATGTCAATTTTGATGATCACATTCTTTCCACTGTCCATGATACTAAGCCATATTTACAAGTCAATGACCTGCGATCTTATAATGAAAAAGTTGAACATTATTTGAAAACTCATCTAGATGATGAAGCAATTTCTAAGTTATACCATAATGAAAAATTGACCTCTCAAGATTTACTTGCACTTGAAACATTGCTATGGGAAAAATTAGGTAGCAAGTCAGATTACCAACAACATTATGAAAATAAGGCAATTCCTAGATTGGTTCGTGAGATTATTGGTTTAGATAGAGAGGCTGCCAATCAAGTTTTTTCTAAATTTTTATCGGATGAGAGTCTCAATGCCAAGCAGATTTCCTTTGTGAAATTGATTGTAGATTACATTGTAGAAAATGGTTGCTTGGAGACTAAAGTTTTAACACAAGAGCCGTTTAAATCGTATGGTTCAGTTCAACTACTCTTTCAACACCAACTCCCTATACTTCGTAATATTGTCCAAACAATTGAACTCATTAATGATCGAGCTGGAGAAGCAGCGTAAATAATAAGAGGTTGTAAATGCAAACGCAAGATGAAATGAATGTTCTGGTACCAGAAAAATTAGTAGAAATTGAGCGTGATTACGATGTCAAAGTTTTGTGGGCTATTGAGTCTGGTAGTCGTGCTTGGGGATTTGAGTCTCCAGACAGTGACTTTGATGTACGGTTTATCTACAAACACAAGCGAGATTTTTATCTCCGTTTGAATGAACAGCGAGATGTTATCGAGCTACCAATTGACGATACTTGGGATGTGAGCGGCTGGGATTTAGACAAAACTTTAAAACTCCTTTATAAGTCAAATCCAACATTGTTTGAATGGTTACAGTCACCAATTGTTTATCAACAAACGGATTTTATCGAGCGCATACGTCCTCTTGCGAACCAGTATTTTTCAGAGAAAAAAATGCTTTACCATTACTTGAACACTGCTAGAACTCAAATGAATAAGTATCTTTCAGGAAACAAGGTTAAACCTAAAAAGTATTTCTATGCGCTGCGTCCCATTTGGGCTTGTCGTTGGATTGAAAAATACCATTCTATTCCGCCGATTTTATTTGATGATTTGGTCAAAGAATTATTACCGTCTCAAATGAAGGAGCATGTGTCAAGATTGCTTGATATCAAGGTAAAGGGACCTGAAGGTATGGAAATTGAGCCTATAAAGCCAATTCAAGATTATATTTTAGATAATATCCAAGAGCTCGATGTTTACATCCAAAACGTTACTGAGAAGAAAAAAGAGTGGGAAACCCTAAATCAATTTTTCCTTGAAGAATTAGGCCACGACTGAGGTTATTTATGGGTAAATGGACATGTAGATGCGGGCAAGCAATGAACGACCACCGAGCGCCCGATCCAAATGCTTATTCAGTTTATTCGGATGAGTTGTTTGAAGAAATCATAAATAAAGCTGACGACCATAATAAAATTTCTTATGATGATATTTCTGAAGCATCCTTTTATATGTGGAAGTGCCCTGAGTGTGGTAGTTTCATGGTTTTTGGCGAAGACGGGGATAGGGAACGCTTTACTTTTTATGAGCGCCAAGAAGCAGAACAGGTTGAGCCTCTCTTTGATCCGAATCAAGAGCTAAATCTCGTTGTTGTTGAGTTTCAGGAGGGAGGGAATGGCTATACTTATATCTGCGATGACCCAAATATCCATATTAGGCATGCTGTAGTTGTCCCAGTGGGGAAGGAAAATACTGAAAAAACTGCTCTAGTTGTACAGAAGTATCATGCTCTACCAAAGGATATCACTTTTCCTGTTGAAAAGTTAAAACGAGTCACCCGTAGGTATTCACATTTCGACCCACACACTTCAAAAATCGTTTGTAGAAATTTAATTAAGCTTGGAAGAATTCTTGATGCTTGCTCTAAAAATGCTAAACCTGTCACTCAGCAAACATATTATAGTATCAAAACTCCCTTAGGCTATTTCTGGTTAGAATTAAATGGAGTTCCGATTCCAATGAAAATCACACAGATTCAAGTCAGAGATAAAAAGTACCAAGTAGAAGGTGCGTTTTATATTAAGCCTTTAGAGATTAACTGTAGAAGATTCTATGAACTGGAATTATGTGCAGATTTTGATATTGATGCTTCTAGATGGATCGATGTTCTCTCGGATGAAAATGTTTGGGGCAATAGCTGGGAACTAAATGGTCTTCAATTTGGTATTACTGCAGGGGAATCTCCAGAATTTGAAGACGAAGTTGTTGCAAGAAAATATAGTCGTATCCCACTTTATTATGACTGGCACCCTGAATTTGAAGATTATTATGGCTTCAGTTTAGCTTGGAAAAAATATAAGTCTGATAGCGATTTATCAATAGATTTCTATACAACGTAAGATGCAGGAGAATAAGCATGAATCAAGCATGGGAATTATTGTTTGAGGGCAAAATTGAAGAGGCTAAAAAATTAGTTGAAGCTGATTTTTCTTTGGAAACTTGCACTAATTTTAGTTTATTAAATTTAATGGGTTATATCTATCTTGAAGAGCAAAAATACAACGAGTGCTTAAGTATCTATCAGCGTTACATTGACTTAGCACGAACTAAAAGTGATCCAGAAAATGAACATATAGGCTATCATCAGTTAGCCATGGTTTATCGTGAAATGAATGAATTTCAAACGGCCCTTTTCTATATCGAAAGAGAGCAAAAAGTCATTGAAGAAGCTTTTACAGAGGATACCCTCAAATCTTCTGTTAACAATTATGAGCAAGGTTATTTACGATTAAAGCTAGGGAAAGTAGCAGAAGCATTCATGTATATGGAACAGTCCTTAAAACAAGCTTTGCAAACAGATGATTTGATTGCCCAAGCTTGTGCCTATAGAGGTTTAGGAGAGATTGGTTCGATACAAAATCCTGAAGAATCACATGAAAATTTTTTACAAGCTATCGCTCTTTTTGAAAAGGCAGGCGATCAGATTGGTGCTCAAGAGGTTAGAAAATTGCTAAATAATAAAAAGTAGCCTGAAAAGGCTACTTTTTATTAAAACACGCGATATACATAAGGATTTTCTGGTTTGTCTACTTTTGTGAAACTCTCAACCTCTAGTGTTGGGAGTTTTTGTTTGAGTTCTTTATGGTAGTGGAGTGTCAGGGTTCCCCTAGCGGTAATCCAGGTATTGTCAGGATACTGGCGTGAGTTCCCCTTGGTCAAGAGTCCATATACACCAGAGTCTGCGATACAGTGGATAATCCCAAAGCGAAAGAGGAACTGGCTATCTGGATGGCTAGGATCGTTATAAACAAAGCCTGTAAACTCTATTCTCTTTCCTTCAAACTCTTGAGGATAGTCATAGAGAACTTCCATGACCTCCATATAGTTATCGTCTGTAATTTGAATGGTTGGCTGGGAGAGGTATTTGTCAGCTATAGTCCTCATTTCCTTTTCATAAGCAGATTTGGAAAAATAGGTGCTGGTATCGGGTTTGAGGTATTGACTGGATGTGCCTTCGCTTGCCTGAATGGCTGTGTTGATTCCCTCAGCAAGTGGGAAATGATATCCTTTTGCATTTACGGTTCTCGAGTCCAAACTTACTGTCGGAAAGGCAACCCCAATCAACAGAGGTAGTGACAGTAACAGGATGCTGATTCGTCTAGTTCGACGACTTTCCAAATGGCTGTGAGAGTTGATTTTCTTGATCCAGATGTAGAATTGAACCAGAGCCAACAGAAGAGAAAGGAGCATGGAGATATAGACTAGATAGGAATAGTGGAGGTTGATGTATTGGCTAAGCTTGCCAGATAGCTTGAGGTAAAGGGTCAGAGAAAAATAGCCCAGTAGAATGATAAATCGGATCATAGCATCACCCCTATCATGTAAGAATAAAGCAAGACAAGCACTGTCACGATGCCCATGAATTGCCAGATGAAGCGCGCTTTGAGATAGTGCTTCATCATGAGGAGATTTTTGATATCAAGCATGGGGCCAATGATGAGAAAAGCAAGGACTGGCGCTAGGCCGAAGCTCGAGAGGAGAGAAGCACCGATAAAGGCGTCCGCCTCGCTACAAAGAGAGAGGAGAAAGGCTAGAAACATGAGCAAGAGAATCGCAAGTATTGGACTTGCGCTGATAGAGGTCAGGATCCGAGTTGGGACATAGACCTGCACAATGGCCGCAAAGAGACAGCCAAAGACCAAGTAACGGCCCATATCGAAAAACTCATCAATAGCTTGTATAAAGACCTGAAAGACCTTTCTAGCAGGATTCAAGTGTGAAAAGTCATGCTCATGACAAGCGATAGGATTCTCTTTTTGAATGGGTTCCTTCCAGAAAAATCCTAGGAAAATCCCAAGCACCAAAGCAATCACAATAGCTCCCAGAGCTCGCAATAAGGCAAATTTTATTGAATTGCCAAAGGCAGAATATGTAGCGAAAAGAACGATAGGATTGATGATGGGAGCAGTCACCAGAAAAGGAACCGCTGTGTAGCTGGGTACTTTCTTTTCCAGAAAACGATTGATAATCGGAACGATTCCACACTCGCAGGATGGAAAGAGAAAGCCAATGAAGGTACCAAAAAAGATCCTTCCCCAACGATTGCGAGGAAGAAACTCATAAACTTTATCAGGTGTGATATAGACCTCAATCAATCCCGAAATAAGACTTCCAATCAAGACAAAAGGAAGGGCTTCAATCATGATGGAGAGAAAAATAGCCCCTGCTTGTAAGATGCTAGGAGGAAGAGATTGGAAAACAGTCATCTATTTTTTCTTCTCAACTTTTTCTTTTTTGTTTTTGTCATCTGGGAAAGTGACTTGTGTTAAGTCAGGAAGTTTGGCGAATTCTTCAAACATCTTGTCCAAGTCATCCGTTTTTGTAAATTTAACAGCCATGGGCCTACCTCTTTTCTACATTCTACCTCTATTATACTATTATTTTGTGGAAATGGGATTATTTTGATAATCAAAGATGCAAAAACAGGTAAGGCAAAACAAGAGCAGTTCCTTATGGTATAATAGGTATATGGACAAAAAATATGAAAAAATCTCCCAAGATTTGGGAGTAACCTTAAAGCAAATTGATACCGTTCTTAGTTTGACGGCTGAAGGAGCGACAATTCCCTTCATCGCGCGTTATCGAAAGGACATGACTGGTAGTCTGGATGAGGTGGCGATTAAGGCCATTATCGACTTGGATAAAAGTCTGACAAATCTTAATGACCGCAAGGAAGCTGTCTTGGCTAAGATTCAAGAACAAGGCAAGCTAACCAAGGAATTGGAAGCAGCTATTTTGGCAGCTGAAAAATTAGCAGACGTTGAAGAACTCTATCTTCCTTATAAGGAAAAGCGTCGGACCAAGGCAACCATTGCTCGTGAAGCTGGACTCTTTCCTCTTGCTCGCTTGATCTTGCAAAACGTAGATGGATTAGAGAAAGAAGCTGAGAAGTTTGTCTGTGAAGGATTTGCGACTGGTCAAGAAGCCTTGGCTGGTGCAGTTGATATCTTGGTCGAAGCCTTATCTGAAGATGTGACCTTGCGCTCACTGACCTATCAGGAAGTGTTGAGACACTCTAAAATCACTTCGCAAATCAAGGATGAAAATCTCGATGAAAAACAAGTTTTTCAGATATATTACGATTTTTCAGAGACAGTTGGCAATATGCAGGGCTATCGTACCTTGGCTCTCAATCGTGGGGAGAAACTAGGCGTCTTAAAAGTCGGTTTTGAGCACGCGACAGATCGTATTCTAGCTTTCTTTGCTGCCCGTTTCAAGGTGAAAAATGCCTATATAGATGAAGTTGTTCAACAGTCAGTTAAGAAAAAGGTCTTGCCTGCTATCGAACGACGCATTCGGACAGAATTGACTGAGAAAGCAGAAGAAGGAGCTATCCAACTCTTTTCTGACAACCTGCGCAATCTCCTCTTGGTTGCTCCGCTGAAAGGGCGCGTGGTTCTAGGATTTGACCCCGCCTTTCGTACAGGCGCCAAGCTAGCTGTCGTTGATGCGACGGGTAAAATGCTGACGACCCAAGTCATTTATCCAGTAAAACCAGCATCAGCTCGTCAGATTGAAGAAGCCAAGAAAGATTTGTCGGACTTGATTGGTCAATACGGTGTGGAAATTATTGCTATCGGAAATGGGACGGCCAGTCGGGAAAGTGAAGCCTTTGTGGCGGAAGTTCTGAAAGATTTTCCAGAAGTCAGCTATGTTATCGTCAATGAAAGTGGCGCTTCGGTCTACTCTGCCAGTGAACTTGCTCGTCAGGAATTTCCAGAATTAACCATTGAAAAACGCTCTGCTATTTCAATCGCCCGTCGTTTGCAAGATCCGCTTGCTGAATTGGTTAAAATTGATCCCAAGTCAATCGGTGTCGGCCAGTACCAGCATGATGTCAGTCAGAAGAAACTGTCTGAAAGTCTGGACTTTGTAGTTGATACGGTGGTTAACCAGGTTGGCGTCAATGTCAATACAGCCAGCCCTGCTCTATTATCTCATGTAGCTGGACTTAATAAAACTATCTCTGAAAATATTGTCAAATACCGTGAGGAAGAAGGAAAAATCACTTCACGTGCCCAAATCAAGAAAGTTCCTCGCCTAGGTGCCAAAGCCTTTGAGCAAGCTGCTGGTTTCCTCCGTATCCCTGAAAGTAGCAATATCCTCGACAATACAGGAGTTCACCCAGAAAACTACGCTGCCGTTAAGGAGCTTTTCAAACGCTTGGATATCAAAGATTTGAATGAAGAAGCGCAAAACAAGCTTAAGTCCCTTTCAGTTAAGGAAATGGCGCAAGAACTAGATCTTGGCCCAGAAACCCTTAAAGATATCATTGCCGACCTTCTCAAACCAGGTCGAGACTTCCGTGATTCCTTTGATACTCCTGTACTCCGTCAAGATGTACTGGATATCAGGGACTTAAAAGTCGGCCAGAAGCTGGAAGGTGTGGTGCGTAATGTCGTTGACTTCGGTGCTTTCGTTGATATCGGAATTCACGAGGATGGTCTCATTCATATTTCTCATATGAGTCGCAAATTTATCAAACACCCCAGCCAAGTTGTATCCGTCGGAGATTTGGTAACGGTTTGGGTTAAGAAAATCGATACTGAACGTGAAAAAGTCAATCTGTCGCTCCTCGCTCCAGATGAATCTAACTGACTACGTTCAGTCTGTTTCACTCGAAGATTTTGGTAGACCTTTCACGCACCAAGCCCAGTGGAATTCTCGTCTGCGAACGACAGGTGGGCGATTTTTCCCCAAGGATGGGCATTTGGATTTTAATCCCAAGGTTTATAATGAACTAGGTTTGGAAGTCTTTCGTAAAATCGTGCGCCATGAACTATGTCACTATCACCTTTATTTTCAGAAAAAGGGGTATCTCCATAAGGACCGAGATTTCAAGGAACTTTTGAAAGAAGTGGATGGACTACGCTATGTACCACCCTTGAAAACACAATCTCAAAGTGCCTACCTAGTCTATCAGTGCCAATCTTGCCAGCAAAGTTATCAGCGTAAGAGAAGAATTGATACCAAACGCTATCGCTGTGGGGTTTGTCGAGGTAAACTCGTCATCATAAATCGGCCTAAGGACTGATGTTGATCGTTCTGATTCATGCTATACTACTTGTAAGAATACCGAAAGAGGAAATAATCATGAATACAAAATTTTATAAAATGAGACGAAATCGTATGGTGTCAGGAGTTTTAGCTGGGCTATCAGACAAGTGGAATTTTGATGTAACCCTAGTCCGCTTTCTCTTCGCCATTTTTACCGTAGCAAATTTTGGGATTGGTGTGATAATATACATCATTCTTGCCTCTATCCTGCCAACTAAGGAAGAAATCGAAGCCGAAATGTATGGAACAGGACCACGCAAACGTAAGGAAGCCCAAGCCATTGAAGACAATGATGGCTGGTTTTGGTGAGTCAGATTTGAAAATAGTTTATAGATACTTTTCTTATTTCTCAAAGAAGTCGGAAAAAGAAGTGAACCTTAACCCTTGCATCCGCAAGGGTTTTCTTCTTGTATTTCATTTGTGGTAAAATATTGATAGCGAAATTGCTTGATATTCTGCAATCTTACAAAAATGTAAGATTAAAGTCTCTTTTGTAAGGTTAGGTTATGGCAGGTCGCCTTTTTTTGAGATAAACTAGACTCATAAAGAACAAAGGAGCAAAACCATGAAAAGAATCTTACAAAAGAAAACAAGAAAACCAAGTCAAAAAGATATCGAGCGTGTTCAACTGGGATGCGCTATGATGCAAGCACAGTTTCAAATGATGGGATATTAAGAAGGAGAAAATCATGACACTTTTAGATGTAAAACACGTTCAAAAAATCTACAAAACACGTTTCCAAGGCAACCAAGTAGAAGCTCTCAAAGACATTCACTTTACCGTAGAAAAGGGTGACTATGTTGCCATCATGGGAGAGTCTGGTTCTGGGAAATCAACCCTGCTCAACATCCTAGCTATGCTGGATAAACCAACTCGAGGTCAGGTTTACTTAAACGGAACAGACACAGCCACTATTAAAAATTCACAGGCTTCGAGTTTCCGTCGTGAGAAGTTGGGATTTGTCTTCCAAGACTTTAACTTGCTAGATACCCTGTCTGTTAAGGACAATATCTTGCTTCCGTTAGTTCTATCACGAAAACCTATTACGGAGATGATGAAGAAATTGGTAGTGACAGCTGAAAATTTGGGCATCAACCAATTGCAAGAGAAGTACCCTTACGAGATCTCAGGTGGTCAAAAGCAGCGGGTAGCAGTAGCACGCGCCATCATCACTGAACCTGAAATTCTCCTTGCGGATGAGCCAACAGGAGCTCTTGACTCCAAGTCATCTGCAGCTCTTCTAGATGTTTTTGATGAAATCAATGAACGCGGTCAAACCATTCTCATGGTAACTCACTCAACGGCGGCAGCCAGCAGGGCCAAACGCGTTCTCTTTATCAAAGACGGCATTCTTTACAACCAAATCTACCGTGGAGACAAGACAGAGCGTCAGATGTTCCAAGAAATCTCTGATACTTTGACTGTTATGGCAAGCGAGGTGAATTAGTATGTTCCGATTAACCAATAAGTTAGCGGTATCTAACTTGATTAAAAACCGCAAACTCTACTATCCCTTTGCCTTAGCTGTTCTCTTAGCAGTGACCATCACCTATCTCTTTTATTCATTGTCACTTAATCCTAACATTGGCAAGATCCGAGGGGGAGAAACTATCTCTATGACCCTGGCTCTCGGTATGGTGGTTGTTACCATCGCTTCTGGAATTATTGTCCTTTATGCCAATAGTTTTGTCATGAAGAACCGCTCCAAGGAGCTGGGTGTATATGGTATGCTGGGTCTTGAAAAGCGCCATTTGATCAGTATGGTTTTTAAGGAGCTTCTTATTTTTGGTTCCTTAACCTTGACAGCTGGTCTCGGCCTAGGAGCTCTCTTTGATAAGCTAATCTTTGCCCTTCTTCTGAAGCTGATGAAGATGAAAGTGGAACTCGTTTCGACTTTCCAACCAATTGTCTTTATCCTAGTTCTCATCGTCTTTGGAGCTATCTTCCTAGGTCTAATTTTTATCAATGCCTTTCGCATCGCACGCATGAATGCCCTTCAGCTCTCTCGTGAAAAAGCCAGTGGTGAGAAAAAAGGACGTTTCTTAGGCCTTCAAACCATTCTAGGTCTAATCAGTTTGGGAGCTGGTTATTACCTAGCAGTTACAGTTGAAAATCCACTTTCTGCTGTTCTGATTTTCTTCGTAGCAGTTTTGTTAGTAATTTTGGGAACTTATCTTCTCTTCAATGCAGGAATCACAGTTTTCCTACAAATCTTGAAGAAAAACAAGCGTTATTATTACCAACCTAACAACATGATTTCTGTATCCAATCTCATTTTTCGTATGAAGAAAAATGCGGTTGGTCTGGCGACGATTGCTATTCTTTCAACCATGGTCTTGGTGACAATGTCTGCTGCAACGAGTATCTTTAAAGGCTCTGAAACTTTCAAGAAAGTCATGAATCCACATGATTTTGGAATTACAGGACAGAATATTGAAAAAGAAGACATAAATAAACTCCTAGACCAGTATGCTAGTGATAAGGGATTGACTGTTACAAAGAAAGAAGTTCTTACATACAGTAGCTTTGGTGTAGCAAATCAAGAAGGTACGAAATTAACAATCTTTGACAAAGGTCAAAACCGTGTTCAACCGAAAACTGTTTTTATGGTCTTTGACCAAAAAGACTATGAGAATATGACGGGGCAAAAACTCGCACTTTCAGGAAAGGAAGTTGGATTGTTTACTAAAAACAAAGAACTTCAAGGACAGAAAGAACTGACTCTAAATAACCAGACCTACACGATCAAAGAAGAAATCAAAAAAGATTTTATTCTTGAACATGTCCCAAATCAGTACAATATTCTAACTTCGGACTATAACTATCTGGTTGTTCCTGACTTGAAAGCCTTTCTTGACCAGCATCCTAATTCTTCCATCTTTAATCAATACTACGGTGGTATGAATGTAACGGCTAGTGAGGAAGAGCAACTCAAACTTGCAGATGACTATTCAAAATTCCTTGATGATTTTAATAGAGAATTAAGCAAAGAGGGAAGCTATGTTTACGGAAGCAATCTGGCTGATAGCAGTGCGCAGATGAGTGCTCTCTTTGGTGGAGTCTTCTTCATCGGTATCTTCCTCTCTATCATCTTTATGGTGGGAACAGTTCTTGTTATCTACTACAAACAAATCTCTGAAGGCTATGAAGATCGCGAACGCTTTATCATTTTGCAAAAGGTCGGTCTCGATCAAAAGCAAATCAAGCAAACCATTAACAAACAGGTCCTTACTGTTTTCTTCCTCCCTTTGCTCTTTGCCTTCCTACACCTTGCCTTTGCCTATCATATGCTTAGCCTCATCCTAAAAGTCATTGGGGTGCTAGATGCGACCATGATGTTGACTGTCACTCTGTCTATCTGTGCTATCTTCCTCATTGTCTACGTCTTAATCTTTATGATTACCTCAAGAAGCTATCGCAAGATTGTGCAAATGTAAAAAAGATACCTCGATATTTATCGAGGTATTTCTTTATCTTAAATGCTAAAGAGTTGTCCAAACAGGTAAGTTACTGCCATGGTAAGAAGTCCGATACAGAGGTTACGGATCATAGCTGTTTTCGTAGGAGCCTTACCTAGTTTAGCACTGGTATAGCCAGTGACGAGAAGGGAAAGGGCCACGATAAAAACAGTAGCAGGAATGCGATAGTCACTTGGAAAGACGGTGATTGAAAGCATAGGAGGAAGACTTCCCAGTACAAAGGCGATGAAGCTAGATATGGCAGCATGCCAAGGATTGGTAAACTCTTCGTACTCGATACCGTATTTTTCCTCGACCAAGGCTTTGAGTGGATTTTTTAAAAAGGCCTTGTTGGTCAAGAGTTGGGCGGACGTTTCACACTCACCATTTTGAAGGTAAGCAGCATAGAGGGATTGTTTTGCAGATTCGATGTCCTTATCCAAAAGCAACTGTTCTCTAGCAACAGCGGCTTCTTCCGTGTCTTTTTGAGTGGATACAGAGACATATTCGCCACCGGCCATAGAGAAAGCACCAGCGAGGATAGCCGCCAAACCTGATAAAAAGATAATCCAGATATTGCTCGTCGCACTGGCAACACCGATAACGACTCCAGCGATGGAAATAATCCCATCATTGGCACCCAGAACACCTGCGCGTAGGATATTGAGTCGGCCTGCAAAGTTTGCATCAATTTCATGTTTTATTTCTGTCATAGTCATCTCCTTTCTCTCCATTATAGAGAAAAGGGTAGGGGAATACAAACTTTTTAAACTATCTGAAAAAAGTTCTACGATTCTAATTTTTAGGCCCTTTGAAGTTTCTCCGAAAAAGTAGTGCTATCCTGCTGTACTGGAACTTTTTAAACTTATCTATGGTATAATAGAAGATAGATTTATCAATTGGAGAATGAAGGATTTTATGATTAAACTTGTAGCAACGGATATGGACGGAACCTTTCTTGACGGAAAGGGACGGTTTGATATGGAACGCCTCAAAAACGTACTTGTTTCCTACGAGGAAAAGGGGATTTATTTTGCAGTGGCTTCAGGTCGTGGTATTCTGTCCCTGAAAAAGTTGTTTGCGGATGTGCGTGACGAAGTGATTTTTATAGCTGAAAATGGGAGCTATGTTGAGTTTCATGGTGAGGATACGTATGAGGCTACTATGTCTCGGGATTTTTACTTGAGCACTTTTGAAGCTTTGAAGAAATCGCCTTATTTTGATGAAAGAAAGATGCTCTTGACTGGGAAAAAAGCTTGTTATGTTTTGGACACAGTGGATGAGACCTATCTGATGTTCAGTCGTCACTACAATGAAAACATTCAAAAAGTAGCACGTTTGGAAGATATCACGGATGAGATTTTTAAATTCACCACCAACTTTACAGAAGAAACGATAGAAGTTGGTGAGGCCTGGGTCAACGAAAATGTTCCTGGTGTGAAAGCCATGACAACTGGTTTTGAATCCATCGATATTGTCTTGGACTACGTTGATAAGGGTGTGGCTGTTGTTGAGTTATCCAAAAAACTTGGTCTAACCATGGATCAGGTTATGGCGTTTGGCGATAATCTCAATGACCTTCATATGATGCAGGTTGTTGGGCACCCAATCGCTCCTGAAAATGCGCGACCAGAGATTTTAGAATTAGCAGAAGCAGTGATTGGCCACCATAAGGACCAGTCAGTGATGTCTTATATGGAGGGTTTGTAATGGCAGATATTAAATTGATTGCATTGGACTTGGATGGCACCTTGCTGACAACGGATAAAAAGCTGACAGATCGTACCAAGGAGGTCCTCAAAGCTGCGCGTGATCGTGGCATTAAGGTCGTACTGACAACGGGTCGTCCTCTAAAGGCTATGGATTTCTTTCTCCATGAGCTGGGTACTGATGGTCAGGAGGACGAGTACACCATCACCTTTAATGGTGGTCTGGTACAGAAAAATACTGGAGAGATTCTCGATAAAACCGTCTTTTCAATCGACGATGTAGCACGATTGTACGAGGAAACTGAAAAACTGGGATTACCGTTAGATGCTATTTCAGAAGGAACAGTCTATCAAATCCAGTCTGACCAAGAAAGTCTCTATGCCAAGTTCAACCCAGCCTTGACTTTCGTACCTGTCGCTTTTGAGGATCTATCTAGTCAGATGACGTATAATAAATGTGTGACTGCCTTTGCCCAAGAACCTTTGGATGCAGCGATTCAACAGATTTCTCCAGAATTGTTTAACCAGTATGAAATCTTCAAATCGCGTGAACTCTTATTGGAATGGTCGCCGAAAAATGTCCACAAGGCAACAGGTTTAGCGAAATTAATTAAACACTTGGGAATCGATCAAAGTCAGGTCATGGCTTGTGGGGACGAGGCCAATGATCTTTCCATGATTGAATGGGCAGGTCTGGGAGTTGCTATGCAAAATGCAGTTCCAGCAGTTAAGGCAGTTGCAAATGTGATTACCCCGATGACCAACGACGAGGAAGCCGTTGCTTGGGCTATCGAAGAATACGTGCTAAAGGAGAAGTAGAATATGGGATTGTTTGACCGTCTATTCGGAAAAAAAGAAGAGCCGAAAATCGAAGATGTTGTAAAAGAAGCACTGGAAAATCTTGATTTGTCAGAAGAGGTTGAAGAAAACCAAACGGCAGTCGAAGAAACTGCTCAGGAAGAGACAGCAAGAGACAAAGTGGAAGAAACACCTGCTCAAGAAGAAATTCCTCAGGTCTTGACAGAAGAAGTTATTGAACCAGAAGCAGTCGAAGAAGCTGCTCAGGAAGAGCTTGAGCTAGAATCTGATGAATTGGAACAATTCCAAGAGCCAGAAGAAATTCTTGAAGAAGAGAACCAAGAAACAGAAGAAGAGCAGGCTTCTGAAGTAGTAGAAGAATATCCTCAAGTTGAAGAAACCGTTCAGGAAAAATATGACCGCAGTCTCAAGAAAACTCGTACGGGATTCGGTGCTCGTTTGAATGCTTTCTTTGCCAACTTTCGTTCTGTCGATGAAGAATTCTTCGAGGAATTGGAAGAACTGCTCATCATGAGCGACGTCGGTGTGCAAGTCGCTTCAAACTTAACAGAAGAACTACGCTATGAAGCAAAATTAGAAAACGCTAAGAAGCCTGAGGCACTCCGCCGTGTCATTATCGAGAAATTGGTTGAACTCTATGAGAAGGATGGCAACTACGATGAACAAATCCATTTCCAAGATGGTTTGACAGTCATGCTCTTTGTTGGTGTTAATGGTGTTGGGAAAACAACTTCTATCGGGAAATTGGCTCATCGCTACAAACAAGCTGGAAAGAAAGTCATGTTGGTTGCGGCAGATACCTTCCGTGCTGGAGCCGTTGCCCAGCTAGCTGAATGGGGTCGACGTGTGGATGTTCCTGTTGTGACGGGACCTGAAAAGGCTGATCCAGCAAGTGTGGTCTTTGATGGGATGGAACGTGCTGTAGCCGAAGGGATTGATATTCTCATGATTGATACAGCAGGCCGTTTGCAAAACAAGGACAACCTTATGGCCGAGTTGGAAAAGATTGGCCGTATTATCAAACGTGTCGTTCCTGAAGCACCTCATGAAACCTTCCTGGCCCTTGATGCGTCAACTGGACAGAATGCCTTGGTACAAGCTAAGGAATTTTCGAAGATAACACCATTGACTGGAATTGTTTTGACAAAAATTGATGGAACTGCACGAGGTGGTGTCGTTCTGGCAATTCGTGAAGAACTTAATATCCCTGTAAAATTGATTGGTTTCGGTGAAAAAATCGATGATATCGGGGAATTTAACTCAGAAAACTTTATGAAGGGTCTCTTAGAAGGCTTGATTTAATACAAAATAAATATCCTGCAAGTCAATCTTGCAGGATATTTTTGCTATTCTAAACGTCCATCTTCACGATAGGCGATATCTGGTTGCCAGGTCCATTTGGCTCCATACTTCTCAAGTAAGTCAAAGCTAGCTTGTGGTCCCATGCTTCCAGCTTTATAGTCATGAAGTGGGACACCATTTTCAGCCCAGAGTTCTTCAATACGGTCAATCAATTTCCAAGAAGCACTTACCTCATCCCAGTGGCTAAAATTGGTTGAGTTGTTGTTCAAGACATCGTAGATTAATTTCTCGTATGGATCTGGTGAGGCTCCAGTAGCAGTAGCGTCTGTACGGTAATCCAGAGAACTTGGTGCTAGGTTAAATTCTTCACCGACTTGCTTCCCATTGAGGCTGAGAGAGAATCCTTCAGTTGGTTGGATATAGATGGTCAAGATATTTGGCGCCAAAGGCTCACCGAAGATAGAGTCCATTTGCTTAAAGACGATATTGACGTGAGTTCCTTTTTCCGTCAGACGTTTCCCTGTACGGAAGAAAAAGGGAACACCACGGAAGCGATCGCTGTCTACAAAGAAGGCACCAGATGCAAAGGTTTCTGTTGTAGATTCAGGATCGACATTTGGCTCGCTACGATAGGAAATGTATTTCATGCCATCGATTTTACCAGAGCGATACTGACCACGAATAAACTGTTCTTTCAATTCTTCCTCAGTTGGATGATAGAGGTTTTTAAAGACCTTTATCTTTTCAGCACGAATCTCATCCTTTGTAAAGCTAGCTGGTTTGTCCATGGCTAGAAGAGAGAGAAGTTGGAGAGTATGGTTTTGCACCATATCACGAAGAGCACCAGATTGATCATAGTAGCCACCACGTTCTTCTACACCCAAGCGCTCTGCAAAGGTAATTTGAACATTATCGATGTGTTCGCGATTCCAAACATTCTCAAAGATCATATTGGCAAAACGAACAGCAAAGATACTCTGAATCATCTCTTTACCTAGGTAATGGTCAATTCGGTAGATTTGCTCCTCATCAAAGGCCGCAAGGAGATCTTCATTGAGCTTGCTCGCTGTTTCGTAGTCTGTACCAAATGGTTTCTCAACGATCAAGCGCTCAAAACCTTTGCCATCAACAATGTTTTCAGATTTGAGGTGCTTGGCAATGGTTCCAAAGAACTGAGGCGCCATAGACAAGAAGAAGAGCTTATTGTGTTCAGCTTGGTATTTTTCGTTAAGCTCAGCTTGTAATTGACGCAAAGCAATGTAATGTTCCGTATCATTCACATCATGGCTTTGATAGTAGAAGTGGCTAGCAAATTCCTGGGCTTGCTCGGTACTATCTGCCAAATCAAGGATGGACTCAACAACTACAGATTCAAAATATTCCTTACTCCAAGGTCTACGAGCTGTTCCGATAACAGCAAAATACTCAGAGAGATTGCCTGATTTATAGAGTCTGAAAAGGGAAGGGTAGAGTTTGCGTTTAGCTAAATCTCCACTCGCACCGAAAATTGTAACAATAACCTTTGATGACATCTAGCTACCTAATTTCTATATTTTTTCCTAGTTGGACTAGGGATGAGATTTCCTCATTATCATAGTTTTTATTTTATCATAATTTTCAAAAAAAACAAAAAATCCAATACGCAATTAAAAAACTGTAAGGAGAACCTTACAGTTTTGTTTTATACATTTAAGACCTTGTCCAAGAACTCTTTTAGACGAGGGTGTTGTGGGTTGTCAAATATTTGATCTGGAGTTCCATCTTCCAGGAACTCACCATCAGCCGTAAAGATAACGCGATTGGCCACCTGACGAGCAAATCCCATCTCGTGGGTTACGATGATCATGGTCATGCCTTGCTCTGCTAATTCCTTCATAACGTTTAGTACATCTCCAACCATCTCAGGGTCAAGAGCAGAAGTTGGTTCATCAAAGAGCATGATATCCGGATTCATGGCAAGTCCACGAGCGATGGCTACACGCTGTTTCTGACCACCTGAAAGACTATCTGGATTGGCATTAGCTTTATCTGCTAGTCCAACCTTTTCAAGCAACTCCATCCCCAATTTCTCAGCTTCTTCTTTGGTCATTCGTTTGTGTTCAATAGGTGCAAAAGTGATATTTTCTAGAACGGACATGTGAGGGAAGAGGTTGAAGTGTTGGAAAACCATTCCCACGTTTTCACGAACATGGTCGACATTGGTTGATTTTTCAGTCAAATCATAACCATTCACAGTGATGTGGCCACTCGTTACCTCCTCGAGAAGGTTAAGGCTACGGAGGAAAGTGGATTTACCAGAACCGGAAGGACCGATGATACAGACAACATCACCTTCATAGAATTTAGTCGTAATGCCTTTTAAAACTTCGTTTTTTCCATAATACTTATGCAAATCATTTACATCAATTTTTAGTTTTGCCATTAACGAATCCTCTTTTCTAAGCGTTTCGCTAGTCTAGTCAAAAGTGTGATAATTACAAGATAGAAGATAGCAAGGATTGCATACATCTTGAAACTTTGGTAGTTACGGGCGATGATGATCTTACCAGTTTGGAAAAGTTCCACCAAACCGATAGCAGACACGATGGTTGTATCTTTAAGAGCGATAACGAATTGGTTGACGAAGTTTGGCAACATCAATTTAGTCGCTTGTGGCAAGATAATCTTACGCATGGTTTTTCCATAAGAAATACCAAGACTGCGGCTGGCTTCCATTTGACCAACTGGAACGGCTTGAATCCCACCACGAACAATTTCAGCGATATAAGCAGCAGCATTGAGTGAGAGGGCTATAGTACCAGCTACAAAGTCGTTAATTGGACTTTGATGGCCTGTAATGGACTCGATGAAGTTTGGAATACCCCAGAAGATGAAGGCTGCAAGAATCATCAAGGGAATACCTCGAATAACGTCAACGAAAATCTCAGAGATCAGACGAAGAGATTTGTATGGGCTAACGCTAAACATACCAAAGATAATACCGATGACAATGGCAATTGCAAATGAAATAAGCGCTAGAGCAAGAGTGATTCCAAGTCCACTAAGAAGTTGTTTGTAGTTGTTTTGAAGCAAGCCCCAGATAGTTGTTTCGTCAACCGTACTTGTAGAGTCAGTTGAAGTTTCGCTAGCTAGATACTTGTCAAGAATCTTTTGGAATTCTCCGTTAGCTTTGAGGTTGGCAAGTCCATTATTGAACATCTGGATCAATTCTGGATTTGTTCCTTTTTTAACCGCAAAGGCTGTTTCACCGATTGGAGTTCCAGCGATTGGCGTTTTCAATTTTTGCCCTTGGCTGATAGAATATTTGAGAACTGGCTCATCATCCATCACGGCATCAATAGATCCAGTATTCAGACTGTCATACATAGAAGCGCCATCTGCGAAAGTTTTAATCTTATAGCCGTATTTGCTTTGATTTTCAGTAAGGAACGTTTGAGAAGCAGTTCCGTTTTTAACACCGACAGTTTTATCCTTGAGGTCTTCATAAGAAGCAATTGTGCTTGATTCTTTCACACCGAGAATCGTATTTGCTGTGTAGTATGATTCTGAGAAGTCGAAGGTTTCCTTACGAGCATCTGTTACAGACATACCAGCAATGATACCATCTGCTTGTCCAGCTTGAACAGCACTAATGGCTGCATCAAATCCTGGATTGGTAATCTCAATTTCAAAACCTTGATCTTTGGCAATGGCCTTGATAAGATCCATATCAATACCGGTGTATTGATTGCTTGAATTTTGAAAGACGAATGGGGCGAAAGATGAGTCGCTGGCAATAATATACTTGCTTTTCACAGGAGTAGCTTTTTGTCCAGCAGCAGTAGTTATTGTTGGGCTTGCCGTAGTTTTAGAAGCCGTCCACTTTTGGATGATTTGCTCCAAGCTACCATCCTTCTTCATTTGTGCTAGGGCTTCGTTAAACTCGGTAACCAAGTGTTCATACTTGCTCCCTTTCTTGACACCAAAAGCAAAGCTTCCAACAGCCTCGCCATCCATATTGATGCTGAGATCTTGTCCTTGGTTAATCGCATACTCAATAACAGGTTTATCATCCATGATGGCGTTCACAGCACCAGCACTTAGACTGTTATTCATCAAATCACCTGTATCAAAGGTTTTGATAGAGAAACCGTATTTATCTTTGATACTTTCGAGGAAACGTTGAGCGGCAGTTCCGTTCTTAACTCCAACTGTTTTCCCGCTAAGTTCCTCATATTTGGTGATTTTATTTGCCTTTGTGGTAGCAATGACAACTTTTGTATCATAATAGGTATCAGACATGGTAAAGACATTTTCGCGTTCTTTTGTTTTTGTCATACCTGCCATAATAGCATCTGCTTGACCTGACTGCACTGCATTTACAGCTGCGTCAAAGCCGGGATAAGACATTTGGATGTTCCATCCTTTGATTTCTGCGACTTTATTGATAATATCAACATCAATCCCTTTATAGGTTTGATCTGAATCTTTAAACTCAAAAGGTGCGTAAGCTGTATCAGACACAATCTTAACAGTATCAGCTTTTGCCATACCTAGTGAGAAAATGGGAAATAAAATGAGCAAACATGCTAGTATTTTTTTCTTCATTTTTAGTCTCCTTTTCCGAATATTTTCCCATTATATCAGAAAATGAATGAAAAGGCAAATTTTATGGATTTTATGTAAGGAAATGTAACATGAAATACTCACTCTTATCAACCTAGAGTAGAGTCTGAAAAGTAAATTTATGGTAAAATAGAAGGATAGAAAAATGCAGATGAGGCAATCATGATTAATAGAATTACAGATAATAAATTTAAACTAGTATCAAAATACCAACCTTCAGGAGATCAACCCCAAGCGATTGAGCAGTTGGTTGACAATATCGAAGGTGGAGAGAAGGCCCAAATTTTGATGGGGGCGACGGGTACAGGGAAGACCTATACCATGAGTCAGGTCATTTCCAAAGTTAATAAACCAACTTTGGTCATTGCCCATAACAAAACGCTAGCTGGGCAGCTCTATGGAGAGTTCAAGGAATTTTTCCCTGAAAATGCAGTCGAGTACTTCGTATCCTACTATGATTATTATCAACCAGAGGCCTATGTCCCTTCGAGCGATACCTATATTGAGAAGGATAGCTCGGTCAATGATGAGATTGACAAGCTTCGACACTCAGCGACTTCAGCTCTTCTGGAGCGTAACGATGTCATCGTCGTAGCTTCTGTCTCTTGTATCTATGGTTTGGGTTCGCCCAAGGAATATTCTGATAGTGTTGTTAGTCTTCGTCCAGGTCTGGAGATTTCTCGTGATAAACTCTTGAATGACTTGGTTGATATTCAGTTTGAACGCAATGATATTGATTTCCAACGGGGAAGATTTCGCGTTCGCGGGGATGTGGTGGAGATTTTCCCAGCTTCTCGTGATGAACACGCTTTTCGAGTAGAGTTTTTCGGTGATGAGATTGACCGTATCCGTGAGGTTGAGGCTTTGACAGGTCAGGTATTGGGTGAAGTGGATCATTTGGCGATTTTCCCTGCCACTCACTTTGTGACCAATGACGACCACATGGAAGTTGCGATTGTGAAAATTCAGGCAGAGTTGGAGGAGCAGTTGGCTGTCTTTGAAAAGGAAGGCAAACTGCTAGAAGCTCAGCGTTTGAAACAGCGGACAGAGTACGATATCGAAATGCTGCGTGAGATGGGTTATACCAACGGTGTCGAAAACTACTCCCGCCACATGGATGGTCGTAGCGAAGGAGAGCCTCCTTATACGCTTCTTGACTTCTTCCCAGATGATTTCTTGATTATGATTGATGAAAGTCACATGACTATGGGGCAAATAAAGGGCATGTACAATGGAGACCGTTCTCGTAAGGAAATGTTGGTCAATTATGGTTTCCGTTTGCCGTCTGCCTTAGATAATCGTCCTCTCCGTCGGGAGGAGTTTGAGAGTCATGTGCATCAGATTGTATACGTTTCAGCGACACCAGGTGACTATGAAAATGAACAGACCGAGACAGTGATCGAGCAAATCATTCGTCCAACAGGGCTTTTAGACCCTGAAGTGGAAGTCCGTCCAACTATGGGACAGATTGATGACCTCCTAGGTGAAATCAATGCCCGTGTTGAAAAGAATGAACGAACCTTTATCACAACCTTGACCAAGAAGATGGCAGAAGACTTGACCGACTACTTCAAAGAAATGGGCATCAAGGTCAAGTATATGCACTCGGATATCAAAACCTTGGAGCGGACGGAGATTATCCGTGACCTACGTTTGGGTGTTTTTGATGTTTTGGTCGGAATCAATCTGCTCCGCGAAGGGATTGACGTACCCGAAGTAAGTTTGGTTGCCATTCTAGATGCTGACAAGGAAGGTTTCCTTCGTAACGAACGTGGATTGATTCAGACCATTGGACGTGCTGCTCGCAATAGCGAAGGGCATGTCATCATGTATGCAGACACGGTGACCCAGTCTATGCAACGTGCTATTGATGAAACGGCTCGTCGTCGGAAAATCCAGATGTCTTATAATGAAGAGCATGGTATCGTACCTCAGACAATCAAGAAAGAAATCCGTGACCTGATTGCTGTAACTAAGGCAGTTGCTAAGGAAGAGGACAAGGAAGTCGATATCAATAGCCTCAACAAACAAGAACGTAAGGAACTCGTCAAGAAACTCGAAAAACAAATGCAAGAAGCCGTCGAAGTGCTTGATTTTGAACTCGCAGCTCAGATCCGTGATATGATGTTGGAAGTCAAGGCGTTGGGGTAGATAGGCCCTTAAGTCAAATTTAATTAGCCAAATTGCTATGCCCTTGTTTCAGTAGTCTAGATATGAAGAAAACGGTGAAAATGAATAAAAGAAATTCAAATACAAAAAAGAATCTATCAAGGAAAGAAAGTTTTCAGCATTGGCTAGATTCTCATAAAATTATAGGTTTCTTCTTAGTCCTTTTTCTAATCTTAGGAATAGGACTAGGTATTAATTTTATTTTTGAAAGCCTCCCACTTCCTTTACTATACAGAGATATTAACTATAGTTTTCCATTATATGCAAATCTTTTTTGTCTGGTCTACAGAATATTTGACTATTGGTTTCTAGATTTATCCAGGTTAAGGATGACTCTAACCAGATTTGCTGGATTATTCATCTATCTTAATAGTATCGGTTTAGTGGTCCATCTGTTTTTCGGAGTTAGTGGGAAAAACAGTAAAGGGATTTTACCATCTCTCTTATCACTAGATTACCGCTATATCTGGTTTCCTATCGCAACTTATATGCTATTCTTTTTCTTGGGATTGGTCCTTTTACTTCTTGCTAAACATTTAGAAAAGAAGAAATTGAAGAAATGATTGTAATACCTCTTTCATCTATTCTTGCCAATATAGGCCATTATATACAATTATCACTGTCAGAGTATCTTATCATAATACCATGACTTAGTTAATGCTTTTATCGTGAAATTTGAAATAAAATACAACAAAGATACATTTTAATAATTTAGAAAGCGAGCAAATCTATGTCCCGTGCCCAAGCAACTATTTTAACCAACATCTGTCTAATCGAAGATCTAGAAAATAAGCGAGTAGTCATGCAATATCGCTCTCCTGAAAACAATCGCTGGTCTGGCTATGCTTTTCCAGGAGGTCATGTTGAGAATGGCGAGGCTTTCGCAGAGTCTGTCATACGTGAAATCTACGAAGAAACAGGTTTGACCATTCAGAATCCCCAACTGGTCGGTATTAAAAATTGGCCCTTAGATACAGGTGAGCGCTACATCGTTGTTTGCTATAAGGCGACAGAGTTTAGTGGAACTCTTCAATCCTCAGAAGAAGGGGAAGTATCTTGGGTGCAAAAAGACCAGATTCCAAACTTGGATCTGGCCTATGATATGTTGCCTTTGATGGAAATGATGGAAGCACCTGACAAGTCTGAGTTCTTCTATCGCCACCGCACAGAGGACGGCTGGGAGAAAGAAATTTTCTAGTCTTTTACCAAATAACCTAACTGATCCAAGGCCTCCTCGATATAGTGGAGGTCTTGTTGTGTCTCAGCTTCAACAAGGTGGTAATGGATGCCGTCTGTCAATTCAGAAAGGGGTCTAAAGTCTGAATTCTCGACTTGTTCCAGAAAGTGCTGGACATCTCGGCGGCAGGTGAGTTTGAGGTGGGTTTCAATTTCGCCATAAACGGGATGATCGATTAAGATATTTTGAACGCGTCCGCCATTATCTACAATGGCTAGAAGTTCCTGCCCGATTTCTTCCAGTTCATGTTTCACTTTAAAGAGTTTGTGGACGTAGGGACTGGCATCATTTTCTTTGTAGATATAACCACGATTGGTGGATAGGATAGGAGCCCCATCTGCTCGGAGAATAGCGATATCCTGTACAATGACTTGGCGCGTAACATGAAAGTGTTCAGCCAAGGTTTGACCATTGAGAGCTTTTGGCGCCTCTTTTAATAGTTTGAGAAGAGCTTGTTTGCGATCCGTTGTCATAGTTTTTCCTTTTAGCGACGTTTTCGAAGCACTTTATAGACAGCTAGTGCTAATGTATAGTCTACCATACTATGGACAATTGTGCCAAAGCCAACTAGGACGAAGAGAACATAAAACATATTTTCAACGTTTGTCCCTGAAGTAGCATAGAAGATGATACAAGCTAGTACTTCAGCGATAGCGTGGACAACACCCAAAACAAAGTTAAAAATCCAAGATGCCTTTGGTTTATCCAAGGTTTCAGGGAATTTCTTTAAGTACAAAGCCCCCAAAGTACCAAAAACGATGTGAGAAAAGGCGCGTAGGACAATAACCATAGGGTAGCCTGCCATCAGGAAACCGAGACTAGAAGCAATAATCACAAAAGCAGCCATCAAAGGCGAAAGAAACATGGCGATAAAGATGGGGATATGACTTCCCAAGGTGTAAGAAGCCGGTGGGATGACGATTTTAAAAGGCATAATGATTGGAATCAAAATCGCGATTGCTGTGAGCAGTGCAGTCATGGTCATAAACTGCGTTTTTTTCCGTATATCCATAAGAACCTCCATTTATCTGTATATACACAAGTATAGTACAATAAATAATCAGTTAAGTCAAGAAGCATTAGTAATTTTTAAGGGATATTTGATTAAATGTGGTAAAGAATAATAGGAAACGAGGAGAAAATGTGATGATACTTTTTGTTTACCTAATAGTGGTAATCGTGATGATGTCAAAACAGAAAAGTGAAGGGAAAGTAGTCTCAGGTTGGACTCGTTTCCTAGTTTATAGTTTATTAGTCCTTTCGCTACTCTCTCTATTAGCAAGTAGCTTGGCTGTTTCACTTTTTAGCCTTCCTTTATTAGGTTTTCTTTTGATGGCAGCAATACTCGAAATTGCTTATTTCGTCAGATTGGTGATTGCATTTGGTTTGATTTTTCTATCTCTAACCCTATACTTGGATAGCCAGAAAAGCCAGCGACCTACCCCTCTTTCGTATCATCTCCTGCGCTTTGGCTTTCACATTCTATTGATGTTTCTCATGTTTTAAATGCTAAACTCCACCTTCAGGACGAAAGTGGAGTTGTTTTTTTATTTCTTCAAGGTTTCGAGACGTGGGACAATTGCTACAGTCAGGATAGCTGAGATAATCAATTCAGCGATTGAGTTTGTAGAGATGACAGTTGCTAGGAGTTTTTGGATATTGCCGTCGAAGACATTTCCAAAAAGGAAGAAGATTCCCCCGAGGACAAAGACGGTGTTGGTAAGGGAACCAAGGGCACCAGCTAGAATTAGCCCAGTTTTATTTTTCATCAGTTTATAAACCAAGTAAGGTGTCAGACCGATCAAAATGCGAGGGACAATAGCGATAATCGCAGAATAGATGTTTCCGTTCGGTACGAATGGAGAGAAGAGGTAGCTGGTTGGAAGGATGGTAATCGTGTTTACCGTTAAGCTCAATAGCCCCATAAGAAAACCAAGTGTAACTCCAACTCGTGGGCCGTAAATGATACTAGCAATGATTACTGGAATATGAACGATAGTTGGTTTAATTGGAAATGGGAAAAGGTTAAATAGGAGAGAGCTCAAAAAGTGGATAACGAGCATAACTGCAAAAAAGATAGCAATTGGAGCAATGTTAGAGCGTTTGTTCATCGAGGGTTTCCTTTATTCTTTCTAAAATAGTATTCAGGTCAGCTAGGGCGCCTTTTCCGTGATCGCCACAGGCTAGTAGAGATTCCTTTGGAGAGATAATCTGATAACCATAGGTCTCTAATGTTTTTAGATTAGCCTGGGTTGCCGGATGGTCATACATTTTTGTATTCATGGCTGGCGCTAAGAGTTTAGGGATGTGACTTGGTAGGGCAAGCGCTGTGCTTGTCACCATGTTATCCGCAAAACCGTGCGCTAACTTTGCGATGGTATTAGCAGTAGCGGGTGCAACGATAAAAAGATCAGTTCTTTTACCTAGTTCGATATGATTGACTTGATCAGGATAGGGTTCCTTCATGACATCAAGGTAGACAGGATTTTGAGAGAGGACCTGTAGTGTCAACGGTTGGATAAACTCTCTCGCTGCCTCAGTCATTAAGACAGTGACATGATGGCCTTGTTTCTTCAAGGAACTGACCAGGTCAGCTGATTTATAGGAGGCAATGGAACCTGTCACTGCGATGAGAATATTTGCCATGGCTTTCCTTTCTATGAATCGTATGCTTGAATTTTTTCAAGGAGGAGGTTTGCTATTTCCTCTTTGGTTTGAACGGTTTGGAGTTGCTCTTTCTCAACAAAGACTGCATGATGCTGATTTGCTGAGATTTGAGTCAGGTCATTTGCGATGATTAGGTCTGCTTGGTTCTTGATAAGACTCTGTCTAGCAATTTCTATGAGATAATCTTCAGAAACATCAACCAGCAGTTTAAAGCCAATCAGATGAATAGCTGGATTCCATTCCTTGACTAGAGAGATGATTTTGGGTGTTTTTTTCAGAAATAAAACCTGAACCTCATCAGTTGAAGAAATCTTAGCTTGATGATTCTGCTTGTTTAAGAATTCTTCTAGATTGGAGCTAGCCTGTACCTCCTCAAGCCCCGTCATATAAACAGGAGTATAGTCAGACACAGCCATTGAATGAATCAAGACCTGGTAATTTGGAACACAATCCTTCATTTCCAGAAGAAGGTCGTTAGTATTATTAATTTCTCGAATGCTTAGGTTGGGATGAGCTTCTGGCTTCAGAGCTCGTTTTGTCGTTATCAGACAAACTTCATGCCCCGCAGCAAGCAAGGTTTCTGTGATGATTTTTCCCAAGCGACCAGTCGAGTGATTTGTGATAGAGCGGACGCTATCGATAGTTTCACTGGTACCGCCCGATGTGACTAAAATTTTCATAGGACTATTGTACCAAAAAATAAAATAGAATCAAAAGAAAGCGTTTGTTATTTCATCTAATTTTACAGCAAGATTATAGTTTTTGGCTATAAAAACTTATAAAAAGTAAAAAAAATGTCTAATATAGACCTTAAAACTTGATGTTTATAAACTTTACTAAGCTTTTTGTATGTGAAAAACTTTTTTTTGTGTTATAATGAGTTATCATATTAGAGGTTAGAGGAGTTTTGAATGAAAACAGATATTGAAATCGCACAGAGTATTGAGTTGAAACCAATCGTTGATGTTGTTGAGAAACTTGGTATTTCTTACGATGATTTGGAATTGTACGGGAAGTATAAGGCTAAACTCAGCTTTGATAAAATTCGTGCAGTTGAGAGCAATCCAGTTGGAAAATTAATCTTGGTTACTGCCATTAACCCAACACCTGCAGGTGAAGGGAAATCAACCATTACCATTGGTCTTGCGGATGCCTTGAACAAGATTGGCAAGAAAACCATGATTGCTATTCGCGAACCGTCACTTGGTCCAGTAATGGGGATTAAAGGTGGTGCAGCCGGTGGTGGTTACGCCCAAGTGTTGCCAATGGAGGACATCAACCTCCACTTTACTGGAGACATGCATGCCATTACAACTGCCAACAATGCTCTTTCTGCTTTAATTGACAATCACCTGCACCAAGGAAATGAGTTGGGAATTGACCAACGTCGTATTCTCTGGAAACGTGTTGTGGACTTGAACGACCGCGCCCTTCGTCATGTGACCGTTGGACTTGGTAGTCCTCTAAATGGTATTCCTCGTGAGGATGGTTTTGATATTACAGTTGCTTCTGAAATCATGGCGATTCTTTGCTTGGCGACCGATATTGAAGATTTGAAACGCCGTTTGGCGAATATCGTTATCGGTTATCGCTATGATCGTACACCAGTTACTGTTGGTGATTTGAAGGTTGAGGGTGCTTTAGCATTGATTTTGAAAGATGCTATCAAACCGAACTTGGTTCAGACAATTTACGGTACACCTGCCTTTGTACACGGTGGTCCATTTGCCAATATCGCTCATGGATGTAACTCTGTTTTGGCAACAACAACAGCCCTTTACTTGGCTGATTATACAGTCACTGAAGCTGGTTTTGGTGCGGACCTTGGTGCTGAGAAATTCCTTGATATCAAGACGCCAAACTTGCCAACATCTCCAGATGCAGTTGTCATCGTTGCAACCCTTCGTGCCCTTAAGATGAATGGTGGCGTAGCTAAAGACGCTCTCACAGAGGAAAATGTGGAGGCAGTTCGTGCAGGTTTTGCTAACTTGAAACGCCACGTTGAAAATATACGTAAATTTGGAGTACCAGCAGTTGTTGCGATTAACGAATTTGTTTCTGATACTGAAGCTGAAATCGCAGCTTTGAAAGAACTCTGTGCTTCTATTGATGTGCCAGTTGAACTAGCAAGTGTCTGGGCTGATGGCGCAGAAGGAGGAGTAACGCTTGCTGAAACGGTTGTTAAGACTATCTCTGAAAATCCAGCCAACTACACTCGTCTTTATGACAACGACCTTTCTGTTCAAGAAAAGATTGAAAAGATTGTTACAGAGATCTATCGTGGTAGCAAAGTGAACTTTGAGAAGAAAGCCCAAACGCAAATCGCTCAAATCGTTCAGAATGGATGGGACAAATTGCCAATCTGTATGGCGAAAACTCAGTACAGTTTTTCTGACAATCCAAATGCACTTGGAGCACCAGAGAACTTTGAAATTACCATCCGTGAATTGGTACCAAAATTAGGTGCAGGCTTCATCGTTGCCTTAACAGGTGATGTTATGACCATGCCAGGCCTTCCAAAACGTCCGGCCGCTCTTAATATGGATGTTGAAAGCGATGGAACCGTTTTAGGATTGTTCTAATATGTTGCAATTGATTTCAAATGAGTTTGGAAAAGCTATCCAAGCTCATTTTCGATTTTAGAAAGAGAAATATATGCCAACGATTCGAACAGTAAGGGAGTCTGATATTCCAGACCTACTTGCTATTTATGCTCCCTATGTCCTTAATACAGCCATTACATTTGAATATGAGGTGCCAAGTGTTGAAGAATTTCAAAGAAGAATCCAAAAGACCTTGCTTAAATATCCTTATCTAGTGCTAGAGGAAGAAGGCAAAATTTTGGGATATGCCTATGCCTCCACCTATTATGATAGGAGAGCTTATGATTGGTCAGTTGAAGTGTCAATTTACTTGCACCAAGAAGCCAAAGGTCGAGGGTTAGGGAGTCTACTCTATGACTGTCTGGAGGAAGAATTAGTGTCAAGGGGTTACTTACGCTTCTTAGCTTGTATCGCTTTGCCAAATGATAGGAGCATTTCTCTTCACCGAAAGAGGGGCTATGAACAAGTAGCTCATTTCCCTAAGATAGGTTATAAGTTTGGAAAATGGCATGATATCGTTTGGATGCAAAAGTCATTGACTCCTCCTGATGATATGAAAGAGTAGAATTCCACACGCAACCAGTCTAGCTAAAGATATTTTCCCTAATTTCTGATATAATAGAAACATTGACTTCAAGAGTAAGGAAGAGAAAATGAACGCATTATTGAATGGAATGAATGACCGTCAGGCTGAGGCGGTGCAAATGACAGAAGGGCCCTTGTTAATCATGGCGGGGGCTGGTTCTGGGAAGACCCGAGTTTTGACCCACCGTATTGCTTATTTGATTGATGAAAAGATGGTCAATCCTTGGAATATCTTGGCCATTACCTTTACCAATAAGGCGGCGCGTGAGATGAAGGAGCGCGCCTATGGCCTCAATCCAGCTACTCAGGACTGTTTGATTGCGACCTTTCACTCCATGTGTGTTCGTATTCTACGTCGTGATGCGGATCATATTGGCTACAATAGGAACTTCACTATTGTAGATCCAGGAGAGCAGCGAACCCTCATGAAACGCATTCTCAAGCAATTAAACTTGGATCCTAAAAAATGGAATGAACGGACTATTTTGGGAACCATTTCCAATGCTAAGAATGACCTAATTGATGATGTGGCTTATGCTGCTCAAGCTGGTGATATGTATACGCAAATCGTGGCTCAATGTTATACAGCCTATCAGAAAGAGCTTCGTCAGTCTGAGTCGGTTGACTTTGATGATTTGATTATGCTGACCTTGCGTCTTTTTGATCAAAATCCTGATGTTTTGACCTACTACCAGCAAAAATTCCAATATATCCACGTTGATGAGTACCAAGATACCAACCATGCCCAGTATCAATTGGTCAAACTCTTGGCTTCACGCTTTAAAAACATCTGCGTGGTCGGTGATGCAGACCAATCTATCTATGGTTGGCGTGGGGCTGATATGCAGAATATCTTGGATTTTGAGAAAGATTATCCTAAAGCCAAGGTCGTTTTGTTGGAGGAGAATTACCGCTCAACCAAAACCATTCTCCAAGCTGCCAACGACGTCATCAAAAACAATAAAAATCGTCGTCCTAAGAATCTCTGGACCCAGAATGCGGATGGAGAGCAGATTATTTACTATCGTGCAAATGACGAACTGGATGAAGCTGTTTTTGTAGCCAAAACCATCGATGAACTTGGTCGTACTCAAAACTTCCTCCACAAAGACTTTGCAGTTCTCTATCGAACTAACGCCCAGTCTCGTACCATTGAGGAAGCCCTGCTCAAGTCCAATATTCCTTATACTATGGTTGGCGGAACCAAGTTCTACAGTCGTAAGGAAATCCGAGATATTATCGCTTATCTTAACCTCATTGCCAATTTGAGTGATAATATCAGTTTTGAGCGTATTATCAACGAGCCTAAACGTGGAATTGGGCCAGGTACTGTTGAGAAAATTCGCGACTTTGCCAATATGCAAGAGATGTCTATGCTGGATGCTTCAGCTAATATCATGCTGTCTGGCATCAAAGGAAAAGTAGCCCAGTCTATCTGGGATTTTGCCAATATGATTCTGGATTTGCGGGAGCAACTGGATCAATTAACCATCACCGAGCTGGTGGAGGCTGTTCTAGAAAAAACAGGTTATGTCGATATTCTTAATGCTCAAGCAACCTTGGAAAGTAAGGCGCGGGTTGAAAATATCGAGGAATTTCTATCTGTTACCAAGAATTTTGACGACAATCCTGATAGTCAAGAAGAGGAAACAGGTTTGGACAAACTCAGTCGTTTCTTGAATGACCTTGCCCTGATTGCGGATACGGATTCAGGCAGTCAGGAGACATCAGAAGTGACCTTAATGACCTTGCACGCAGCTAAGGGACTTGAGTTCCCAGTTGTCTTTATCATTGGGATGGAGGAAAATGTCTTTCCACTTAGCCGTGCAGCTGAGGATCCTGATGAACTGGAAGAAGAACGCCGTTTGGCCTATGTAGGAATTACGCGTGCGGAGAAAATTCTCTATCTGACCAATGCCAACTCACGCTTGCTTTTTGGTCGTACTAGCTACAATCGTCCAACTCGTTTTATCAATGAAATCAGTTCGGATTTGCTTGAGTATCAAGGTTTGGCCCGTCCAGCGAATACTAGCTTTAAAGCCTCTTATAGCAGTGGTGGGATTGCTTTCGGTCAAGGTATGAGTTTGGCTCAAGCGCTTCAAGAACGGAAACGCAATGCTGCACCAAGCTCTATCCAGTCAAGTGGTCTTCTGTTTGGACAGTTTACATCCGGAAATAAAAAAGATTCAAGCGATACCAACTGGTCTATTGGAGATATTGCACTTCACAAGAAATGGGGAGAGGGTACTGTTCTGGAAGTCTCTGGTAGCGGTGATACTCAGGAATTGAAAATCAATTTCCCAGAAGTCGGTCTGAAAAAACTCTTAGCTAGTGTAGCCCCAATTGAGAAAAAAATCTAATTTTCCATCCTTCTCACGAATAATAAAGTGAGGAGGATTTTTATGTACAGTATTTCATTCCAAGAAGATTCACTCTTGCCTAGAGAAAGACTAGTTAAAGAAGGAGTAGAGGCTCTGAGCAATCAAGAATTACTAGCTATTCTGCTCAGAACTGGAACTCGTCAGGCCAATGTTTTTGAAATTGCTCAGAAAGTCTTGAATAGTCTGACCAGTCTAACCGATTTGAAAAAAATGACCCTGCAGGAATTGCAGAGTTTGTCTGGTATTGGACGGATTAAGGCCATTGAATTACAAGCGGTGATTGAACTAGGGCATCGTATTCACAAACACGAAACTCTTGAGATGGAAAGTATTCTCAGCAGTCAAAAGCTAGCCAAGAAAATGCAACAGGAACTTGGCGACAAAAAACAAGAGCACCTAGTGGCGCTCTATCTCAATACTCAAAATCAAATCATCCATCAGCAAACTATTTTTATCGGATCTGCGACACGCAGCATTGCTGAACCACGGGAAATTCTTCACTATGCTTTGAAGCATATGGCTACCTCAGTGATTCTCGTTCACAATCATCCATCTGGTGCCGTATCTCCTAGTCGAAATGATGACCATGTCACTAAGCTAGTCAAGGAAGCCTGCGAACTGATGGGGATCGTTTTCTTGGACCACCTGATTGTCTCGCACTCGGATTACTTTAGTTACCGTGAAAAGACGGATCTAATCTAGAGTTCGTTAACAACATAGTCAAATAGCGTTTTATCTTTGGGGCGATTTTCAAATAGAAATTCTGGATGCCATTGGACACCAAGGTAAGGAAAGCCATCCGTAGTTGTCACTGCCTCAATGATTCCATCTTTAGGATCATGTGCTACAACCTTAAGATTAGGAGCTAGATCTTTAATACTCTGGTGGTGGAAGGAGTTGATATGAGAGATTTCTCCATAGATTTCTCGGAGAATTGTATCAGGTTCCGTTACGAGGCGTTGTGTTGTGTATTCGGCTGAACAGTCCTGCCAATGATCCTCTATATCTTGGTGAAGCGTACCTCCCATAGCGACATTGAAAAGCTGAGTACCACGGCAAACAGAGAAAATTGGTTTCTTCTGTTTAATCGCTTCTCTGATAAGGGCTAATTCAAAAATATCTCTTTGAAGATGGTAGTCATCGCTGTCAATGGTTTTAGGCTCACCATAGTATTTTGGATCAACATTTTGCCCACCCGTTAGGATGAGCTTATCAATGATACTGATGTAATAGGCAGCCATTTCTTGATCACCAATCGGTAGGATGATTGGAATTCCGCCAGCGTCCTTGACTCCTTCAACAAAGCCCTTTGCTGCATAGCTCATCATGATGTCATCATCTGGATGAGCTTTTTCATTTCCTGTAATCCCAATAACTGGTTTTTTCATAAATGCTTTCGCTTTCTAATCCTCTTTACGCATAAAATAGAGGAGGGTTTGGAGTTCGCTTGTCAAATCGACATACTGAACAACCACATCTTTTGGAAGGTGAAGGTGAACAGGGGAAAAACTGAGAATACCTTTTATACCTGCATCGACCAAAAGATTGGCAACTTCTTGTGATTTAACACTTGGAACAGTTAGGATAGCAGTTTTAACATCTGCTTCTTTGATTTTTTCTTTAATTTGAGAGATACCATAGATTGGAATTCCATCAGGTGTTTGGGTTCCGACTTCTGGATGGTCATCTAGGTCAAATGCCATGATGATTTTCATCTTGTTACGCTCATGGAAGCGATAGTGGAGAAGGGCATGCCCCATATTTCCAATCCCAACCAGCATAACATTCGTAATTGAGTTATCATTTAGGAGGTCAGCAAAAAAAGTCATCAGTTTTTTAACATCATAACCAAAACCACGACGACCTAGTTCGCCAAAATAGGAAAAATCACGACGAACAGTCGCAGAGTCGATACCGATAGCCTCTGCAATTTGCTTGGAATTGGCACGTTCGATTTTTTCTGCATGAAATCTCTTGAAAATTCGATAGTAGAGAGAGAGTCTTTTTGCTGTTGCTTTTGGAATAGCAGACTGTTTATCTTTCACAAAACCACAACCTTTCTATTCTTCTATTTTATAGAAACATTGTGAAAAAATCAACAAAAACAAGAAAAAACTAAGAAAATCTTAGTTTTAGTCTTAAAAATTAGCTTGTGATAGAAAACGGTAGAGATCTCCGACCAATCCTTGATAGATAACTTTATCATCAAAGGTTAATGAGGTAACTAGGAATGTATCTGGAAGAGTTACACAACCTGATAGAGATAACATAAGCTCTTCGTAATCCTTATATTCAAGTGTACGTTCTACGTGATAGTTATCTTGGTAGGTAAGTCGATACATAGCCATTTATCTTTCTTCTTTTGTGAAGATTCCGCGTTCTACAAGGCTGTCCATGAGGAAGTAGAATTTCTCCTGATGAATGTGGTGGTCTTCTGATTTAAAGATATTCACCAAACGAAGGCCAGATTTGTCAGTGATGTTGAGTTTAGCACCTGTAAGGTCTTTGTTGATGATGATTTTTAGCTTGAAACCTTCACCGCTGTTGGGTACTTTTTCAAGTAGACGAGTCAGTTCGAAGTTTCCAACTTTTGTTTCAAAGAAAGTATTATCTTTCAGTGTGAACTTTTTGACAGTTGGGCTAAGTGTGTAGTCGTAGCGGCAGTTTTGTAGTTTAATGGTTTTTTCGAATGCCATTAGATTAATCTCCAATAATATTTTTTAAGGTTTGTGCGAGTTGTTTCAGTTCTTCTTCGGTGTTAAGAGGAGAGAGACTGATACGGATAGATTCTTTCAAACGATGCGAATCTGGTCCATAAAATGCTTCAAGTACATGACTGGTTTGCACAATACCAGCAGTACAAGCTGAACCGGTAGAAATTGAAATTCCTTCAAGATCTAACCGTAGCAAGAGCAAATCATTTTTTTGGCCAGGAAAGCCAATGTTGACAACATAAGGTAGTTGGTGGTTGCATTCATTGAGATAGTAGTCTAAATCAGCAATTTCTTCTAAAAAAGCAGATTTGAGTGCGCTTAGTTTTTGGTAATGCTTAGCTTGGTCATTTAAATCCTCTTTGAGAGCAGCGACCATACCTACAATGGCAGCAAGATTTTCTGTTCCAGCCCGTTTCTTTTGTTCTTGGTCCCCACCGTGAAGATAGGAATCAAAGTCCGCGGAAGAAGCATAAAGAAAGCCGATTCCCTTTGGTCCATGGAATTTGTGGGCAGAAGCACTGAGGAAATCAATTCCCAATTCCTCAGGATGGATAGGAACTTTTCCGATAGCTTGAACAGCATCTACATGATAAGCCGCAGGATGCTCTTTTAAAACACGTCCAATCTCAGCGATAGGTAAGAGACTGCCCGTTTCATTATTAGCATACATAGTGGAAACGAGAATAGTATCGTCACGTAAGGCCTCTTGAATTTGCTGGGCAGTAATTTCTTGATTTACCGGTTTGATGATGGTTGCTTCAAAGCCAAAATGTTGCACCAGATAATTGATAGTCTCAAGCACAGAATGGTGCTCAATAGCTGTCGTAATGATATGTTTTCCACGATTTTGATGACGGAGACAATAGCCGATAATAGCAGTATTGTTACTTTCTGTACCGCCAGACGTGAAAAAGATATGTTGAGGTTTTGTTCCTAGTAAGAGGGCTAAGTCTTGACGAGCTTCTCGCAAGAGTTTGCCAGCCTGCCGACCATGACTATGAATACTAGAAGGATTACCATGAGTTTCTTGCATGACCTTGGTCATTTCAGAAATAGCTACTGCTGACATAGGAGTCGTAGCAGCATTGTCCAAATAAATCAAAGAATCACCTTATTTCTTTTTGTTGTAAGCAAAGAGCGGGCTGACTGGTTTTCTTTCATGGATGCGGACGATAGCATCACCAATTAATTCGCTAGCGGTAATGTAACATACATTTTCTGGAGTTCTTTCTTTGGTTGCTACCGAGTCTGTCACGAGGATTTCTTTGATGTTTGTAGCATCAAGGAGGTCTGCTGCACCTTCAACAAATAAACCGTGACTGGATACTGCATAAATCTCAGTTGCACCTTCACGTTCAACGATTTTGGCTGCTTCAGAGAAAGTACGACCAGTATTTAGGATATCGTCAATCAAGATAGCCTTTTTGCCTTCAACATCCCCAATGATATAGCCTTCGTTACGATCAGAATCATCTTGCGCGTAGTCAATGATAGCGATAGGAGCATCAAGGTATTCAGCCAAACTACGAGCACGTTTAACACCAGAGTTCTTTGGACTAACAACAACAACATCAGAGCCAAGAAGTCCTTTATCACAGTAGTGCTTAGCAAATAGAGGAACAGTATAAAGATTATCTACAGGAATATCAAAGAAACCTTGGACCTGAACAGCGTGGAGGTCCAGCGTTAGAACACGGCTTACACCAGCTTTGACAAGCATATTGGCAACTAGTTTTGCAGTGAGGGGTTCGCGAGAAGAAGCGATACGATCCTGACGCGCATAACCAAAGTAAGGAAGGACAACGTTGATACTATGAGCACTTGCACGTACACAAGCGTCAACCATGATTAACAACTCCATCAAGTGGTTGCTAACAGGGTAGCTGGTTGACTGGATGATGTAGACATCGTAACCACGGACACTTTCTTCAATGTTGACCTGGATTTCGCCGTCAGAAAATTGTCGAGAGGATAATTTCCCGAGAGGTACACCAACTGTATCCGCAATCTTTTGAGCGATTTCATGGTTAGAGTTTAGGGTGAAAAGTTTCATGTTGTTTCTATCTGACATTATAGACCGTCCTCTGTAAACTTTGCGAATCTTCTTTGAGAAAGCTTTGTTTTCCAAAGCCAGATTCTTTTATTTTTATCTTTTCTATTTTACCAAAAAAAGGAGATTATTTCAGCTTTTTTTCATGCTTTTAATAAAACGAATTAATTTTGAAGGAGCTTTCTGATAGGTTATCTGATTTTCATCTAAAAATCTCTTAAAATCAGCTTTCCCTTTTTCATGGTCGGTGACTTCAAGCTCGAGTTCATAGTCCGTCTGGTCAAAGTATCGACTTTCATCTAAGGCCATTAAGCCAATCTCAGTTTTCATTTCATAACGAAGGGTGGAAAGGCAGCCTAGAACAAGCCAGTCATGGCTTTCGATGTCAATCTTAGCGAGCTTCTCTAGAACGAGCCCTTGAGGTAGTTTTTGTTTTCCTAGGTAAGATTCAGCTTCTGGAAGAGTTAGTTTCTGGTTGTATTCCATATTTCCTACAGTTTGAGGCACTTTTAAGGTCAATTCCGCCCAATCTGAAAAGGTGCGAATGCGCATGGCAACCTTCTTTTCACGCAATTGGAAATCTGGCGTGTCAATGTAGTAGTTCTTCTGAAGAACGGGTTGGATATGGGAAAACTGTTTTTTTAGATGATCATATTCCTCTTTTTTCAGAAGTGTTTTCAATTCTATTTCTAAATGTTTCATTTTTTCAACCTTTTCTATATCTTTGAAAGCGATTTATGGTATAATGGACAATGTATTTATTGTATACGAATGTATTGAAAAAATCAAAGATTTTCGACAGAGCAATCAAACATTACAAGGGAGAGAGTATGACCATAGAATGGGAAGAATTTTTAGATCCTTACATTCAGGCTGTTGGTGAATTGAAGATTAAACTTCGAGGAATTCGCAAACAGTATCGTAAGCAAAACAAGCATTCTCCGATTGAGTTTGTAACGGGTCGTGTCAAACCGATTGAAAGCATCAAAGAAAAGATGGCTCGTCGAGGAATTACATATGCAAGTCTGGAACATGATCTGCAAGACATTGCTGGTTTACGTGTCATGGTTCAGTTTGTTGATGATGTGGAAGAAGTTGTTGCAATTCTACGTAAACGCCAAGATATGAGAGTCGTTCAGGAACGAGATTATATTACTCATCGTAAGGCTTCGGGTTATCGTTCTTATCACGTGGTTGTCGAGTACACGGTTGATACGATCAACGGGGCGAAGACGATTTTGGCGGAGATTCAAATACGGACTTTAGCCATGAATTTCTGGGCTACGATTGAACACTCGCTCAATTATAAATATCAGGGCGATTTTCCAGAAGAAATCAGGAAAAGACTGGAAATCACGGCCAAAATAGCCTATCAACTGGATGAAGAAATGGGTAAGATTCGTGACGATATCCAGGAAGCGCAGGCTCTCTTTGATCCATTGAGCAGAAAACTAAACGATGGTGTAGGAAATAGTGACGATACAGATGAAGAATACAGGTAAACGAGTTGACCTCATAGCAAATAGAAAGCCACAAAGTCAGAAGGTCTTGCATGAGCTGAGGGAAAAACTCAAGAAACAACATTTTATACTGAACGATACCAATCCCGACATCGTCATTTCGATTGGTGGTGACGGGATGCTTTTGTCTGCCTTTCACAAGTATGAGAATCAGTTAGACAAAGTTCGATTTGTAGGTGTTCATACAGGGCATTTGGGATTTTACACAGATTATCGTGATTTTGAGCTGGATCAGTTGGTGACCAATCTTCTGCTAGACACTGGTGCCAAAGTTTCCTATCCTGTTTTGAATGTCAAGGTAACGCTTGAAAATGGAGAGGTGAAAATCTTCCGTGCTTTAAATGAAGCGAGTATCCGTCGATCAGACCGGACCATGGTGGCAGATATCATCATTAACCATGTTCCGTTCGAGAGATTTCGTGGAGATGGAGTGACTGTTTCAACGCCGACGGGAAGTACTGCCTACAACAAGTCCTTGGGTGGAGCTGTCTTGCATCCGACCATTGAAGCCTTGCAGTTGACGGAGATAGCGAGTCTTAACAACCGAGTCTATCGCACTTTGGGCTCATCAATCATTATTCCCAAAAAAGATAAGATTGAACTCTTACCGACACGCAATGATTACCATACGATATCAGTCGATAACAGCGTCTATTCATTCCGTAATATAGAACGAATTGAGTATCAAATCGACCATCACAAGATTCACTTCGTAGCGACTCCAAGTCACACTAGTTTCTGGAATCGTGTCAAAGATGCCTTCATCGGCGAGGTGGATGAATGAGGTTCGAATTTACCGCAGATGAGCACGTCAAAGTCAAAACTTTCCTCAAGAAACATGAGGTTTCCAAGGGACTTTTGGCTAAGATTAAGTTTCGAGGTGGGGCTATTCTGGTCAATGGCCAACCTCAAAATGCGACTTATCTCTTAGATATTGGAGACAGGGTGACTATTGATATTCCTGCAGAGGAAGGGTTTGAGAGCCTGGACGCAATCAATCGTCCACTCGATATCTTGTATGAGGATGATCATTTTCTGGTTTTGAATAAGCCTTATGGAGTGGCTTCCATCCCCAGTGTCAATCATTCCAATACCATTGCCAATTTTATCAAGGGCTACTATGTTAAACAGGAATATGAAAATCAGCAAGTTCACATCGTGACTAGGCTTGATAGAGATACTTCTGGTTTGATGCTTTTTGCCAAACACGGCTACGCTCATGCACGTTTAGACAAGCAGTTGCAACGAAAGTCTATCGAAAAACGGTATTTTGCTTTAGTTAAAGGAGCTGGTGTCTTGGAGCCTGAAGGGGAGATTATTGCCCCGATTGCGCGTGATGAAGATTCCATTATCACGAGACGGGTTGCCAAAGGTGGGAAATACGCTCATACGTCTTACAAAGTTGTAGCGTCTTATGGAAATATTCACCTAGTTGATATTCGCCTGCATACTGGGCGAACCCACCAAATCCGAGTGCATTTTTCTCATATTGGTTTTCCTTTGTTGGGAGACGATCTCTATGGAGGCGGCCTAGACGATGGGATTCAACGCCAGGCCTTGCATTGTCATTATTTATCTTTTTATCATCCCTTTCTAGAGCAAGATTTGCAGCTAGAAAGCCCCTTACCGGATGATTTCAGCAATCTTATTACTCAGTTATCAACTAATACTCTTTAAAATCTATCTGGAGTATAATTTATTTTCTTAAAGGAGAAAACTCATGGAAGTTTTTGAAAATCTCAAAGCCAACCTAGTTGGCAAAAATGCTCGTATTGTTCTCCCTGAAGGAGAAGAACCTCGTATTCTTCAGGCAACAAAACGCTTGGTAAAAGAAACAGAAGTTGTTCCTGTTTTGCTTGGGAACCCAGAAAAAATTAAAATTTATCTCGAAATCGAGGGGATCATGGATGGTTATGAAGTGATTGATCCCCAACACTATCCTCAATTTGAAGAAATGGTTGCTGCCTTGGTAGAGCGTCGTAAGGGTAAAATGACTGAAGAAGAAGCGCGCAAAGTTTTGGTTGAAGATGTCAACTACTTTGGTGTGATGCTAGTATACTTGGGATTGGTTGACGGTATGGTGTCAGGAGCTATTCACTCAACTGCCTCAACAGTTCGCCCAGCCCTACAAATCATTAAAACTCGTCCAAACGTTACTCGTACGTCAGGTGCTTTCCTCATGGTACGTGGTACGGAACGTTACCTATTTGGAGATTGTGCCATTAATATCAATCCAGATGCAGAAGCCTTGGCTGAAATTGCCATCAACTCAGCAATTACAGCTAAAATGTTTGGTATTGAACCTAAAATTGCTATGCTAAGCTATTCTACTAAAGGTTCAGGATTTGGTGAAAGTGTTGATAAGGTAGTGGAAGCTACTAAAATTGCTCACGATTTGCGTCCTGACCTTGAAATCGATGGAGAATTGCAATTTGATGCGGCCTTCCACCCTGAAACTGCAGCATTGAAAGCTCCAGGAAGTAACGTTGCTGGGCAAGCAACTGTCTTTATCTTCCCTGGTATCGAAGCGGGGAATATTGGCTATAAGATTGCAGAACGTCTTGGTGGCTTCGCGGCTGTAGGTCCTGTATTGCAAGGTTTGAATAAACCAGTAAACGACCTTTCTCGTGGATGTAATGCAGATGATGTGTACAAGTTGACCCTTATCACAGCAGCTCAAGCAGTTCATCAATAAGATTTAGTCCTCTTTCCCATGGGAAGAGGCTTTTTAGTACTGAGAAAAGGACAGTTAGAAGCTTCTATGTTATACTAGATATATGTTAGATTTGAAAGAATACGGTATCGTCATGTGGCCAGAGGAGAAGATTATTTCTTTTCGTGAAAAACTCCTCAATTGGTATGATGAAAACAAGCGAGATTTGCCTTGGAGGAGAAGTAAAAATCCTTATCACATCTGGGTATCTGAAATCATGCTCCAGCAGACCAGAGTGGATACAGTTATTCCATACTACGAACGATTCTTGGACTGGTTTCCAACAGTAGAAAGTTTGGCGAATGCCCCTGAAGAGCGTTTGTTGAAGGCTTGGGAGGGATTAGGCTATTATTCTCGAGTGCGCAATATGCAGGCTGCAGCCCAGCAGATTATGGCTGACTTTGGGGGGCAATTTCCAGATACCTATGAAGGAATATCTTGCCTGAAAGGAATTGGCCCTTACACAGCGGGAGCTATTTCCAGTATCGCTTTTAATTTGCCCGAGCCAGCGGTCGATGGCAATGTCATGCGGGTTTTGGCACGCTTATTTGAGGTTAATCATGATATCGGAGTTCCCAGCAATCGAAAGATTTTCCAAGCCATGATGGAAATCTTGATTGATCCGAAACGACCAGGTGATTTTAACCAAGCTCTGATGGATTTAGGTTCTGACATAGAGGCTCCAGTTAACCCTCGACCAGAAGAAAGTCCTGTTAAGGACTTTAGCGCAGCCTATCAGAACGGAACTATGGATGTATATCCGATTAAAGAACCCAAGAAAAAGCCCCTCCCAATCTATCTCAAGGCTTTGGTTGTACGCAATGACTATGGTCAATATCTACTTGAGAAAAACGAAAGCGAGAAGCTACTAGCCGGTTTTTGGCATTTCCCACTGATTGAAGTTGACGATTTCTCTAGCGATGATAATCAACTAGATCTTTTTTCACAAGTCAAAGAGGAAAGCAGGGCTTTTGGACCAAGCCCTCAAGAAAACTTTGAGCAGGATTATGATTTAGAAGTGAATTGGTCCCAGCAAGTATTTGACCAGGTCAAGCATGTATTTAGTCATCGGAAATGGCATATTCAAATCCTAGCAGGTCAAGTGACAGATTCGAAACAGTTTTCTGACAGAGAAGTTCGTTGGGTTTCTCCTCAGGAGTTTTCTGATTATCCACTTGCTAAACCTCAACAAAAAATTTGGCAGGCTTATAAAACAACTTTTGAAGATAAAGGCCTACAGTAGCCATTTGTGCCTTCTTTGCATTTTTTTGTTATAATAGATAGAGAAAAGGTGATAAAATGAAAAAAATATTAATTGTAGATGATGAGAAACCAATCTCGGATATTATTAAGTTTAATATGACCAAGGAAGGTTATGAAGTTGTTACAGCCTTCAATGGTCGTGAAGCAATTGAGCTATTTGAAGCAGAGCAACCAGATATTATTATTCTAGACTTGATGCTTCCGGAAATCGATGGTTTAGAAGTTGCTAAAGCTATTCGTAAGACTAGTAGTGTGCCGATTATCATGCTCTCAGCTAAGGATAGCGAGTTTGACAAGGTTATCGGTTTGGAGTTAGGTGCAGATGATTATGTTACAAAACCTTTCTCAAATCGTGAGTTGCAAGCACGTGTCAAGGCTCTGCTTCGTCGTACAGATCTTGCTTCAGTAGATAGCCAAGAGTCTGATGAGAAGAAGACGCAGCCCTTACAAATTGGTGATTTGGAAATCGTTCCAGATGCTTACGTGGCTAAGAAATATGGTGAGGAATTAGATTTGACCCACCGTGAGTTTGAACTCTTGTATCACTTGGCCTCTCATATTGGACAAGTGATTACGCGTGAACACTTGCTTGAGACTGTATGGGGTTATGACTATTTTGGTGATGTTCGTACTGTGGACGTGACCATTAGACGCTTGCGTGAAAAAATTGAAGACACACCAAGCCGTCCAGAGTACATTCTCACACGTCGTGGTGTTGGCTACTATATGAAAAATAATGATTGAAGATATTAGACAAACTATTCTGACCAGTGATTTTATCTTTATCCTGATTTTACTTGGCTTTATCCTGGTGGTGACCTTGCTCTTGCTGGAAAACCGTCGGGATAACATCCGGTTAAAAGAGATAAATCAGAAGGTCAAGGATTTAATTGCAGGTGATTATTCTCAAGTTTTGGACTTGCAAGGTAGTACAGAGATCACCAACATCACCAATAACCTGAATGATTTGTCAGAAGTTATTCGTTTGACCCAAGAAAATTTGGAACAAGAGAGTAAAAGGTTGCATAGTATTCTCTCTTATATGACAGATGGTGTCCTTGCGACCAATCGCCGTGGCCAGATTACTATGATCAACGATATGGCAAAGAAACAGCTCGGTGTGCAGAAAGAAGATGTTCTTAATAAAAGCATCCTCGAATTACTCAAGATAGAAGATGAATATGAACTACGTGACCTGATTACACAGATACCTGAGCTGACGATTGATTCTCAGGATGCTAATGGTGAATATTTGAGCCTTCGTGTACGTTTTGCCCTTGTCCGCCGCGAGTCTGGGTTCATCTCTGGTTTGGTTGCCGTTTTGCATGATACGACCGAGCAGGAGAAGGAAGAGCGTGAGCGAAGACTCTTTGTTTCGAACGTGAGTCACGAGTTGCGAACTCCTTTGACCAGTGTTAAATCTTATCTTGAAGCCTTGGACGAGGGAGCTCTGTATGATCCTGTTGCTCCTGATTTTATCAAGGTTTCACTCGATGAAACCAACCGTATGATGCGGATGGTAACAGATCTCTTGCATCTCTCTCGTATTGACAATGCGACTAGTAAACTGGATATAGAGTTGATTAACTTTACAGCCTTTATCACCTTTATCCTCAACCGTTTTGATAAGATGAGAAATCAGGATGAAGAGAAAAAATATGAGCTAGTGAGAGATTATCCAATAACTTCAGTTTGGATTGAGATTGATACGGATAAGATGACCCAGGTGATTGATAATATTCTTAACAATGCCATCAAGTATTCCCCAGATGGTGGGAAGATTACGGTCAGCATGAAAACCACGGATGACCAGATGATTTTATCAATTTCTGACCAAGGTCTTGGGATTCCAAAACAAGATTTGCCTAGGATCTTTGACCGCTTTTACCGTGTGGATCGCGCAAGAAGTCGTGCTCAAGGTGGAACTGGTCTGGGTCTGGCTATCGCGAAAGAAATCATCAAACAACACAATGGTTTTATTTGGGCAAAAAGCGAATACGGTAAGGGCTCAACCTTTACCATAGTGCTCCCTTATGATAAGGATGCCGTAAAAGAAGAAATATGGGAGGACGAAATAGAAGACTAGAATGAGTGAGAAAGGCTTTAAATACAGTATTTTAGCATCAGGTTCCAGTGGAAATTCCTTTTATCTGGAAACCCCAAAAAAGAAAATCTTAGTGGATGCGGGCTTGTCTGGTAAGAAAATCACCAGTCTTTTGAGCGAAATCAATCGCAAACCTGAAGATTTGGATGCGATTTTGATTACGCATGAACATTCAGATCATATTCATGGAGTTGGTGTATTGGCTCGCAAATATGGTATGGACCTTTACGCCAATGAAAAGACTTGGCAGGCTATGGAAAATAGCAAGTATCTTGGCAAGGTGGATTCATCGCAGAAGCATATTTTTGAAATGGGTAAAACCAAAACCTTTGGTGATATCGACATTGAGAGTTTTGGGGTTAGCCATGATGCAGCAGCACCACAGTTTTACCGCTTTATGAAAGACGACAAGAGCTTCGTCATGTTGACCGATACAGGCTATGTTAGTGATAGAATGGCAGGAATTGTCGAAAATGCAGACGGTTATCTCATCGAGTCCAACCACGACGTAGAGATTTTGCGATCAGGATCTTACGCTTGGCGTCTAAAACAGCGAATCCTATCGGATCTCGGTCACCTCTCTAACGAGGATGGTGCTGAGGCCATGATTCGTGCAATGGGAAATCGAACCAAGAAAATCTACCTCGGGCATTTGTCCAAAGAGAACAATATCAAGGAGCTGGCTCATATGACTATGGTCAACCAGCTAGCACAAGCCGATCTGGGAGTAGGGGTAGACTTTAAAGTTTACGACACCTCCCCAGATACAGCAACACCACTGACAGAGATATAAAAAAAGGAAGGCGAGTGCCTTCTTTTATTCTGTGTTTTATCAGGAATTTAGTGTGGTATAATGATTAAAAAAACTAAAGGAGTAGCAGTGTGAAGAGAAAATGGCTATTAAAGGATTACTATGACACAACGATTATCATACTTGCATTGATATCCGTTGTCCTTGTCTTGCTTGGATTTGCTGAGATGATTGATTTGGATAATCCACCTTATAGTATTATTGATTTACTGATTTGGTTTGTTTTTGTGGTAGATTATGGTTGGCGCTTCTTTTCAAGTAAAGAAAAATGGAAATTTATATTTGAAAATATCTTCGACTTGCTAGCCATACTTCCTTTGAATGCTATTTTTACAGTATTTCGCTTAGGGCGTATCTTCCGCTTAGCAAGGCTGACAAAATTACTGAAAATAACTCGTCTTTTAAGAGTCGTTGGATTGACTGGCAAGTTGGAAAAAAAGGTTGGAAAACTCTTACGAACAAATGGCTTACTTTATATTTTATATCTCAATTCCTTTATTGTACTGGTAGGTAGTTCAATTTTATCTGTTGTTGAAGAAAAATCATTCTCAGATAGTCTTTGGTGGGCGCTTGTGACTGTAACGACTGTTGGTTATGGAGATATTGTTCCTGCGTCGATTTTTGGGAAGTGGTTAGCTGTTTTACTAATGCTTGTTGGTATTGGCACAATAGGGATGTTAACAAGTGCTTTGACAAACTTTTTTGTAAAGGATAATCCAGATGAGCAGATAAAATTTGATAAACTCCAAGGCGAATTAATAACTCAAAGAATATTACTAGAGAAACAATCTGAGAAGATAGAAGAACTTCATAGAATGATACAAGATTTGCTTGAAAAAAAGTAATTTAGACTATACAAAAACCACTCGACGAGTGGTTTTTTTACAATCCTGCAAAGTCCTTGATTTCTTGTGCGGACATGGAAGAGTCGCAACGGACATTGATTTGTCCATCCGCAATGTGAACAAAGCCTGGTACTGTTGGGATTCCGTAGCGTGAGCGGAATGCTTGCAACTCATTGAGTTGGCTTGGTTCTTCACTATTGATGAAGTAGATGTGAGCTTTGGTTTCAGCTACGACACCAGCCAATGTACCTGCAAATTTACGGCAGTAAGGGCAAGTTTTGCGACCGATGAAGAAGGTTGCAGTTTCTTTCTTATCGAGTGCTTCTTGTGCGCGCGAAACTGTAGTCACTTCAAGGTCTTTAATATCTTCTAAAAACTGATTCATAAGAATACCTCTCTTTTTTTGATAAAACTAGTATGCCACAAAGTTTCTAAAATTGCTCGAATTTGATACGAAAAAAAGATGAGACTAGTTTATCTCATCTTTATAGGGTGCTATTTCACAAACGCATTGATTTCCGCTTCGATGTTAGCAATCTTAGCTTGTGAATCTTCGTTGCTTTCACCTACAACGGCAATGTAGAACTTGATTTTTGGTTCTGTACCTGAAGGGCGAACTGCTATCCATGAACCGTCAGCAAGCGTGTATTTCAACACATCACTTGGAGGAGTTGTCAAGTTTGTAACAGTGCCATCTGCAGCAGTAGCAGTTTGAGCCTTGAAGTCTTCTACGACAGTGATAGCTGTTGAGTTCCATTCTTTTGGAGCATTGTTACGGAATTTAGCCATAATCGCTTTGATTTGTTCGGCACCATCAACACCAGAAAGGGTAACAGAAATAGTCTTTTCAGCGTAGTAGCCGTATTCTTTGTAGATTTCTTCGATACCATCAGCAAGTGTCAAACCACGTGAACGGTAGTAGGCAGCAAGTTCAGCAACGACAAGAACAGCTTGGATGGCGTCTTTATCACGTACGAATGGTTTAATCAAGTAACCGAAGCTTTCTTCAAATCCCATCATGTAAGTGTGATTGTGTTTTTCTTCGAATTCTTGGATTTTTTCAGCGATAAATTTGAAACCTGTCAAAACGTTGAACATGGTTGCCCCGTAGCTTTCAGCAATCTTCGTTACCAAGTCAGTTGATACGATGGATTTGCAGAGAGCAGCATTTTCAGGAAGGGTTCCAGCACTCTTATGAGCTTCCAAGATGTATTTAGCCATGATAGCACCGATTTGGTTACCTGAAAGGTTGAGGTAGCTACCATCTTTTTGAAGAACTTCAACACCAACACGGTCAGCGTCTGGGTCAGTCGCCACAAGAACATCAGCACCAACTTGACGGCCGAGTTCTTCAGCAAGGGCGAAGGCTGCTTGGTTTTCTGGGTTTGGAGATTTTACAGTTGAGAAGTCTGGGTCAGCAGTTGCTTGCGCTTCAACAACTTGAACAGAGTCAAATCCTGCTTGAGCAAGAGCACGACGAGCCAACATTTCACCAGTACCATGGAGTGGTGTGTAGACAATCTTCATGTCTTTACCAAACTTTTCAATCAAGGTTGGGTTGATGTTTACGTCTTTAACTTCTTTAAGGTATTCTGCATCAACAGCTTCGCCAATGACTTCAATCAAACCAGAAGCTTTTTCAGCTTCCACATCAGCAACTTCCACAGCGAATGGATTTTCGATTGCACGGATGTAAGTTGTCAAAGCATCCGCGTCGTGTGGAGGCATTTGTCCACCATCTTCACCGTAAACCTTATAACCGTTAAATGGTGCAGGGTTGTGACTGGCAGTAATCATGATACCTGCAAAACAGTTGAGGTGACGAACAGCGAATGAGAGTTCTGGAGTTGGACGGAGGCTTTCAAATACGTAAGATTTGATACCGTGTTTAGCAAGAACTGCAGCAGATTCAAAGGCAAACTCAGGTGAGAAGTGGCGGCTATCATAGGCAATCGCCACACCACGCTCTTTTTCATTTTCACCTTTTGACTCAATCAAACGAGCCAAACCTTCTGTAGCTTGACGAACAACATAGATGTTGATGCGGTTTGTACCTGCACCGATCAAGCCGCGCATACCTGCAGTACCAAATTCAAGATTGGTGTAGAAAGCATCTTCTTTTGTTTTTTCGTCCATGTTTTCTAAATCTTGACGAAGATAGTCGGGAAGGCCGGCAAAATCGACCCATTTTTGATAATTTTCTTGGTAAGTCATAGAGTATCTCCTTTATCTATTGCTTTAATCGCTTTCATTATATCACGATTTGATATTTTAGTAAAACGTTAGCATAATTTAAAATGTAGGAAATTTACTTTTATTTCATTGTAGAAGAATAGCCCAATACGCTTTCTAATGAAAAAGAGGATGAATAGTTTGGGTATACCACTCGAACTTTTTTCATTACAATTGTGCAAAAGAGAAAAAGATAGTAAAATGGATGTATGATTATTTTACAAGCTAATAAAATTGAACGATCTTTTGCAGGAGAGGTTCTTTTTGATAATATCAATCTGCAGGTTGATGAACGAGACAGAATTGCCCTCGTTGGAAAAAATGGTGCAGGTAAGTCTACTCTTTTAAAGATTTTGGTTGGGGAAGAGGAGCCGACCAGTGGAGAAATCAATAAGAAAAAAGATGTTTCTCTGTCTTACCTAGCCCAAGATAGCCGTTTTGAGTCTGAAAATACCATTTATGATGAAATGCTCCATGTCTTTGATGACTTACGTCGGACAGAGACACAACTGCGTCAGATGGAGTTGGAGATGGGTGAAAAGTCTGGTGAAGATCTAGATAAACTGATGGCGGATTATGATCGTTTATCAGAGAATTTCCGTCAGGCTGGTGGCTTTACCTACGAAGCTGATATCCGTGCTATTTTGAATGGGTTCAAGTTTGATGAAACCATGTGGCAGATGAAAATTGCCGAGCTTTCAGGTGGTCAAAATACTCGTCTAGCACTGGCTAAAATGCTCCTTGAAAAACCAAATCTTTTGGTCTTGGACGAGCCAACCAACCACTTGGATATCGAAACCATTGCCTGGCTAGAGAATTACTTGGTGAACTATAGCGGTGCGCTCATTATTGTCAGCCACGACCGTTACTTTTTGGACAAGGTTGCGACGGTTACACTGGATTTGACCAAGCATTCTTTGGATCGCTATGTGGGCAATTACTCTCGCTTTGTCGAGTTGAAGGAGCAAAAGCTAGCTACTGAGGCAAAAAACTATGAAAAGCAACAGAAGGAAATTGCTGCTCTGGAAGATTTTGTTAATCGCAATCTGGTCCGAGCTTCAACGACCAAGCGTGCTCAATCTCGCCGTAAACAACTAGAAAAAATGGAGCGTTTGGACAAGCCGGAAGCTGGCAAGAAAGCAGCCAACATGACCTTCCAGTCTGAAAAAACGTCGGGAAATGTTGTCCTGACTGTTGAAAATGCGGCTATTGGCTATGATGGGGAAATATTGTCAGAGCCTATCAATCTGGATCTTCGTAAGATGAATGCTGTCGCCATCGTTGGTCCAAATGGTATTGGAAAATCAACCTTTATCAAGTCTATTGTGGACCAGATTTCTTTTATCAAGGGAGAGAAGCGTTTTGGTGCCAATGTTGAGGTTGGCTACTATGATCAGACTCAAAGTAAGCTAACACCAAGTAATACTGTTCTGGATGAACTTTGGAATGATTTTAAACTGACACCTGAAGTTGAGATCCGTAATCGTCTTGGCGCCTTCCTTTTTTCAGGAGATGATGTCAAAAAATCAGTTGGCATGCTGTCAGGTGGGGAGAAAGCTCGTTTGCTTTTGGCTAAATTGTCCATGGAAAATAACAACTTCTTGATCCTTGACGAGCCGACCAACCACTTGGATATTGATAGCAAGGAAGTCTTGGAAAATGCCTTGATTGACTTTGACGGAACCTTGTTGTTTGTTAGTCACGACCGTTACTTTATCAATCGTGTCGCTACCCATGTTCTAGAATTGTCTGAAAATGGCTCAACCCTCTACCTTGGAGATTATGACTACTATGTTGAGAAGAAAGCAGAAGTAGAAATGACTCAGGCTGAGGAAGCTTCAACCAGCAATCAAGCCAAAGAAACAAGTCCAGCTAATGACTACCAAGCCCAGAAAGAAAGTCAGAAAGAAGCCCGCAAGCTCATGCGTCAAATCGAGAGTTTGGAGGCTGAAATTGAAGAGTTAGAAAGTCAAAATCAAGCCATTTCTGAACAAATGCTGGAAACCAACGATGCTGAAAAACTGATGGAATTGCAGGCTGAACTTGACAAAATCAGCCACCGTCAGGAAGAAGCCATGCTTGAGTGGGAAGAATTGTCGGAGCAGGTGTAAGAAATGGAACATCTTGGAAAGGTATTTCGTGAATTTCGAACAAGTGGGAAATACTCCTTAAAAGAGGCGGCAGGTGAATCATGTTCAACCTCTCAACTATCTCGTTTCGAGCTTGGGGAGTCTGATCTAGCAGTTTCCCGTTTCTTTGAGATTTTGGACAATATTCATGTGACTATTGAAAATTTCATGGACAAGGCTAGAGATTTTCAAAATCATGAACATGTTGCCTTGATGGCACAGATCATTCCGCTTTACTACTCAAATGATATTGCAGGTTTTCAAAAGCTTCAAAAGGAACAACTTGAGAAAGCAAAGAGTTCGACCAATCCCCTCTATTTTGAGCTGAATTGGATTTTGTTACAGGGCCTGATTTGTCAAAGAGATGCTCATTACACGATGAGGCAGAGTGATTTGGAAAAGGTAGCGGATTATCTTTTTCAAACAGAAGAATGGACCATGTATGAGTTGATTCTTTTTGGAAACCTCTATACTTTCTACAATGTGGACTATGTAGCTCGGATTGGCAGAGAAGTTATGGAGCGAGAAGATTACTACAAGGAAATTGGTCGGCATCGTAAACTCGTTTTGATTTTAGCTCTTAACTGTTACCAACATTGTTTGGAGAACCGTTCCTTTGCGGATGCGGACTATTTTGAGGGCTATGTGGAGAAGTTGATTGGAAATGGTATCAAGCTTTATGAGCGTAATATCTTCCATTATCTCAAAGGTTTCGCTTTTTACCAAAGAGACTTGAAAGAAGAAGGTTGTTGTCAGATGCAGGAAGCTATGCATATTTTTGATGTACTTGGACTTCCAGAGCAAGTGGCTTACTATCAGGAACATTATGAAAAATTTGTAAATGCTTAAATTTCCCAAATAAGGGAAATATGAAGGAACTCCTTTCAGTTTTGATACAATAGTTTCAAAATTTGAGAGGAGCTTTTTATATGAATCGACATGCAATCCAGTTGATTAGTCGTGGTGCGATTAATAAGATAGGAAATATGCTCTATGATTATGGAAACAGTGTTTGGCTGGCATCAATGGGAACGATAGGACAGACTGTTCTTGGGATTTATCAGATTTCTGAACTCGTCACATCGATTCTGGTCAATCCCTTTGGAGGAGTGATTTCAGACCGCTTTTCGCGTCGCAAAATTTTGATGATGACAGACTTGGTTTGTGGTATTCTCTGTTTAGCTATTTCTTTCATCAGAAATGATAGCTTGATGATTGCTGCTCTGATCTTTGCCAATATTGTTCAGGCGGTTGCCTTTGCATTTTCTCGTACAGCCAATAAAGCCATTATAACTGAGGTTGTAGAAAAAGACGAGATTGTGACCTATAATGCTCGCTTAGAGCTCGTTTTGCAGGTTGTAGGTGTTAGCTCCCCTGTACTTTCTTTCCTCGTTTTACAATTTTCTAGTCTCCATATGACACTTGTTTTAGATGCCATTAGTTTTTTCATCGCATTTACCTTAGTAGCTTTTCTCCCCCAAAAAGAAACTCAGGAGCAAGAGAAAAAGACTTTCAGCTGGAAAAATATTTTTGCTGATATGAAAGAAGGGATTCGCTATATTTGGCGCCAGCAAGAGATCTTTTTCCTTTTGGTAGTAGCTTCCAGTGTTAATTTCTTTTTTGCAGCTTTTGAATTTCTCCTCCCTTTTTCAGAACGGCTTTACGGAGTAGAAGGAGCTTATGCAAGTATTTTGACTATGGGCGCTATTGGTTCGATTATCGGAGCTCTTCTAGCTAGTAAAATAAAGGCAAGTGTTTATAATCTTTTGATTCTATTGGCTTTGACTGGAGTTGGAGTTTTTATGATGGGATTACCACTGCCAACTTTTCTTTCCTTTTCTGGAAATTTAGTTTGTGAACTGTTTATGACGATATTTAATATTCACTTTTTTACTCAGGTGCAAACCAAGGTTGAGGGAGAATACTTGGGGAGAGTGCTAAGCACAATTTTTACCTTAGCCATCCTATTTATGCCGATTGCAAAAGGCTTTATGACAGTGCTACCAAGTGTACATCTTTCTTCTTTTCTGATAATTGGAAGTGGGGTTATTGTCCTGTCTTGTTTCTCCCTCGTTTATGTACGAAGTCATTTTGAAAAAGAGTTATAATTTCTTTTTTAAGAAAATATTACACTATGAACCATTTTTCAGCCCTTCTCTATTGTGAGGAGGGCTTGATTTATGGTAGAATAGTTTTATGAATGAAAGAATGAATGAGTTAGTTGCCTTGCTCAACCGCTATGCGACCGAGTACTACACGAGTGATAATCCCTCGGTTTCAGATAGCGAGTACGATCGTCTCTACCGAGAGTTGGTCGAGTTGGAAGCTGCCTATCCAGATCAAGTTTTAGCGGACAGTCCGACCCATCGTGTTGGTGGTAAGGTTTTAGATGGTTTTGAAAAATACAGTCATCAGTATCCTCTTTATAGTTTGCAGGATGCTTTTTCACGTGAAGAGTTAGAAGCTTTTGATGCGCGTGTTCGAAAGGAATTACCCCATCCAATCTATATCTGTGAGCTGAAAATCGATGGTTTATCCATCTCGCTTACGTATGAAAAGGGGATTTTGGTTGTCGGTGCGACACGTGGGGATGGTTCTATTGGAGAGAATATCACAGAGAACCTCAAGCGTGTCAAGGACATTCCTTTGACCTTGCCAGAAGAACTAGATATCACCGTTCGTGGAGAGTGTTATATGCCACGCGCTTCGTTTGATCAGGTCAACCAAGCTCGCCAAGAAAATGGGGAGCCTGAATTTGCCAATCCTCGTAATGCGGCAGCGGGAACCTTGCGTCAGCTGGATACAGCAGTAGTAGCCAAGCGCAATCTTGCCACTTTCCTCTATCAAGAAGCCAGCCCTTCTACTCGTGATAGCCAAGAAAAAGTCTTGAAGCATCTTGAACAGCTTGGATTTGTAGTTAATCCTAAACGAATTCTGGCTGAAAGCATAGATGAGATATGGGATTTCATCCAAGAAGTTGGACAAGAACGGGATAATTTACCTTATGACATTGATGGGGTGGTGATCAAGGTCAATGACCTAGCAGGTCAAGAAGAACTCGGTTTTACAGTTAAAGCGCCTAAGTGGGCTGTAGCCTACAAATTTCCTGCTGAAGAAAAAGAAGCCCAGCTCCTTTCAGTTGACTGGACAGTAGGTCGTACTGGTGTTGTGACCCCAACTGCCAATCTAACACCTGTTCAGCTTGCTGGCACAACTGTTAGCCGTGCAACTCTTCACAACGTAGATTATATCGCTGAAAAGGACATCCGAAAAGACGATACGGTTATCGTTTATAAGGCTGGAGATATCATCCCTGCTGTTCTGCGTGTGGTAGCGTCCAAGCGTGTTTCTGAAGAAAAACTAGATATTCCGACTAATTGTCCAAGTTGTGACAGTAAATTGCTTCATTTTGAAGATGAAGTGGCTCTTCGTTGTATCAATCCTCGCTGTCCTGCTCAAATCATGGAAGGTCTTATTCACTTTGCTTCTCGTGATGCCATGAATATTACAGGACTTGGTCCATCTATCGTTGAAAAGCTTTTTGCTGCCAATCTAGTAAAGGATGTGGCGGATATTTATCGTTTGAAAGAAGACAATTTCCTCCTTTTAGAAGGCGTCAAGGAAAAGTCTGCTTCTAAACTGTATCAAGCCATTCAATCATCCAAGGAAAACTCTGCTGAAAAGCTCTTGTTTGGTCTGGGAATTCGCCATGTCGGAAGCAAGGCTAGTCAGCTCTTGCTCCAACACTTTCACTCTATTGAAAATCTAGCCCAAGCAGACCCAGAGGAAGTAGCAAGTATCGAAAGCTTAGGTAGTGTAATTGCCCAAAGTCTTCAGACTTACTTTGCTACAGAAGGATCGAAGATTCTCTTAGACGAGTTGAAAGAAGCTGGAGTCAATCTGGACTACAAAGGGCAGACAGTAGTGGCAGATGCGGCCTTGTCAGGTTTGACCGTTGTGCTAACGGGGAAATTGGAACGCCTCACGCGCTCTGAAGCCAAAAGTAAACTCGAAAGTCTGGGTGCCAAGGTAACAGGCAGTGTTTCTAAGAAAACGAATCTTGTCGTAGCAGGAGCAGATGCAGGAAGCAAGTTCCAAAAAGCGCAAGAACTTGGTATCGAGGTTCGAGATGAGGCCTGGCTAGAAAGTTTGTAAAGAATAGTTGAAAACTAGATGCTAGATAGTCTGGAACTATCTCTCCTGATGTGTTTTTATATCTATTAAAACTATTCTCTATTGTGCTGAATTTCCCGTTAAATTCTTCAGCATGACTTAAAAATTAAAATTAAAATTGAAATTAGAAATTAGGAAAAGAAATGTATAGTTACCCTGTAGTCATCCATTTTCACCGAAAAAATGAGGATTATGCCGCTTGTTCATTCAGTAGAAAACAGGCGGACAATGTTGAAAGTTTGTATTATGAAAATGACTATTTTGGAGCAAAATTCTCCTTTACAGTCACAAGTGCAGAAAGGCTCGATACTCTGACCTTTTCTGTCGAAATCGATGGAAAGACAAAGGACTATCTCCTACGGTTTAACCATTATCCACTGTTGACTGAGGTTTGGATTTTGGATGGTGATGAGACAGTCTATTATTCTGAAAATCCAGCCATTGCAAGTCCTTGCTATAAAGATCAAAACCCATTTGCTTTTGATAAAGCCTTTCACAGTGAAAGTTTTGATCATCATTGGGGATACCAAGGAGAGTTAGGTTATAGTATCTCAGACTACCAGACAAGCTTTAAACTCTGGGCTCCAACAGCTACAGCTGTCCAAGTGGTCGTTTATGAAAATACAAGTAACGACGCGCCGGTTTGGAAAACCTTTAATCTTGAACGTGGGAATAGCTATTCATACAGCCATAAGTACAATACTATTGGTGTTTGGAGTGTAGACCTGGATGAAAATCTTGCAGGTAAAGCCTATCAGTATCAGATTAAGTTTCCGCACCACCAGACTTTGACACGAGACCCATACACTATCGCTACAAGTCCTGACGGAAAACGTTCCATAATTCTCTCTCAGCAAGATAGACAGGTAGAAGGGTTCGAAGTCAAACATGGGACAGACGCTCCTTGGCGTTTGGAAAACCCATGTAAAGCCGTTATCTGTGAGATGCACATTCGTGATTTTACAAAATCGCCGACATCTGGAGTTCCAGAAAACCTTAGAGGGACCTTCCTTGGGGCTGCCCAGACTGGAACGGTTAACCAGTATGGTCAAGCAACAGCCTTTGACTATATCAAAGAACTCGGATGTAATTATGTTCAGCTCCAACCAATCTTTGATCGCCATAAGGAATACGACGAGGACGGGAATGTAACCTATAACTGGGGTTATGACCCTCAAAACTACAATGCCCCAGAACCAAGTTTCTCTAGTAACCCAGATGATCCTGGACAGGTTATTCGAGACCTCAAGACCATGATTCAGGCTTATCATGATGCAGGAATCGGTGTCATTATGGATGTCGTTTACAACCATACCTTCTCAACGGTTGATGCACCTTTCCAAACAACTGTTCCAGATTATTATTACCGCATGAACCCAGATGGAACCTTCCAAAATGGTACAGGTGTAGGAAATGAAACAGCCAGTGAACATGAAATGTTCCGTAAGTATATGATTGACTCACTCCTTTATTGGGTGAAAGAATACAATATTGACGGTTTCCGTTTTGACTTGATGGGAATTCACGATGTCAAAACCATGCAGGCAATTCGTTGGGCACTTGATGAAGTTGATCCTAGTATTCTCACTTATGGAGAAGGTTGGGATATGGGGACCGGTCTTGCACCTTATGACAAGGCCAAGAAGGACAATGCCTACCAGATGCCAAATATTGGATTCTTCAATGATGATCAGCGTGATGCCATCAAAGGAGGGGAAGTTTATGGTTCAATCAAGGCAGGATTTGTTAGTGGTGCTGCTACAGAACCGATTGTAGCCAAAGCTATTCTTGGTAGCCGAGAGTTGGGTTCATATCTTAGTCCAAACCAAGTCCTTAACTATGTGGAGGCCCATGATAATTACAACTTGCATGATTTGTTAGTAACTCTTCATCCAAATCACAGTTCAGATAAGATTATGCGCCAAGTTGAGACAGCAACAGCGATGAGCATTCTCATGCAAGGGATGTCCTTTATAGAGTTGGGGCAAGAATTTGGCCGCACTAAACTCCTTGCTACTGGTGAAAACGGCGAGCTGACTGTGGCAGATAGAGAACGTGCCATGAACAGCTACAATGCTCCAGATAGTGTCAACCAGGTCAACTGGGATTTAATCAATGAGAGACAAGAGAGCATTGACTTTATTCGCCAGATTATTCGCCTAAAAACACAGACCAGCGCCTTCTCTTATCCTACGTATGAAGAAGTCTATCGCCATGTCTTCGTCCATACAGCTGCTGAAAATAGTGGGTGGATTGTTTACGAAATTCACGGTGGACCAGAGCACTTATTGGTAGTCTTTAATGCGAAGGGGACTTCCTTCTACTTTGAGAATGCAGGAAATCTTGAAATGCTGGTGTCTAATAGTCGTTCTAAAGAATCAAATGTGATTGATGATACCAGTGTCGTAGTCTTAAAAGTACTCTCGTAAATTAATGTTCTGAAAAGGTTTAGATTCACTAGACCTTTTTTGATTTTTATTGAAAAACCAATATCCAATAGGAATAAAATTCAAATAATTTGAAGAATCAAGTTTGTGAAAAAAATATCAATATTTTCACAAAAAGGGTTGTAATTTTCTGAAAATTTGGTAAAATAAGTTTTAATCATTTTCAGGAGGAAGAGAATTTGACAAATTATCAGAATTTAGTGAATGGAAAATGGAAATCATCAGAGAACGAGATTGCGATCTATTCTCCTATCAATCAAGAAAAACTAGGTACAGTACCCGCTATGAGTCAGGCTGAAGTAGATGAGGCTATGAAAGTTGCGCGTGCAGCTCTCCCCGCATGGCGTGATTTAGCACCAGTTGAGCGTGCAGCCTATTTGCATAAGACAGCAGATATTTTGGAACGTGATAAAGAAAAAATTGGTACAATTCTTGCCAAAGAGGTTGCAAAAGGGATTAAAGCGGCCATTGGAGAGGTGGTACGTACAGCAGATTTGATCCGTTTTGCAGCTGAGGAAGGTCTCCGTATCACTGGACAAGCAATGGAAGGTGGCGGTTTTGAAGCTGCAAGTAAGAACAAACTAGCCGTTGTTCGTCGTGAGCCAGTTGGAGTCGTTTTAGCTATCGCGCCATTTAACTACCCAGTCAATCTTTCTGGATCTAAGATTGCTCCGGCTCTGATTGCAGGAAATGTCGTTATGTTTAAGCCACCAACGCAAGGATCTATTTCTGGTCTCTTGCTGGCTAAAGCATTTGACGAAGCCGGAATCCCAGCAGGTGTCTTCAATACCATCACTGGACGAGGTTCTGAAATTGGGGATTATATCATTGAACACAAGGAAGTCAACTTCATTAACTTTACAGGTTCAACACCGATTGGGGAGCGTATCGGTCGTTTAGCTGGTATGCGCCCAATTATGCTGGAGCTTGGCGGGAAAGATGCAGCAATCGTTTTAGAAGATGCAGATTTAGAGAATGCAGCCAATCAAATCGTAGGTGGTGCATTTAGCTACTCTGGTCAGCGTTGTACCGCTATTAAACGTGTCTTAGTTGTAGAAAGTGTAGCAGACAAGTTAGCCGAATTGCTCCATGCTAAAGTCGCTAAGCTAACGGTAGGTGATCCATTTGACAATGCTGATATCACACCTGTTATTGATAATGCTTCAGCTGATTTCATCTGGGGATTGATTGAAGATGCACAAGAAAAGGGCGCTAGGGCTCTTACACCAATCAAACGTGAAGGCAATCTTCTCTGGCCAGTGCTTTTTGACCAAGTTACAAAAGATATGAAAGTAGCCTGGGAAGAACCGTTTGGACCTGTTCTCCCAATTATCCGTGTCGCAGATGCGAATGAAGCAGTAGCAATTGCTAATGAATCTGAGTTTGGTCTTCAATCCTCTGTCTTTACAAATGACTTTAAGAAGGCATTTGAAATTGCTGAAAAACTTGAAGTTGGAACCGTTCATATTAATAATAAAACACAACGTGGACCAGATAATTTCCCATTCCTTGGTGTAAAAGGTTCTGGTGCAGGAGTACAAGGAATTAAATATAGTATCGAAGCGATGACAAATGTCAAATCCATTGTTTTTGATGTGAGATAATTTATAAAATCAGGAAAATAACTTCCTGATTTTATTTTTTCAAAACAATACAGTGAAAAATTGATAAAAAACGAATATTCTGGTATTATAATAAAAAAATATATGGAAATTGTTTCGTGTTCTATTTTCTGGATATCTTTTTTAAAATGCTAGGTAATTTTTTGAAGACTTTCATAAAAAAATATGATTTTCTTCGTAAATTACTTGAAAGTTATCTTAAAAGAGTGTATAATAAAAATATAGAAAACGCTTACAAAGAGAAAGGGGATTGGATGAATAATCAAGAAGCATTAAGAACCTTTACTACAGGTGAAAACTTTCACCTCCAGCATTATTTAGGAGCACATAGAGAGGAGAAAAACGGAGAAATTGGTTATACTTTTAGGGTTTGGGCCCCAAATGCACAAGCAGTTCATCTAGTTGGAGATTTTACTGATTGGGTTGAGAATCAGATTCCCATGGTTCGTAATGAAGCAGGTGTTTGGGAAGTCTTTACGACTCAAGCACAGGAAGGTCAGATTTATAAATATCATATTACGCGTGCAAATGGTCACCAGATTATGAAAATTGATCCGTTGGCAGTTCGTTTTGAAGCCCGACCAGGTACAGGAGCTGTTCTGACCACTATTCGAGAAAAGAAGTGGAAAGATGGCCTTTGGCTAGCGCGTCGCAAGCGTCTGGGATTTTTCGATCGACCAGTTAATATATATGAGGCCCATGCAGGATCTTGGAAGAGAAATCCAGATGGTAGTCCCTATAGTTTTTCACAGCTGAAGGAGGAGTTGATTCCTTATTTGGTTGAAATGAACTATACACATATTGAGTTTATGCCTTTAATGGCTCACCCACTTGGATTGAGTTGGGGCTATCAGCTTATGGGTTACTTTGCTTTTGAACATTCCTATGGTACACCTGAGGAGTTCCAAGATTTCGTTGAAGAGTGTCATATAAATAATATCGGTGTTATCGTAGACTGGGTGCCAGGTCATTTTACTATTAATGACGATGCCTTGGCATATTATGATGGTACACCTACTTTTGAATACCAAGACCACAACAAGGCTCATAACTATGGATGGGGTGCGCTAAATTTTGACCTCGGGAAAAATGAGGTCCAGTCTTTCTTGATTTCAAGTATTAAATTCTGGATTGATTTTTACCACTTAGATGGCATTCGGGTAGATGCAGTAAGCAATATGCTGTATCTAGATTATGATAATGCTCCTTGGACTCCAAACAAAGACGGTGGAAACCTTAACTACGAGGGTTATTATTTCCTTCAACGTTTGAATACAGTGATTAAGTTAGCTCATCCAGATATCATGATGATTGCAGAAGAAAGTTCATCAGCGACAAAGATTACTGGTATGAAAGAAATGGGCGGCCTTGGCTTTGACTATAAATGGAATATGGGCTGGATGAACGACATTCTCCGTTTCTACGAGGAAGATCCGATTTATCGCAAGTATGACTTTAATCTTGTGACTTTCAGCTTTATGTATGTTTTCAATGAAAACTATCTCCTACCTTTCTCACACGATGAAGTTGTTCATGGCAAAAAGAGTATGATGCATAAGATGTGGGGAGATCGCTACAATCAGTTCGCTGGTCTGCGCAACCTCTACACCTATCAAATTTGTCATCCAGGTAAGAAACTCTTGTTCATGGGTAGTGAGTACGGGCAATTTCTCGAGTGGAAGTCTGAGGAGCAGTTAGAATGGTCTAATCTAGAAGATCCGATGAATGCCAAGATGAAGCATTTCACTTCACAACTGAATCAATTCTATAAAGACCATCGCTGTCTTTGGGAAATTGATACCAGTTATGACGGCATTGAAATCATTGATGCGGATAATAGAGACCAGAGTGTTCTCTCCTTTATTCGTAAGGGTAAGAAGGACGAAATGTTAGTCTGTGTCTTTAATATGGCACCAGTTGAACGTAAAGACTTTACGATTGGGTTACCTGTTGCAGGTATTTACGAAGAAGTTTGGAATACAGAACTAGAAGAATGGGGAGGTGTCTGGAAAGAGCACAATCAAACAGTTCAGACTCAAGAAGGCTTATGGAAAGATTACGAGCAGACTTTGACCTTTACCTTGCCTGCTATGGGAGCAAGCATCTGGAAGATCAAGCGTCGTTTGAAACCAGCTAAGAAAAAAGAATAAGAGGCTGTTGATTACAATTTTTTAGATTTTAATAACTGATGTACTTGTATTGGACTTGAAACACAAGAGAAATGGATTTCCTATTATTTTTATAAAAAGTTTGACTTCCGACCTTCTTTCGATTTTAATGTTCACATGTCTTTATAAAGGAGTAGAAAATGAAGAATGAAATGCTAGCTTTGATCCTTGCGGGCGGGCAAGGAACACGTCTCGGAAAACTCACTCAAAGCATTGCCAAACCGGCAGTGCAATTCGGTGGGCGCTACCGTATCATTGACTTTGCTCTTTCCAACTGTGCAAACTCTGGGATTCATAATGTTGGTGTGATTACACAGTACCAACCTCTTGCTTTGAACAATCATATCGGAAATGGTTCGAGCTGGGGACTAGATGGTATTAACACAGGTGTTTCTATCCTTCAACCCTACTCTGCAAGCGAGGGAAATCGTTGGTTTGAAGGGACTAGTCACGCTATCTACCAAAACATTGACTACATCGACAGTATCAACCCAGAATATGTTTTGATTCTTTCTGGTGACCACATCTACAAGATGGACTACGATGACATGCTTCAGTCCCATAAGGATAACAATGCCAGTTTGACAGTAGCTGTCCTAGACGTCCCTTTAAAAGAAGCTAGCCGTTTTGGTATCATGAACACAGATGCCAATAACCGTATCGTTGAATTCGAAGAAAAACCTGCTCAACCTAAGTCTACAAAGGCTTCTATGGGAATTTATATTTTTGACTGGAAACGGCTTCGCAATATGCTTGTTGCTGCTGAAAAGAGCAATGTGGATATGTCAGATTTTGGTAAGAACGTTATCCCTAACTATCTCGAGTCTGGTGAAAGTGTCTTTGCCTATGAATTTAATGGTTACTGGAAAGACGTTGGTACGATTGAGTCACTTTGGGAAGCCAATATGGAATACATTGATCCAAACAACGCTTTGGATAGTCGTGATCGTCAGTGGAAGATTTACTCACGGAACTTGATTTCACCACCAAACTTTATTGGAGAACATGCTCATGTAGAAGATTCTTTAGTTGTGGATGGCTGTCTCGTGGATGGAACTGTTAAGCATTCCATTCTCTCAACAGAGGCGCAAGTACGTGAGGGGGCTGAAGTAGTAGATTCTGTAATCATGAGTGGTGCCATTATCGGAAAAGGTGCAAAGATTAAACGTGCTATCATTGGTGAAGGTGCCATTATTGCAGACGGCGTAGAGATTGACGGAACTGACGAAGTACAAGTAGTAGGATACAATGAAGTAGTGGGGGTAGCAACAGATGAAGATTGATAAATATTCAGCCATTTTGGGAAACACAGTTGGTTTTCATGATATGTCAACGTTAACAGAACACCGTCCGGTAGCTAGCTTGCCTTTCGGTGGGAAATACCGTTTGATTGACTTCCCCCTTTCCAGTCTTGCAAATGCAGGTGTTCGTAGTATCTTTGGTATTTTCCAACAAGATAATATCAGCTCAGTTTTCGACCATATCCGTTCAGGTCGTGAATGGGGCTTGTCAACACTTCTAAGTCACTACTATTTGGGAATTTACAATACTCGTGTTGAAAGCAGTACAGTTGGAAAAGAGTATTACCAACAGCTTCTTACCTACTTGAGACGTTCAGGTTCAAACCAAACCGTTTCGATTAACTGCGATGTGCTGGTGAATATTGATTTGAATCAAGTCTTTCACCTTCATAATACAACAAAAGGTCCGATTACAGTTGTATATAAGAAACTTCCTAAGAAAGACATTTCTGATGTGAATGCTATCTTGGAAATTGATGAAACTGACCATGTTCGTTCGCACAAACTCTTTGATAACAAATCTACGGATGAACTCTTCAACATGTCTACAGATATCTTTGTTGTGGACACTCCTTGGTTGATTGAACGACTTGAAGAAGAGGCTCAGAAAGAATATCCTGAAAAGTTGCGCTATGTTCTCCGCGATTTAGCTGTAAAAGAAGGAGCTTTTGCTTACGAATACACAGGATACTTGGCAAACATTCACTCTGTTCAATCCTATTATCAAGCAAATATTGATATGCTTGAATCTAAAAAGTTCTACTCACTTTTCTCACCAAATCAAAAGATTTATACAAAAGTTAAAAATGAAGAACCAACCTACTATGCGAATACTTCAAAAGTAAGTACTTCTCAGTTTGCTTCTGGTAGTATCATTGAGGGTGAAGTAGTTCAGTCAGTCCTATCTCGTAACATTTATGTTCACAAAGATAGTGTGGTGAAGGACAGCATTCTATTTCCTCGAGTTGTGATTGGTGAGGGTGCCCAAGTTGAATATGCTATCTTGGACAAGGGCGTTGAAGTTGCGGACGGTGTTGTCATTCGAGGAACGGCAGAACATCCAGTTGTAGTGAAGAAGGGTGAAACAGTAACAGAGGACATTTATTCATGAAAATTTTATTTGTAGCAGCAGAAGGAGTACCCTTTTCAAAAACAGGTGGTTTGGGCGATGTCATTGGCGCACTTCCCAAATCACTTGTAAAAGCGGGGCACGAAGTTGCAGTTTTCTTGCCTTATTATGATATGGTAGAAGCTAAGTTCGGTGACCAGATAGAGGATGTTCTCCACTTTGAAGTTAGTGTAGGATGGCGTAGACAGTACTGTGGTATTAAGAAAACGGTCTTGAATGGCGTTACTTTCTACTTCATTGATAATCAGTATTATTTCTTCCGTGGTCATGTGTACGGTGATTTTGACGATGGCGAACGCTTTGCCTTTTTCCAACTGGCTGCTCTTGAAACCATGGAACGCATCGGCTTTATCCCTGACCTTCTCCATGTTCATGACTACCACACAGCCATGATTCCCTTCTTGTTAAAAGAAAAGTACCATTGGATTCAGGCATATCAAGGAATCAGAACAGTTTTAACCATTCACAATTTGGAATTTCAAGGTCAATTTTCTGAAGGAATATTGTGGGATTTGTTCGGTGTTGGATTTGAACGCTATGCTGATGGTACCCTTCGCTGGAATGATTGCCTTAACTGGATGAAAGCAGGTATTCTCTACGCGGATCGTGTCTCAACCGTTTCCCCTAGCTATGCACATGAGATTATGACCAGTCAGTTTGGTTGCGGTTTGGATCAGATTCTTCGCATGGAGTCAGGTAAGGTTTCAGGTATTGTCAATGGTATTGACGCAGATCTTTATAATCCTCAAGCAGACCCACTTTTAGACTATCATTTTGATAAGGAAGATTTGTCTGGAAAAGCTCAAAACAAAGCAAAATTGCAAGAGAGAGTTGGGTTACCTGTGCGAGCAGATGTTCCGCTAGTTGGGATTGTCTCTCGTTTGACACGCCAAAAAGGTTTTGATGTCGTTGTAGAAAGCTTGCATCGTTTCTTACAGGAGGACGTTCAAATAGTCCTTTTAGGAACAGGAGATCCTGCTTTTGAACATTCCTTCTCCTGGTTTGCGCAAGTCTATCCAGACAAACTATCAGCAAATATCACTTTTGACGTCAAACTTGCTCAAGAAATCTACGCAGCTTGTGATCTCTTCCTCATGCCGAGTCGTTTTGAACCATGTGGTTTGTCTCAAATGATGGCGATGCGCTATGGAACTCTACCATTGGTTCATGAGGTTGGTGGTTTGCGTGATACAGTTCAATCCTTCAATCCGATCGAAGGAACTGGAACTGGATTTAGCTTTGATAATTTAACACCATACTGGCTTAACTGGAGTTTCCAAACAGCCTTGGATGTTTATAAGTACCAGCCAGACGTTTGGAGAAATCTACAAAAACAAGCTATGGAATGCGATTTCTCATGGGATACAGCCTGCAAATCTTACCTGGACTTGTACCATAGTTTAGTCAACTAATAGATAAAATCGTATGATTCTTTCATACGATTTTTGGGCTGTTTAGAAAGGAAAGCTTATGTCTCAAGTAAAAGGCTTGTGTGTCATGGACGTTGACGGCACCCTGATAGCAGAAGAGGTGATTGATCTTTTAGGAAGAGAAGCAGGTTGCGAAGAAGAAATATCGCAGATTACAAGCCAGACAATGCGAGGTGAACTGGACTTTGAAAGGAGTTTACGAGCGAGAGTGGCTTTGTTAAAAGGTCTTCCAGTTTCGGTCTTTGATACTGTCTTCAAATCCATTCATCTGTCCAAGAATGCTCAAGAATTTATCTCCATACTTCAAAAAAATGGCATTCTAGTCGGTCTAGTGTCTGGTGGATTTACACCCATAGTTGAGAGATTAGCAAAATTCCTTGGTATCTCCTATTTCTCTGCTAACCAGTTGGAAGTCAAAGACGGCTTTTTAACAGGTAAATTAGTTGGTGAAATTGTTACAGCCCAAGTAAAACAAGCTACTCTTGAGAAATGGAGAATGGAATTAGAAATTCCTAAAGAAAGAACGATTGCTATCGGTGATGGTGCCAATGACCTCTTGATGTTAAAGTCAGCAGGTCACGCTATAGCCTTTTGTGCAAAAGAGGTCGTAAAAGCCGAGATAGCTTGTCATGTAGATGAAAGGGATTTTTTAGAAGCTCTTCCTTTGATTGATTTCTTAGAATGAGAGGAAAATATGAAAATTGTAATTGCACCCGATTCATTTAAGGAAAGCTTGTCTGCTCAGCAGGTCGCCAAAGCTATAAAAAGAGGTTTCGAGAAAGCAATTCCTAGTGTAGTTTGTTCTCTATGCCCAGTTGGTGATGGAGGCGAAGGAACTGTAGATGCGATTCGACATTCTCTTGACCTCGAAGAACAATGGCAAGAAGTGACGGGACCTTTTGGTCTTAAAGAAGAAATGCGATACTTTCAGAAAGACAAAAGGGCACTCTTTGAAGTGGCTGACCTGGTTGGGTTAGGAAAGATTCCGCAAGAAAAAAGAGATCCTCTTCACATCCAAACTCGTGGTATCGGAGAGTTGATTTGCTACCTCATCGATCAAGGGATGAAAGAAATCTATATCGGAGTTGGTGGTACGGCTAGTAATGACGGTGGAATAGGAATCGCTGCTGGTTTAGGTTATCGTTTTTATGATAAGAATGGAAAAGAATTGCCAGCTTGCGGTCAGACTTTGCTTAAGTTCGAGTTAGTTTCAAATAGCAAGTTGTATAGGATTCCTGAAGATGTAAAAATTCGCATTTTAGCAGATGTCGTGAGCCCTTTATGTGGTCTTCAAGGAGCGACCTATACATTTGGAAAACAAAAGGGCTTGGATCCTGCTTTGTTTGAGACAGTAGATTTGGCTATACAGCGGTTCTATGAAAAATTTTCACCATCAACCCTCTCTCTTAAAGGAGCAGGAGCCGGCGGTGGGATTGCGGCTGGGCTCTGTGCCTTTGCTGAGGCCACTATCGTATCTGGGATTGACACTTGCTTAGATTTGATTGACTTTGACAAGAAGGTTGCAGGGGCCGACTTGGTTATCGTTGGAGAAGGCAGACTGGACAGTCAAAGCTTTGTTGGAAAAGCTCCTATTGGTGTAGCAAAAAGAACTCCTGAAGGAGTTCCAGTTATCGCTATTTGTGGTAGTCTTTCCGAGGATTTACCTTCCCTACCATTCGAAAATATACAAGCAGCCTTTTCTATTTTAGAAAAAAGTGAACCTTTGGAAGACAGTCTGAAAAATGCAAGTCTCTATTTGGAGCACACATCTACTAATATTGGTCGTTTATTAAATATGAGAAATCATTAACCAAACCATTTTTTCCAGGTGGATTTTTTAGGTGGCTCTGCCTTTTTCTCTTCCCAGAGGCTTGAGAATGCAAGTCTAAGGTCCTTTTCGTCTACTTGAACAGGTTCATTTGTATGAATGACAAGACCAAAAGGAGAGGTGATATGATCATCTGAAACAATAGTCGCCTGACAGTTGCTTTCCTTTGCTTGTTTTAAGTAAAAGACCTGTTTGTCAAACTCGATATTTGGTGAAATTTTCACAAAAAGTGCCTCAACCTTTTCTTGAAAACCCTCTAAAATAGAAAAAAATCCATGTTCTAATTCAGGACTATTGGCAGTATTAATATCAGCGTAGCCAAGAACTCTTTCCTCAAAAGTACCAAGATAGCGTCTTTGCTCATCCGGATTTAATTTTGGCCCACCATGAGCTTTTTCAAGTAATTGTTTTGATAAATCTGTCATGAAAACAGTATATCATAAAAGTTAGAATAAAACAGACAAAAGAAAGCGATTACTTTATAAAGTTAAGGAAAATTTGCACAAAGATAACGTTTTTTCTTGAAAAACGCTTATTTTTAAGGTATCATAGAGGTGTAAAAAATTTAACTCAAAGGAGAGTAAAAAATGTCAATTATTACTGATGTTTACGCTCGCGAAGTCCTAGACTCACGCGGTAACCCAACACTTGAAGTAGAAGTTTATACTGAATCAGGTGCTTTCGGACGTGGTATGGTTCCATCAGGAGCTTCTACTGGTGAACACGAAGCAGTTGAACTTCGCGACGGTGACAAATCTCGTTACGGTGGTCTTGGTACACAAAAAGCTGTTGACAACGTAAACAACATCATCGCTGAAGCTATCATCGGCTACGATGTACGTGACCAACAAGCTATCGACCGTGCTATGATCGCACTTGACGGTACTCCTAACAAAGGTAAATTGGGTGCAAACGCAATTCTTGGTGTGTCTATCGCTGTAGCTCGTGCTGCTGCTGACTACCTTGAAATCCCACTTTACAGCTACCTTGGTGGATTCAACACTAAAGTTCTTCCAACTCCAATGATGAACATCATCAACGGTGGTTCTCACTCTGACGCTCCAATCGCTTTCCAAGAATTCATGATCGTACCTGCTGGTGCACCTACATTTAAAGAAGCTCTTCGTTGGGGTGCTGAAATCTTCCACGCTCTTAAGAAAATCCTTAAATCTCGTGGCCTTGAAACAGCCGTAGGTGACGAAGGTGGGTTCGCTCCTCGTTTCGAAGGAACTGAAGACGGTGTTGAAACTATCCTTGCTGCTATCGAAGCTGCTGGTTATGTTCCAGGTAAAGATGTCTTTATCGGATTTGACTGTGCATCATCAGAATTCTATGATGAAGAACGTAAAGTTTACGACTACACTAAATTCGAAGGTGAAGGCGCTGCTGTACGTACTGCTGCAGAACAAATCGACTACCTTGAAGAATTGGTAAACAAATACCCAATCATCACTATCGAAGATGGTATGGATGAAAACGACTGGGACGGTTGGAAAGCTCTTACTGAACGTCTTGGTGGTAAAGTTCAATTGGTTGGTGACGACTTCTTCGTAACAAACACTTCTTACCTTGAAAAAGGTATTGCAGAAGGTGCTGCTAACTCAATCCTTATCAAAGTTAACCAAATCGGTACTCTTACTGAAACTTTCGACGCTATCGAAATGGCGAAAGAAGCTGGTTACACTGCTGTTGTATCACACCGTTCAGGTGAAACTGAAGATTCAACAATCGCTGACATCGCAGTTGCAACAAACGCAGGACAAATCAAGACTGGTTCACTTTCACGTACAGACCGTATCGCTAAATACAACCAATTGCTTCGTATCGAAGACCAACTTGGTGAAGTAGCTGAATACCGTGGATTGAAATCATTCTACAACCTTAAAAAATAATCGTTGATTTAACAACGTTTTAAGCCCCTCGGATTTTATCCGAAGGGCTTTTTTCTGTTCAGGGGGCAAAAAGGGGGCAGTGTTTATGGTATAATAGACTAAAAACTTGTATTAGGAAGAAATTATGTCTAAAGAGATTGATATTGAGTATTACCATCAATTAGCACTGCAAAAGCAGAAGGAGCATCGTAAAGTGTTAGCTAATCTAAAGAAAAAGCCACCAAAGAATCTAGATAAGATAGCTCAGCAGATCCACCAAGAAGTTTTTGCTGAGATAGATTGTACTGCCTGTGCTAACTGTTGCAAGACTTTGGGACCAGACTTTAAAGAGGCAGACATCACCCGTATTGCTAAGTACTTTAAGATGAAATTACCGGCTTTTGAAGCGGAATTTCTGCAGGTGGATGAAGATGGGGACAAGGTTTTCAAATCCATGCCTTGCCCCTTTCTAGGAGGAGATAATCTCTGCTCAATCTACGACGTTCGTCCCAAGGCCTGTCGTGAGTTCCCCCATACAGACCGGAAAAAGATCCATCAAATTAATCATTTGACGATTAAGAATACCTTGACCTGCCCTGCAGCCTATCTCTTTGTTGAGAAATTAAAAGATAAGTTATAGAATTTACACCTTTAAATCTCGTACAAAAATTCTAGGGTGGAAGTATCTTGTATTTGTTAGAATATAGATAGAATTGAACACGGACGAAAAGCTATGCGAAAAAGAAAAAATTGCCTAGAATCAGAAGAACCACGTTAATTTTCCTATTTTCACTTTGCTTTTAACGACCTTTGTATCTTATGGAGGTAAGAAAAGAAGAATATGATGCATCAATTCAATCAAACCATGGATTATTTGGAGCAGCACCTGACTGAAGAAGTGGATATGAAAAGATTTCAGCAGCTATCGGGCTATTCTTACCCTCTTTTTAGCAGGCTATTTTCTATCCTGGCAGATATGACCTTGGCAGAATACTTGCGCAATCGCAGGCTGTCAGAGGCTGTGACAGACTTGCGGGAAGGCTCTGGGAAAGTTATTGACATAGCGTTGAAATACGGCTATGACTCTGCGGATGCTTTTAGTGCTGCCTTTAAGAAATTCCATGGGGCAACCCCCTCAGAAGTTCGAAATGGAAAACCTTATCGGATCTTTCCTAGACTTCAATTATCCTTAAAAATCACAGGAGGAAAGAACATGGATATCAAAATTCAAAAGAAACCAGCTTTTACCGTGGCAGGCGTCCTATTGGAAGCTATTGACAATAGCAAATGCCCGTCTGCTTGGGAGCATCTCTATGCCCATCACAGCATTGAAAACCTAGAAAGTTTGGGTAGTGGCCAATCTTTTGGTGTCTGCTCGGATGTCAAAGAAGGTGAAATCATCAACTATATGGCTGCTTATGATGTCGTGGATAAAGCGAAAGCAGAAGAGCTAGGTCTGTTCATCAAAGATGTCCCAGCCACCGAATATGCTATCGTACCAGTCAAAGGTTCTATACCAGCTAGCATTCACAATGCTTGGAAATATGTCTTGGAGGTCTTTTTCCCTGAAACAGGCTATCGCCACTCAGGAGCGCCAGACTTTGAGGTTTATTCCAAAGGTGACATGTCGTCACCAGACTATCAAATGGAACTCTGGATACCAGTGATTAAGAACTAGAACATTTTCTGACTTTTTATAAAGATGCAAATCGAACTCTGTAGAAAGTGTCTTCTACAGAGTTTTTTATTGTGGAAATTCATGTCTATAAATCAAACATACCATAATTTTCGTTTGGATTTTATGGGGCATGAGAATAGTTTTCTCGGTATAATAGTCCCATAGAAGATAAGGAGGCATGAATATGCAGATGTATTTTGGAGATGTGTCGCTTTGCTATAGCTATTCATTGGTAATGGCGCTGGATGCCTATGGTTATGACTTTAAAGCAGAGTTCTTAGAGGCAATCATGGCGATGGGCAATGGCGCTAGTATCGTAAAGGAAGATGACCAGCACCCTCTAGTATTTTTTGATAATGGAATGCCAGATATTTCCATCTCCCATTCCTTAAAAATACTTGGGTTTGACTATGAGGATTTCTATCTAAAAGATGGAGCAGAAGTAGATTTGGAAGAGGTTAAAGGAAAGTTGGAAACGTTTCTGTCCAATGGACCTGTCGTACTGGGACCTCTTGATATGGGGCATCTGACCTACAATCCCAATCACACAATCTTTTATGGTGTGGATCACTTCGTAACCGTGTATGGCATTGATCATCAGCACCTCTATTTGCATGATCCAGCTGGTTTTGCCTGCATGAAGGTTGCTTTTAATGACATATTAGAAGCCTGGAAGGCAGAGACTATTGACTATAAGCGTGGATCTTACTCCATGTGGGGAAATTTTAAGAAGGTCAAGAGTCCTAGTCAGACTGAAATCTATCAGGAAACAGCAAAGATAATAAAGACCCGATATCTGAACGGTCAAAGCGGTGTTTTGGAATTCTATGCAAAAGCAGTTACTGAAAACGGCTTAAATACCGAGCAAAAACAATTGCATCAGTATTTCAGCTTTAAACTTGCAGCTGTTCGAAATCTCTATCTCAGTAAATTCTTAAAAGCGTATGATCCAGAAGGGGCAAGATTAAAAGAGGAATTGGCATCTCTATTTGGCCAAGCCCATCTTTCATGTTTAAAAGAAGATTACCAAGAACTATCCCACTTGCTCTATCAGATAGCAGAAGTGGATGGTCGCTTTAGAGATTTATATGTAAAGTAGTGACTATAAGCATAAAAAAATAGTTAGTAAAAGCAGTTGTTCGTAAAATGAAGAACTGCTTTTTGATTATGGTATAATGAAGTAAGAAAATAGCTTATTCTACTTGAAAATGAAGGGAGAACTCCTATGCCTAGACCAAAAACAAAAGAGGAGCTGGTGCTAGCCTCCAAGGAAAACTATGAAAAGCTCAATCACTTTATATCTAAATTAAGTGAAGAGGAGCTACAGACTCCTTTTGATTTTTCAAAAGACCAAAAGAAAAAAGAAGCTCACTGGAAAAGAGATAAAAATCTACGGGATATCCTGATCCATCTCTATGAATGGCAGCAGTTACTTTTGACTTGGGTAGATTCTAATCAAAAGGGTCATGAAAGACCTTTTCTTCCCGAACCTTATAATTGGAAAACTTATGGGGAAATGAATGTCGCTTTTTGGAAGAAGCACCAGAGAACGTCCTTAGAAGAAGCGACTAGACTACTAGAGCAATCGCATAAAGAGATTTTAGAGTTGATGGAAGGATTCAGCAATGACCAACTCTTTACCAAAGGTATCTATAAGTGGACGGGTGGGACAAGTCTAGGCTCCTACTTTGTCAGTAGCACTTCCAGTCACTATGATTGGGCTATTAAAAAACTCAAAGCTCATCAGAAAAATTGTAAGAAACGTTAATTGAAGTGCTCATGAGGTTTAGAAAATGTTCTTCTAAGTTTCGAATAGCTTCATTCTCGTGATTTTTGAGCCATTCTAGCTTTAGAATCCTTTAAAAATCAAATTTTAAGGCTATCATAAACTTAGAATAGGTCTAAAACATTTATTTTATAGGAATTCTAGGTTTAGAATTGCATGGATATCTATGAAGTTAGGGTATTCGATAGATAGGATTGTTCTATTTTGAAAGATTTAGGTTGTCAATTGTATAGAATAGTATTATTTTATGTTAGATTCCAGTAAAAATGATTTGATAGATAATATTAAAGAAAAATCAAAATCATAATTTTGTTTAATATGGTATAATATCTCTAATAATTTAAACATAATGAGGTAGTAATTTATGGATGAAGTTTTATTTTTTGACGAAAATGACTTCGATATTCTTGATATTGACGGTTATGAACTAAAACCCTCAGCGTTTTTTAATAAGTTACCAGAAATAGCCCAACCATTAGTCAAAAATGCAAGTAAAATCTTATCTGAAGTAGAAAAAATGTTATATTCTGCTCCAACCTTTATCAATGTTGTCCAATCTAGTATACCTGAAGAGGTTTTTCAGGCAATTCTTTCTTCAGAACAACGAGAAGCAATTGCTCAAGGTGTGTTAAAATTAATGACCAAGAAAGATGGCTCTCTCTTGGCGGTATTAGTAGATACCAATACTAATAAAGTCATTGGAAATGTACCATTGAAATCTGTTAAATTGACACCAGAATTAAATAAAGCCTTAGCCGACTATTCGTCGCAAATTCAAATGGCACAGATTGCAGAAGAGATTCAAAATGTACAATTTGCTATTGAGGACGTTAGAAAAGGACAGGAGTCAGATAGACTTGCAATAGCCTATAGTTGTCAACAGAAACTTTTGCAGGCTAGAGAGATATCAAATCCAAACATTAGAACAATGATGTTACTGCAAGTTATTTCAGATGCAGAGGATAGTCGAAATCTCTTAATGCTTAGTCAAAAATCAAATGTAAATTTTATCAAGGAACAACCAGATTCTACTTGGGGTAAGTTATTCAAAGGTGATAAACCAGATAAAATTGAAGCTCGTATGAATGAGATTAGAGATGGATTAGCAGCCGTAAATATCGTTTCACTATCAGCGGCAATAGCTTATAATGAGTTGGGCGAGAAACAGGCTGCTCAAAAAAGTTTGGATTACTTTGGGAAATTTATTAACGAAACTTATCTCAGTTCTCAAGAATTAGTAGAGAGACTTGATTTACTTGATCCTTCTCCTACAAATTACTGGACAAAAGAATTGCCAAAAATTGAAACTTCTATAATGAAATTGCCAAATAAACTAGATTCTATTGAGACAGAGGTGTTAGAATGAACGAAATAAAAAAATGCAAGACATGTACTAGGGATTTACCATCAAGTTATAAACGCAATAAGTGTGAATCGTGTAGAAACAAAAAAATATATGGAGCAAAAAAAGATACTTAAAGTTGTTGAACAAGTTGGAGTTGTTGTTGCTCCAGTTGTAGCTGGCATGTTGTTGAATAAAACTAAGAATAAGAAGAAATAACCTAATCTATTGATTACCTAGAAAGGAAAACTCTCAAATTGCCCTACAAATTTCTACTCTTCGACCTCGACCACACCTTGCTTGATTTTGATGCTGCTGAGGATGTGGCTTTGACGCAACTTCTAAAGGAAGAAGGAGTTGCGGATATTCAAGCCTATAAAGACTATTACATTCCTATGAACAAGGCTCTCTGGAAAGACTTGGAGCAAAAGAAAATCAGTAAACAAGAACTGGTTAACACGCGCTTTTCTCGTTTATTTGCTCATTTTGGACTGGAGAAAGAAGGTAGTTTTCTTGCCCAGCGTTACCAATTTTATCTCGCTCAACAGGGACAAACTTTTTCAGGTGCTCATGAACTCTTGGACAGTCTCATCGAACGAGATTATGACTTGTATGCTGCGACAAATGGGATTACTGCCATCCAGACAGGACGTCTGGCTCAATCTGGTCTGGCTCCCTATTTCAACCAAGTTTTTATCTCCGAACAGTTACAAACACAAAAACCTGATGCACTATTCTATGAAAAAATCGGTCAGCAGATTGCAGGATTTAGCAAAGAAAAGACGCTGATGATTGGAGATTCCCTAACTGCTGACATTCAAGGTGGTAATAATGCTGGAATTGACACTATCTGGTACAACCCTCATCACCTCGAAAATCACACACAAGCCCAGCCGACCTATGAAGTTCATTCTTACCAAGACTTGCTGGATTGTTTGGATAAACTGTAAAAAGTGGTTTAGATAGCCACTTTTTGCTATAATAGAAGCAGTAAAAACGAAGGAGCTGGCGATGCAACACTCATCTTGGCATGCTTTGATTAAGGAGCAATTACCTGAGGGTTATTTCGGGAAAATCAATCAGTTTATGGATCAGGTCTATGCTCAGGGAACTGTTTATCCACCTAAGGAAAAAGTTTTTCAGGCTCTCTTGACTACACCACTTGAAGAAGTGAAGGTGGTGATTCTAGGGCAAGACCCCTATCACGGGCCAGGTCAGGCGCAGGGCTTGAGTTTTTCTGTACCTGACTCAATCCCAGCTCCGCCGTCCTTGCAAAACATTTTAAAAGAATTGTCAGATGACATCGGAGCTAAGAAGTCCCATGATTTAACGTCTTGGGCTGAGCAAGGAGTCTTACTTCTCAATGCTTGCTTGACGGTTCCTGCTGGGCAGGCCAATGGTCATGCTGGGCAGATATGGGAGCCATTTACAGATGCTGTGATTCGGGTTGTCAATCATCTAGACAGACCTGTAGTCTTTGTACTCTGGGGCGCTTATGCACGCAAGAAGAAGTCCTTGGTTACCAATCCACACCACTTGATTATCGAATCAGCCCATCCTAGTCCTTTATCGGTTTATAGAGGATTTTGGGGTTCCAAGCCTTTTTCCAAGGCCAATGCATTCTTAAAAGAGACAGGACAAGAGCCAATCGATTGGCTTAGATAAGGAGAGAATATGCCTCAGTTAGCGACGATTTGCTACATTGATAACGGAAAAGAACTGCTCATGCTGCATCGCAATAAGAAGCCTAATGATGTCCATGAAGGCAAATGGATTGGTGTGGGTGGTAAGCTAGAGCGAGGGGAGACACCTCAAGAATGCGCTGCGCGTGAAATCCTCGAAGAGACAGGCCTGAAAGCCAAGCCAGTTCTAAAAGGCATTATCACTTTCCCTGAATTTACGCCAGATTTAGACTGGTACACCTATGTTTTTAAGGTGACAGAGTTTGAAGGTGAGTTGATTGACTGCAATGAGGGGACGCTAGAATGGGTTCCATATGATGAAGTTTTGAGCAAGCCAACTTGGGAGGGTGACCACACCTTTGTTGAGTGGCTTTTAGAAGATAAACCCTTCTTTTCAGCCAAGTTTGTTTATGATGGGGACAAATTATTGGATACCCAAGTTGATTTCTATGAATAAAGGAGAAAGCAGATGCTACTTATCAAAAATGGTCGTGTAATGGATCCCAAGTCTGGTTTGGATCAAGTGTGTGATGTTTTAGTGCAAGATGGGAAAATTGTCAAAATAGCTGCCGAAATCAAGGAAGAAGGAGCAGAGCTAATTGATGCTACTGGTCTTGTAGTTGCGCCTGGACTAGTCGATATCCATGTTCATTTCCGTGAACCTGGTCAGACCCACAAGGAGGATATCCATACTGGTTCTCTAGCAGCCGCTGCAGGTGGTTTTACAACGGTTGTCATGATGGCTAATACCAATCCAACCATCTCAGACGTAGAGACTTTGCAAGAAGTTCTCCAGTCTGCTGCCAAGGAAAAGATTAACGTCAAAACGGTTGCAACTATTACCAAGAACTTTAATGGTAAAGACTTGACTGACTTTAAGGCGCTTTTAGAAGCAGGTGCGGTTGGTTTCTCAGATGACGGTATCCCGCTTGAAAGCAGCAAAGTTCTCAAAGAAGCCTTGGAAACTGCTAAAAAACTTGGTACCTTTGTTTGTCTACACGAGGAAGATCCCGGCTTGAACGGCATTCTTGGCTTTAACGAAAACATCGCTAAAGACCACTTCAAGATCTGTGGTGCGACAGGGGTAGCAGAATACGCTATGATTGCGCGTGATGTCATGATTGCCTATGCAACTAAGGCCCATGTTCACATCCAGCATTTGTCTAAGGAAGAAAGTGTCAAGGTAGTGGAATTCGCTCAAGGTTTGGGAGCACAAGTCACAGCAGAAGTAGCGCCACAGCATTTCTCTAAGACTGAAGCACTCCTCTTGACACAAGGAAGCAATGCCAAAATGAATCCGCCGCTTCGTTTGGAATCAGACCGTCGTGCTGTTATCGAAGGTCTCAAGTCAGGTGTTATCACAGTTATCGCGACTGATCACGCGCCTCACCATGCAGATGAGAAAAATGTAGAAGATATCACCAAAGCGCCATCTGGTATGACAGGTTTGGAAACCTCTCTTTCTCTTGGTTTGACTTATTTGGTGGAAGCTGGTGAACTAAGCTTGATGGAATTACTAGAAAAAATGACTGTCAATCCAGCCAAACTTTACAACTTTAAAGCAGGCTACTTGGCTGAAAATGGTCCAGCGGATATCACTATCTTTGATGACAAGGCTGATCGGACTGTTGGTCCAAACTTCGCTTCAAAATCAGCTAATTCTCCATTTATCGGGGAAACTTTAAAAGGGCAGGTCAAGTATACTATCTGTAAAGGACAAATCGTCTACCAAAACTAGATGGGACTCTGCTCTATAAACTATAAGAATAGAGAGCGTATATGTATCCAACCCATCAATTTAAAGATAAGTTTGTCTTATTTCTTAAGATATTTTTTCCTATCCTAATTTATCAGTTTGCCAATTATTCTGCCTCTTTTGTTGATACAACCATGACTGGGCAGTACAATACTATGGACTTGGCTGGTGTATCGACTGCAACGAGTCTATGGAATCCTTTCTTTACTTTTTTAACAGGGATTGTTTCGGCCATGGTTCCCATCATAGGCCATCATCTGGGACGGGGCAAAAAGGAAGAAGTGGCATCTGATTTTTACCAATTCATCTATTTAGCTTTCGGACTGTCTTTGCTCTTGCTTGGCATGGTAGTATTCTTAGCACCGCCTGTCTTAAATCATATCGGACTAGAATCTCAGGTGGCGGTGGTTGCAGTTTCTTATCTTTGGTACCTGTCTATCGGGATTATTCCCTTGTTGCTTTTTAGTGTCATTCGCTCTTTGTTGGATTCTCTTGGATTGACCAAGCTATCTATGTACCTCATGCTTTTGTTACTTCCGCTCAATAGTGGTTTTAACTATCTTTTGATTTATGGAGCCCTTGGTTTTCCTGAGCTTGGTGGTGCAGGAGCAGGGCTAGGAACTTCGCTAGCCTATTGGGTTTTGTTGGGGATTTCTCTTCTTGTTTTGTTCAAACAGGAAAGGTTAAAAGCGCTACATCTTGAAAAACGGATTCCACTCAATATAGACAAAATCAAGGAAGGTGTTCGATTAGGTCTACCAATCGGAGGAACCGTATTTGCTGAAGTAGCTATTTTCTCCGTGGTGGGACTAATCATGGCTAAGTTTTCATCGCTCATCATCGCAAGTCATCAGTCAGCTATGAACTTTTCGAGTCTCATGTACGCTTTTCCCATGAGTATTTCCTCTGCTATGGCAATTGTTGTGTCTTACGAGGTGGGGGCTAAACGTTTTGAGGATGCAAAAATCTATGCTCGTCTGGGGAGGGTAACCGCCCTTATTTTTGCAGGTCTTACCCTGTCTTTTCTCTACATTTTTAGAGATCGTGTAGCAAGTTTATATGGAAATGACCCTCAGTTCATTGAAACAACTGCTGTTTTCCTGACCTACAGTCTCTTTTTCCAGTTAGCTGATACCTTTGCGGCTCCGCTCCAAGGAATTTTAAGAGGGTATAAGGACACTATCGTTCCTTTCTATCTTGGCCTAATCGGATATTGGGGAGTAGCGATACCTCTAGGATATCTACTAGATCAGGCAACTGACTTAGGGGCATATGCCTACTGGATTGGGTTAATTGCCAGCTTGATTGTTTCTGGTTGTTTGTATCAATGGCGTTTGAAATCCATAATGAAAAGGTTGAGCTAATTTTTAGAAAATATCCTGAAAAATAACTTTGTGAAAAAATACTCTAACTAAAGAAAATTCCTGTTAAAACGGGGATTTATTTTTTTACCTTGTGAAATTTTATCGGTCATATACTTTGACAGTGCTTTCTAAAAACGGTAAAATAATAAAGTAAGAACAAAGTTAGAAAGGCAAGAAGATGTCAACTTTAGATAAAAATCTTTTGCTAGAAATGTTCCGTAAGATGGAAGAAATCCGTCGTATGGACTTAAAAATTGCACAATTAGTGAAAAAGGGGAAAGTTCCCGGTATGACTCACTTTTCTGTTGGTGAAGAAGCAGCCAACGTGGGGGCTATGTTAGCTCTCAACCCAGATGATCTGATTACCTCAAACCACCGTGGTCATGGACAGGCTATTGCCAAAGGGATTGACCTTAACGGAATGATGGCTGAAATCCTTGGAAAATACACTGGAACCTGTAAAGGAAAAGGTGGTTCTATGCACATCGCTGACCTGAATGCTGGGAACCTCGGTGCCAATGGTATCGTAGGTGGTGGTATGGGAATCGCTGTTGGCGCAGCTCTCAGTCAGCAAATGCAAAACACTGGAAAAATCGTCGTCTGCTTCTTTGGAGATGGTGCGACTAATGAAGGCGTCTTCCACGAAGCAGTCAACATGGCTTCTATTTGGAAACTTCCTGTTATTTTCTACTGCATTAACAACGGTTATGGGATTTCTGCGGATATCAAGAAAATGACCAATGTGGAACATATCCATCAACGTAGCGCTGCTTATGGAATTCCTGGAATGTTTATCGAAGATGGAAACAATGTCATCGATGTCTATGAAGGATTTAAGAAAGCCGTAGACCATGTTCGTGCTGGTAATGGCCCAGTCTTGATCGAAAGTGTAACCTATCGCTGGCTTGGCCACTCATCATCTGACCCTGGTAAATATCGTACCCGTGAAGAAGTGGAATTGTGGAAACAAAAAGACCCAATCGAAAACCTTCGTAACTACCTCGTTGAGAACAACATTGCGAGTGCCGAAGAATTGGAAGAAATCCAAGCGCAAGTCAAGGAAGCAGTAGAAGCTTCTGTTAAATTTGCGGAAGAAAGCCCATTCCCACCACTAGAATCAGCATTTGAAGATATTTACGCAGACTAAGGAGAAAGAGATAAAATGGAAACAAAAACAATGTCGTTCCGTGACACCATTATCCTTGCTATGTCTGAGGAAATGCGTCGCGATGAAAATGTATTCTTGATGGGAGAAGACGTCGGTGTCTTCGGAGGAGACTTCGGTACTTCTGTTGGAATGCTCGAAGAATTTGGCCCAGAACGTGTTCGTGACTGTCCGATTTCTGAAGCTGCCATCTCGGGAGCAGCAGCAGGAGCAGCTATGACGGGACTTCGCCCAATCGTTGATATGACCTTCATGGACTTCTCGGTCATTGCCATGGACAATATCGTCAACCAAGCTGCTAAAACACGTTATATGTTTGGTGGGAAAGGTCAGGTTCCAATGACTGTCCGATGTGCAGCTGGTAACGGAGTTGGTTCTGCAGCTCAGCACTCTCAGTCTCTAGAGTCTTGGTTTACACACATCCCTGGTCTCAAGGTTGTAGCTCCAGGTACACCTGCTGACATGAAAGGACTGCTCAAGTCTTCTATCCGTGATAACAACCCAGTTATCATCCTTGAATACAAGTCAGAATTTAACCAAAAAGGGGAAGTGCCAGTTGATCCAGACTACACAATCCCACTTGGAGTTGGCGAAATCAAACGTGAAGGTACAGATGTAACAGTCGTTACTTATGGAAAAATGCTTCGCCGTGTGGTTCAAGCTGCTGAAGAATTAGCTGAAGAAGGAATTTCAGTTGAAATTGTGGACCCACGTACCCTCGTTCCACTTGATAAGGATATCATCATTAACTCAGTGAAGAAGACTGGTAAGGTGGTGCTTGTCAACGACGCTCACAAAACAAGTGGCTATATCGGGGAGATTTCAGCAATTATTTCAGAGTCAGAAGCATTTGACTATCTAGATGCACCAATCCGCCGTTGCGCCGGAGAAGATGTGCCAATGCCTTACGCACAAAATCTAGAAAATGCAATGATTCCAACAGTTGAAAGCATCAAAGATGCAATCCGAAAAACTTACAACAAAGAATAATACTGCATAAATTAAATTATGTAATATTCTAGAGATTTTTAATTTTAATAACTTGAAATATGTTTTGTATCCAAGTTATATATAAAGTTGAGACATGAGTGAGTCGAATCGATAATATTCGACGAATGAATTAGTAAGTCTACTAGGTTGGCCGCCTAATAGCGGCAACCGTAGTAACTTGAGACATGTTTCGTGTCCAAGTTACTTGTAGAGTTGAATACGGGCTAAAAGCTCGGAAAAAAGATAAATCTCCTTGACTTCATCGAAGTCTGCGTTGATTTCCTATTTTTCGGTCGCTTTTAAACGCCCTTTGTATCATAATTAGAATTGGAGAGGTCATGGCTGATGACAAGCTAAGAGCGACTCCTGCGGCTAGAAAGTTAGCGGATGATCTAGGGATCAACCTCTACGACGTTTCTGGCTCAGGTGCAAACGGTCGTGTCCACAAAGAAGACGTGGAAACTTATAAAGACACAAATGTGGTTCGCATTTCGCCACTTGCAAAACGAATTGCCCTCGAACATAACATTGCTTGGCAGGAAATCCAAGGAACGGGTCATCGTGGTAAGATTATGAAGAAGGACGTTTTGGCCTTGCTTCCTGAAAATATCGAAAACGACACCATCAAGTCTCCTGCTCAAATCGAAAAAGTGGAAGAGGTTCCAGACAATATCACTCCTTATGGTGAGATTGAGCGTATTCCAATGACACCAATGCGTAAGGTTATCGCTCAACGTATGGTTGAATCCTACCTAACTGCGCCAACCTTCACACTCAACTATGAAGTTGATATGACTGAAATGCTGGCCCTTCGTAAGAAGGTTCTTGATCCGATTATGGAAGCGACTGGTAAGAAGACTACTGTAACAGACCTTCTATCACTCGCTGTTGTGAAAACATTGATGAAACACCCATACATCAACGCTTCATTGACAGAAGATGGCAAGACCATTATCACTCATAACTATGTCAACCTTGCGATGGCGGTTGGTATGGATAATGGATTGATGACACCAGTTGTTTACAATGCTGAAAAAATGAGCTTGTCAGAGTTGGTTGTTGCCTTTAAGGATGTAATTGGTCGTACCTTGGATGGTAAATTGGCTCCAAGCGAACTGCAAAATTCAACCTTCACAATCAGTAACTTGGGAATGTTTGGCGTTCAGTCCTTTGGTCCTATTATTAACCAACCAAACTCAGCAATCCTCGGGGTGAGCTCAACAGTAGAGAAACCTGTAGTTGTCAATGGTGAGATTGTCATTCGCCCTATCATGAGCCTAGGATTAACCATTGACCACCGTGTTGTAGATGGTATGGCTGGTGCTAAGTTTATGAAAGACTTGAAAGCCTTAATTGAGAACCCAATCTCAATGTTGGTTTAAAAATACAGTATTTATTTTTAGAGATATAGATAAAGGAAGTAAGACATGGCCTTAGAAGTAATTATGCCAAAAGCCGGCGTGGATATGACAGAAGGACAAATCGTCCAATGGAATAAGAAAGTCGGAGAATTTGTAAAAGAAGGAGAAATCCTTTTGGAAATCATGACTGACAAAGTCAGCATGGAATTGGAAGCCGAAGAAGATGGATACTTGATTGCCATCCTCAAAGGAGATGGTGAAACTGTTCCAGTAACTGAAGTTATCGGTTACCTTGGGGAAGAAGGGGAAAATATCCCAACAACTGGAGCGGCTGCGCCAGAATCAAAACCTGCACCTGCAGCTAGTGCTTCAAACGACGATGGTAAGAGCGATGATGCCTTTGATATCGTTGTGATTGGTGGGGGTCCTGCTGGTTATGTTGCAGCCATTAAAGCTGCCCAACTTGGTGGTAAAGTTGCCCTTGTTGAGAAATCTGAACTCGGTGGAACCTGCTTGAACCGTGGCTGTATCCCAACTAAGACCTACCTTCACAACGCTGAAATCATCGAAAATATCGGTCATGCAGCAAATCGTGGTATCGTCATCGAAAATCCAAACTTCACTGTAGATATGGACAAACTCCTTGAAACTAAGTCTAAGGTTGTCAATACCTTGGTAGGCGGTGTTGCGGGTCTTCTTCGTAGCTACGGAGTTACTGTTCATAAGGGTGTTGGTACGATCACTAAAGACAAGAATGTCTTGGTAAATGGTTCTGAATTGCTTGAAACCAAGAAAATTATCCTTGCCGGTGGTTCAAAAGTCAGCAAGATTAACGTTCCTGGTATGGAATCTCCACTTGTCATGACCAGTGATGACATTCTTGAAATGAACGAAGTTCCAGAGAGCCTCGTAATCATCGGTGGTGGCGTTGTCGGTATTGAACTCGGTCAAGCCTTCATGACATTTGGTTCAAAAGTGACTGTTATTGAAATGATGGACCGTATCGTTCCAGCTATGGATGCGGAAGTTTCTAAGAATCTTCGCTTGATTTTGGAACGCAAAGGTATGACTATCTTAACAGGTACAAAATTGCAAGAAATCATCGAAGAAAATGGTCAACTTCGTATCAAGGTTGAAGGAAAAGACGATATCATCGCAAGCAAAGCTCTTCTTTCAATCGGTCGTGTACCAGACCTTGAAGGAATTGGTGATGTTGAGTTTGAATTGGATCGTGGACGTATCAAGGTCAACGAATACATGGAAACTTCTGTTCCTGGAATCTACGCACCAGGTGACATCAACGGTACGAAGATGTTGGCCCACGCAGCCTTCCGCATGGGTGAAATTGCTGCTGAAAATGCCCTCAAAGGAAATCATGCTGTTGCCAAATTGAACTTGACTCCTGCAGCCATCTATACTCTTCCTGAAGTAGCAGCAGTAGGTTTGACTGAAGAACAAGCTCGTGAGAAATACGATATAGCCATCGGTAAATTCAACTTTGCTGCTAACGGTCGTGCCATTGCATCAGATGCGGCTCAAGGTTTCGTAAAAGTCATTGCAGATAAAAAATACGGGGAAATCCTTGGTGTACACATCATCGGTCCTGCAGCTGCAGAATTGATCAACGAAGCGTCAAGCATTATCGAAATGGAAATCACTGTTGAAGAAATGTTGAAGACTATCCACGGACACCCAACTTACTCTGAAGTGATGTACGAAGCATTTGCGGATGTTCTAGGAATGGCCATCCATTCACCTAAGAAAAAATAAATAAGTTTTTCAACTAAATTTTCTTAAAGTAGTACGGACGGCAGCGACCTCTATTAGAGTTCCATGTCTAAAAATTGAGCCTCTTCCTCTTGTCTCAATTTTTTCCGAGAAATGTAACGATAACACGTTACATTTCTTTTTACCACTTTAGAAAATTTGATTGCTATGAACAGATTTTAAAAACTAAATTTTTGGAAACACTATGAAATATATTATCAATCATTCAAACGACACTGCTTTTAATATCGCCTTGGAAGAATATGCCTTTAAACACTTACTAGATGAGGATCAAATCTTCCTTCTTTGGATTAACAAACCTTCTATCATTGTTGGTCGTCACCAGAACACTATCGAAGAAATTAACCGTGATTATGTTCGAGAAAATGGTATTGAGGTAGTCCGTCGTATCAGTGGTGGTGGAGCTGTTTACCACGATCTAAACAACCTCAACTACACCATTATTTCAAAAGAAGATGAAAACAAGGCCTTTGACTTCAAGAGCTTCTCAACTCCAGTTATCAATACCTTAGCTCAACTCGGTGTTAAAGCTGAATTTACAGGGCGTAATGACCTTGAGATTGATGGAAAAAAATTCTGTGGCAATGCCCAAGCCTATATCAATGGGCGTATCATGCACCACGGTTGCTTGTTATTTGACGTTGATTTATCAGTCCTTGCTAACGCCCTCAAGGTTTCAAAAGATAAATTTGAATCAAAAGGTGTGAAATCCGTTCGTGCCCGTGTAACCAATATTGTTAATGAATTACCAGAAAAAATCACAGTTGAAGAATTCCGTGATTTGCTATTGGAATACATGAAAAAAGAGTACCCAGAAATGTCTGAATACGTTTTTTCTGAGGAAGAATTGGCTGAAATCAACCATATCAAGGAGACCAAGTTCGGTACTTGGGACTGGAACTACGGTAAATCACCTGAATTTAACGTCCGTCGTGGAACAAAATTCACTAGTGGTAAGGTTGAAGTTTTTGCCAACGTCATTGAATCAAAAATCCAAGATATCAAGATTTACGGTGACTTCTTTGGTATCGAGGACGTTGCAGCTGTAGAAGATGTCCTTCGTGGAGTGAAATACGAACGTGAAGATGTCCTTAAAGCTTTAGAAACTATTGACATCACACGCTACTTTGCTGGTATTAGTCGTGAAGAAATCGCTGAAGCAGTAGTAGAATAAATCAAAAAGAAGTTGCTTGTTTTAGCAGCTTCTTTTTATGAGCGATATTTTACATAAATAATTTTATGTATTTTATAAGCTATCCAAAGCATTCTTTTGTTCATCATTGACGATATGGGTATAGAGGTCAGTGACTTGCGTGCTGGCATGTCCTAGCTGATGGCTGACCAAAACTTGAGATTTAGTCGCATCATAGAGCCTAGTTGCCAGAGTATGGCGTAGTTTATGGGGAGTTACACGCACTTTGAAGTCCTCAGAGTACTTAGCAACCATTTTCTCAACGCTGGAAGCATCGATACGATTGGGAACACCACGATATAAGGTCAGAAAGAGAGCTGTATCTGTCTTTTCCGTCTTATAGCGTTGATTTCGAATGGCTAGATAATTCTCTAGGTAAGGCTTAGCAAAGGCTGCGACATTGACAGAATCACGTTTCCCCCCTTTTCGAGTGACATCAATGACCATCATTTTTAGATTAAGGTCTCTTAGATCCAGATTAACAGCTTCAGATAGGCGGACACCAGACGCCAAGAGAAGGGCAATAATGGCTAAATCACGTTCTTTATTCTTATTAAATGACGAGAGAGCGCGATTTGAGAGCTGTTGTGGGTACTCCTGGTCGATATAAGTTAGAAAACCTTCAGTTTCATCACCTAGAAAGAGTTTTTGCTTGATATTTTCAGCTCTGGCAGCAAGAGTTTCTTTCTTTTTCTTGGTTGAAACTTTCTTCATTACATTACGATAGAAATAAGGCTCACCCTGTTCGTTTTCAACCTCCTCGGTCAAATACTTGTAAAGACTGGAAAGTGCTGACAAGGTCCGATTGATGGTCGTCTGAGAGACACCTTGCTTGGTTGTATTAGCATTCAGCAAAGGTCGTTCTCGTAGGTATAGGATAAAGGATTCCATGTCTTTTTTAGACATATTTTCCAAGACCGATAAAGGAATGTCGGACATTTTATCAACATTTGAAATACCAGACTCCAAAACCCAGCTAAAAAATCGATCGTATTCCTTGAGGTATTCGTACAAGGTTGTAAAACTGTAGGGAACAGCAAGCTTTGATTGGTAGTATTCCAGAACATACCAAGGCATGATTTGTTTTAGTTTGTCGATTCGTTCCAGTAAAATCTCACGTTTCATGCATTTTCTCCATAATTAAGTCTACCAGTAGTATAGCATAGACTTATATATTTTTCAAGAAAATTATAGTTTTTCGGAAAGATGTTATAGGAGCTTTTAAAGAAAGGGATAAAATAGAAAAAAAGACTCAGATCTATGAAATACAGACCTAAGTCTTTTTTCTATTGTGAATCATTATCTAGTGCTTTTTCTAGTTTCCAAATACTAAACCAGAATGAAATAGTCAGCAGAATAAGGAAAATAAAAAAGAGATTATCAGTAACGAAACTTCTGTTCATTCTACATAACTGAAGAGCTATATAAGGAGCTATGAGATACAAAATACATTGTATAATTGCTATTGTTTTCTTTTTCATGATTTCAATCTTACTGTACAGATTCGATACAGTAAACTCCTTTCTAGCTTTATGGTTTATCATTTCTAACTTAATTGTAGTCTTATTTTTACCAAAGTTCAATTATTTGTATGTGAAATATCTTATCTGCAAAAAATAACCGATCTCATTACTGAGAATCGGCTTTCTAATGTGTTTAATCAAAATCCTTACATAATATAAATTATGTAAATCAACCCTACAACAACAAATCTTTGACTTTCCCAATTTCACTTTTTGGAATCACCAGGTGAATCATATCACCCAGATACATTCTGGTTGAACCGTGAACTGTTTGGCTTTTGCCATTATGTACTTGGGTAGTGATGAGTACGTTATGTGGCAAATTTAGTTCGTGAACCTGTTTTCCAGCGATTTTATCTGATACAGGGATTTCAATGAGGGTGACTTCTCCTTCGTCTGTTGCTTCTTCTGGCAGCATTTTTTCTAGCATGGCCTCATAGACTGGCGCACCTTTAAGTAAATCCATGATGATATAGGCAACTAGGGTTACCAATCCAAGTGGCATGAGGTTGCGAATATCTCCAACCATCTCAGTTACGAGGATCATGGCAGTTAAGGGAGCCTTGGAAATTGCCCCAAAGTAGCCACTCATTCCCAGAATGACAAATATAGGGAATTGTTCCTGACTGACAAGCCCAAGATTGACACAAATGACACCAACTAGGGCACCAAGTAAGGAACCTAGCGCCAGAATTGGTAGGAAAATTCCTCCTGGGAGGCCACTTCCATAGCTAATCATGCTCCAAACAAAACGGATCAAAAAGTAAGCTAATAGAACTTGGAAACTAAAATCTTGCTCAGTCAAAGAAAGAACGACCTGATTTCCACCACCGAGAATTTGAGGTAAGAAAATCCCGACTGGTATGATAAGGATAAAGGATAGGATTGGAAAATAAGCTTTATCCAAATGAATTTTTTGACCAATCCAGTCATAAATTCGACCAACATTGAGTACAGCCTTCTCATAGAGAAAACCAGAGAGCCCGAGAAAAACTCCCATAAGGAGGTAAATCCAATACTGGTCTAGGGTCATGAGAGGAATGTTGTCTGGCATATCCAGTACGGGTGTTAAGCCAAATATGAGCAGAGAAACAAAGTTTGCTACGAGACTGGCTGCTAGAGTTGAGACCCAGAAAAAGCGTGAAAAATGATGATAGACTTCCTCTACAACAAAGAGGAGACCTGCGATTGGTGCATTAAAGGCAGCGGCTAAACCTGCAGCAGCTCCACTGGCGATCAGGGAACGTTCCTCTACTGGACTAGATTTGAGCCACTTGGCAATACCTTTACCACCGACCGCTCCAAGTTGAATACTTGGCCCTTCTCGTCCTAACATAAGTCCACTGGCAATTGCAAGAATACCTAAAATATATTTTTTCCAGAGAATGCCCCACCAGTTGAGAGTCATGAGACCTTTTAGTTCAGCTTCGACTTGAGGGATTCCAGAACCCTTGATGTCTTTTTCCGATCGAGTTAATTTCGCACTGAGCCAGCTAACAATTAAATAAAATAGACCAATGATAAAAAGATTGCGCACCAGGTGCGCTTGATCTTGATAGAGTCCTTGTATCAGGTGGAAGCCTTTTTCGATTGAAAACCGAAAGGATCCGACGATTAGTCCGACGACGAGACCGACAATGACCCCTCGTCCAACTTGGGATAATATTGTGCTTGAGGCGAAGGCAAATTCCTTCTTGGAGCGGAGTATCTCTGACTGTTCCTCCATAATCATTCATTCCTTCTAACTTAAACTTTCTTTCTCTTCTGCAACCAATGATTTAACGGGTTCAAAACTGGTTCGGTGAATTGGGGTGACACCTAGTTTCTTGAGTCCGTCTAGATGTTTAGCTGTTCCATATCCTGCATTAGCCGTGAAGTCATAGCCGGGGTATTGATTATCATAGTCCTTCATAATATTATCCCGTGTCACCTTGGCCACTATAGATGCGGCTGCGATTGAGAGGGAGTTGGCATCTCCTTTGATAATGGAGGTTTGTGAAATTGGTAACTCCAGTTTCATGGCATCTATCAAGAGGTGCTTAGGCTGCGGACTGAGCTGGGAGATTGCTTCTTTCATGGCCAGTTTGGTCGCTTCATAGATATTGACTTGGTCAATGATGTGATTATCCATGATACCAATTCCGATTGCCAAGGCTTGATCTTGAACAGCATGATAAATTTCCAAATGTTTCTTTTTAGGGATCTTCTTGCTATCGTTGAGGCCTCTAATCTTACAATTTTTTGGTAAAATAACGGCTGCAGCAACTACAGGTCCAGCCAGAGGACCACGGCCGACCTCGTCAACACCTGCTATTAAGGTCACTCCTTGTTTATAAAGCTCTTTTTCATAGGAAAGCATGGATTCCAAACGAAGATCCTCATCCAGTTCAGCCTGGATGGCTTTTTTACGCTTGCTGATTTCCTTTTGAACTCCAGAACGAGTATCCTTTTCGAATTCCAGAAAAAGAGGATTGTCTAATTCTTTGACAGTCGCAAGAAGTCCTTTGATTTCTTTAATCGTCGTCATCGATGTCGTCCAATGTATCTAAGGTATAGTTACCAAGTTTGCCATCACGAACTTCCTTCACGAAGAGACTGTAAAAGCGGTCGTAATCATCTCGGAAACCGAGAGCACGTGTCATATCCATGATGATAACAGGTGCTTCTTCTTCAATTTTCATTTGTTTGAAGCGTTCAGCTAGCTTTTCTGGATAATGTTTTTTGAAATAATTGAGACCAAAAATGGTCACCTCATCCATAGGAAGCAACTGGTCTTTGATAGCACCTGTTAGGGCTAGTTTGAGAGCGACAGTTTCATCTTCGAACTTAGGCCAGAGAATTCCTGGTGTATCCAAGATTTCCAGGTCTTTATTGGTTTTAAGCCATTGTTGCCCCTTGGTCACACCTGGTTTGTTGCCGACAACTGCGATTTTCTTACCAGCCAAGCGGTTCATAAGAGTTGACTTGCCGGCATTTGGAATTCCGATAATCATGGTCCGCAGGGTTTCGATCTTGATACCACGTTCTTTCTGGCGTGCAATCTTATCAGCCATGAGCTTTTTAGCGGCATCTGTCACAACTTTTACAGTCACTTGCTCTTTGGAGTTGATAGCCAGAGTTTGGATTCCCTGTGATTCAAAGTACTGGCGCCATTCTTTGGTCATTGCGGGGTCAGCAAGATCTGCCTTATTCAAAATCAAAAGCTTTGGTTTATCGCCAACAATCTTGTTTAACATAGGATTTTGACTAGATAGAGGTAAGCGAGCATCCACCAAAATCGTCACAAAATCAACAAATTTTAGATTCTCCTGAACTTGTCGCCGAGCCTTAGACATGTGGCCCGGGAACCATTGAATTGTAGCCATAAATTTCCCTTTCCGACTGAAAAACGTAGTAAAAACGTTTTCTTTCCTACCATCTATTCTATCATAAATTAGGAACTTTTGCACAGGCTTTGACCACAATAAATGACAAATAGTATAGGTCCGACACATCCTTGATACCATTCACGATTTACTTGACTTTTTTTGCTTTCAAGTATATACTTAGTGTATACTAAATCGTGGAGGTAGAGCAATGAATACAGTAAAGACTCGGAAGGTGGGGAATTCGCTCACTGTGACCATTCCTAAAAATTTGGGTATGTCAGAAGGTCAAGAAATGGTTGTCTACAAAGGGATTGACGGAGTCATTGTCTTAGCTCCAAAACTAAAAGATCCTTTTGATGGGATTACTGATTTGAGAATGACAAATGATTTTGAAGGGGTAAGGTCACTTGGTAACGAAATCTGACTATATTCCTGAAAAGCAGGATATCATTTGGCTGGACTTTGATCCATCAGTTGGTCGGGAGATTCAGAAAAGGCGACCTGCCTTGGTTGTTTCTAGGAGAGAATACGCTTTGCAAACTGGTTTTGTAGCTGTCTGTCCCATCACTCATGGCCAACAACGTTTGGCAGAAAAAGGCTTGCTCGTTCCTGTCTCGTCGGACAAGGTAGATGGTGCTGTCAATCCATTTCAACTATATACCTTTGATTTTCGGATGCGAAATGCTCAAAAAATAACAAGAATGGACACGCAGTGTTTTCAGAAAGTCGTCCAACTTTACCAGTACATCTTTGGAGATACATAAATCCTACCATGCATAGACAAGGTAGGATTTTTTCTATATGAGTAACCTATCTAAAAACGGGTGAAGGCAATTTGTCAAAATCCCTCTAATCCAGCTTTCTTGTGCTGATGATAGATGTTCTTCCTGAAGGCATTCTTTTAGAAAATCGCGGACTTGTTCTGGTGCAATTTCAAACTCAAAGGCTTTCATCTTGTAGAAAAAGTCGATGAGATGCTCAGATAAGTACTCATCTGAAAAGGGTACTTCTCCACTTTTTCGATATTCTAATAAGAGTCTAGAAAATCTGGCTTTTTCATCAGGTAAATCCCGAAAATAGGAATTAAGAAGCCAAGTCTGCTTCTGCTTTCGTTCAATCGGATCTTGATTTGCAATTCTCTGATCCTTTTCCAGCTCTTTCTGGTTTTGTTTAGCCTTGATAGCCCGTTCTTCTCTATTTTTTCCAAAGAGGATTTTCTCCCATTTTCGTTCTTCTAGGGTTAGGGTTTCTGTAAAGCCAAAGTAATCTTGGTAGGCTCGTTCTGCAGGTCCCATGGCAAGAATGAGCTTGTCAGCGTATTGCTTGGCGATTTTATCTCTCTTCTTGCGTTCTTTCTCTGCTTGAATTCGTAAATGCTGCTCGTAGTCGATTTTCTCCTTGCCTAGTTTGACAAGGTAGAGTTGATCATCGGTCTTACCAAGTAGAAAAGGTTTGATACACTTTTCCAGCACTTCTTCCATACGAGCCTTCTTCTTTGGCTCTGCCTTGGTCCAACTTCCGCCTTGAAAGACCTCTAGGAAGAGCTGATAGTCTCTCTCGGGCGCGAATTGATTGCCACGATTGGCTTTGAAAACACCTTTCTCCCAAAACCATTTTAGAAGTCGTTCGTCAAAATCGCTTTTATTAACCTTGATTTTTTCCTTTTTCTGAGCCTTTCTGGTTAGATTCTCAAGTTTTCTGAAAAGCTTGTCTTCCTCTTCGAGTTGCTGGTCTAAAGTCAGTCGATGAAAATGGCGAACACAGTCGCTTCCTATAGGAAAGAGACGTTGGCCTGTAACTCCGTTAAAGAGTTCGTAGGCGTATTTTATGGCGTTCCCGCAAACACAATTACTACGGCCAATGCCATTAAAGATCAAGGAAACTTCATTCCATTCCTTGGTAGCTTGATCCCAAGTATCGGCTTTTGAAGCCTGTAAAACCGCATCGTGCAGGGATTTTCTAACTGGAAGTGCCATGAGGTCTCCTTTCTAAATTATACTTTTACAACTTGAACCTCATCTTTACCTAGTAAAATCAAGTATTTTTCTATGTTTTCAATCGAATAGGCACGAGATAAGGCTTCTCCATAGAGGGCTAACTGACCACGATAGCGGTCTATGAGTTGACTTGGTTCATTGTAATGGTCTGTCTTGTAGTCGAAAAGAACGATACGATCCTTATAAAGCAGATAGCCGTCCAAGATCCCACGAACAACGAAGTCTTCCTGATTCTTTTGATCTTTTTTGAGCATGGAGAAAGGTTGCTCGCGGTAGAGATGGTCGGTATTAGCGAGAATCTCCTGACCAAGTGGTGTTTCAAAGAAGGCGAGAATTTTAGAAAGATTGATCTTTTCCCTAACAGCTGGACTAGTTTGAACTTGTTTGAGAGTTTCTGTCAGGCTAGCAAGTGTTGGTTGTTGACCGAGGTCAATTCTCTGCATGAGTTCGTGAGTGGCACTACCAATCTCAGCTCCAGTTACCTTTTCTTTAGTTGAAAAATCAGGTAAATCAAAGCTGATCCGCTTTTCCGGTGATGGAGTTTGGTTAGCAATTTCTACCCCTTCCATATCCATGACAGGTTCGTAGAATTTCTTGATTTGGCTTGGGGTTTGAACACTTGGTAGTTCAATTGCTGCGCGGTGGAGACTATTATAAACTTCCACCTCTTTCAGCATTTCCAGAGCTTCTTTGATGGTTTCTGACTGGCGGTTGTCTGCTTGAGAGCTATCTTGTAGAGGACTCTTGTTTTCCAATTCTCCTATAGCTTCTCTAGTCAACTGGTCTTCACCAACAAAACGATAGCTAAAGTTGAGATTGTCCTTGGCAAATACTTTACTGATAGCCCAGATCCAATCTTGGAAATTTCTTGCTTGTAGTCTGGTATTGCTATCTAATTTTCCGTTATTTGCTGCTGGGTATTCTTTGGCTTCTAGCTTTTCACGAGAGCCCTTACCGACAAGATAGAGCTTTTTCTCAGCTCTCGTCATGGCAACATACAGCAGACGCATCTGCTCTGAATAGCTAGCCAGTTGCAGTTCTTTCTCATTCTGCGTATAGGTCAAGCTAGGAATGGAAAGTTTAATGGTTTTAGGATAGTGTGCTTCCACTGCTTCTGTATCTACCTTGGCAATGTATTTGACACCAAGTCCATTTTGACGGCTGAGAATGACGTCTGACATTGAGTCTTGCTTGTTGAAGTCCTGGTCCATGTTGAGGATAAAGACGTAAGGAAACTCCAGCCCTTTGCTCTTGTGAATAGTCATGAGTTCTACAGCATCTTTAGGCGGCGCGACGGCTACGCTTGCGAGGTCATGCTGAGCTTCTAAAACTTGGTCAATCATACGGATGAAACGCGACAATCCCTTGAAATTACTCTTTTCAAACTGATCAGCACGTAGCGCTAGGGCATAGAGATTGGCCTGTCTAGCAGGTCCGTTCGGCAAAGCCCCAACATAGTCATAATAAAAACGGTCGTTGTAAATCTTCCAAATCAAGTCATAGAGAGAATGGGTTTTGGCATATAAGCGCCAAGAATTCAAAATATCCATGAATTGATTTAGTTTTTCAGCTAGTTCTGTGTGAATTAACTCTTTCTGGGGAGTTGCTTGTTTTTGAGCATTGACAAGTTTCTCATAGAGATTTTCTTGGACCTTATCTTCTACTTTCTGAAGAGACAAACGTGCCAACTCGTCCTCATCAAAGCTAAACATAGGAGACTTCATAAGGGCAACCAAGGCATAGTCTTGCAGGGGATTGTGAATGACACGAAGGGTGTCCAGCATGACTTGTACTTCTAAGGATTGGAGGTAATTGTTTTGCTCGCCATCTGTTTTAACAGGAATCCCATACTCAGACAAAGCGAGGAGAATCTGATCGTTACGACTGCGACTAGAGGTCAAAAGGGCGATTTCCTTAAATGCCACACCTTTCTCCTGATGAAGCTTCAGGATTTCCTTGATGACTAGGCGCATTTCACCAGTTAGTTTCGATTCTGTTTGGCTCTCTTTCTCTTCTTTCTCCTCTTGCCCACTATCGTCCTTATCGTAGAGGAGAAATTCTGCCTTGTTTTCTGGATTAGGAGTCAGTTTGGTATTGGCAAAAACAAGCTGGTGCATGCTGTCATAGTTAATTTCGCCGACCTCTTGGTCCATAAGGCGCGAAAAAACATCATTGGTTGCTGACAGCACTTCTGAACTACTACGGAAATTTTCCTTGAGGAGAATCAACTTTCCTTCTTTAGGATTTTGCGCATAGTGTTGGAATTTTTCATTGAAAATCTGCGGATCTGCCTGACGGAAACGGTAGATAGACTGCTTGATATCTCCCACCATAAAGCGATTGTGACCATTCGACAGCAATTCCAGCATTCGTTCTTGAATGTGGTTGGTATCCTGGTACTCATCGACCATAACTTCGTGGAAGCGCTCCTGATAAGCCTCACGAACTTGCGGAAAATTCTCTAAAATCTCAATGGTGTAATGACTGATATCAGCAAATTCAAAGGCATTTTCCTGGCGTTTACGTTCACGATAAGCATTCACAAAATCACTCATAAAGGTTTGGAAGGTTTTAGCTAGATCCCAGGTGTCTTCATGATAACGCTCTTGATAGTCGAGAATGGTTATCTGATCTGACAGTTGTCCTAGTTTAGCAAACTGCGTCTTTCTCTCATCGTTATAGGCATCAGCCAGTGGTTTTAAATCGGCCTTACGACTGGAGTTAGCCAGAGCTCGACCATTTTTCTCCTTCGAGATGGCGACAACACGCGCAAGCACTGCTTGATAAGCCTGACTATCGGACTCTTGATTTAAGGAGCCAATTTGATCCAGAACCTGTTGAACAGCTTCTAAATAGGCAGCTTTTTGAAACTCCTTGGCATCGTTATCCAGATGATAACGGAAGAAACTTTCCAAGTCCCAAAGCGCTTGCTTGATTTGCTCAGTTAGTTTGTCTTTTTCATTTGCAAAGTCAGCTTTTTCAAATCCTTTGAGGAAAGAGTTGCTCAACCATTTTTGAGGACTGCTGGTGGATTGAAGGAAATCATAGATTTTGTAGACTTGCTGGCGCAGACCTCGTTCATCCTTGCCACGCCCAGCAAAGTTCTTCACCAAACAGCTAAATTTCTCTTTATTTTCACCTTGATAATGGTTTTCAAAAACTTGACGAAAGACTTCGTTTTTTAAGAGTAATTGTTCACTTTCGTTTTGTAGAATACGAAAGTTCGGTGCGATATCAATCATATAGCCATGCTTGCCAAGAAATTTTTGTGTAAAGGAGTCCATGGTACCGATGGCAGCGTTTGGCAGATCTGCCAATTGACGTCCCAAGTGTTGTTTGAGATCGACATCGTTACTTTCTTGGATTTGTTGGCTGATTTTTTTCTCCAAACGTTCTTTGAGTTCTGTAGCAGCCTTGACAGTAAAGGTCGAGATAAAGAGTTGGCTGATTTCCACACCACGCGCTAACTGATCGAGAATACGCTCTGCCATGACAAAGGTTTTCCCTGAACCAGCAGACGCTGAAACAAGGATATTTTGCCCTGCGGTATAAATGGCTTCGATTTGCTCAGCTGTTTTCTTTTGTTCCTTGTTCGAACTCGCTTCTGCTTCTTGCAGTTTTTGAATTTCTTCCTCAGTTAAAAAGGAAATGGGCTTCATCGATTCAACTCCTCTCTCATTTTTTCAAACCAAGCTTGCTTAAGTTTTTCTCCTACCAGACGCTTGCTATCAGATAAGTCTAATTTCTCAAGGAAACGGGCTTGTCCCAAGTGGTAATTGGCTTCAAAACCTGTGATAGCTTGATGCTGCTGAACGTACGGGGCAATGCTTCTGCCATTTTCGGTATAGGGATTGATAGCGAACTGGCCCTTTAAAATTTTCTCTGCTGCCTTCTTGTAAAGATGGGCATTGTAGTCCAGTAAGAGCTGGAATTCCTCGTCTGTCAGCTGATTAGCCTTGTTTTTGTTATAAAACTCTCCCAAGTGACTGCTTTCTTTCTCTAAAAAGAGTCCTTGGTATTTCATTGATTTGCTGGCTTCTGCTACTGCTACAGCCAAACTTTTAACAGCTAATAAAGATTGGACAGGTTCAGCCATTTCTAGGTACATAGCGCCGAAAAAGTTCTGCTCCCCTTCCTTTTTAAGGGCAGCAAGATAGGTTGGCAGTTGGGAATTAAGCCCATTAAAGAAATGAGGAAACTGGAACTGAGTCAGACTAGACTTGTAGTCCACCACTCCTAGCGCTCCATCAGCTTTCAAACGGTCGATTCGGTCAACCTTACCTCGCACATAGACACTGCGACCATTATCCAATTGAATAAAGGCCTGATCTTTACCACCAAATGTTGCTTCCTCTTGGATGGTTTCAATGGCTGGATTATGACGAAGGATGTGACCAGTTGTCCGAGCCACATCAAGCAGAACTTCCTTGGTAAACTGGGCTTCCAAACTTTCTTGATAAATAGCTTCAAATTCGCGTTCTTGACTAGTTTCCTTGATAGCTTGCTCCAAACGCTGGTCAAAGGAATTTTCAGCAGGCAGTTTCAAGGCACGTTCAAAAATACGGTGCAGGAAATTCCCATGACTGCGAGCATCTGGACGAAGGCGCAATTCTTCCTGCAAACCTAATACATAACGGAGGAAATAACTGTATTCATTGCGGTAAAACTCCGTCAAACCAGACGTAGACAGGTAAAACTCCTTGTCAGCGGGATAGAGAGCCTGCAAGGTCTCTTTCTCTAACGGTTTACTACTTGGACTAGTTGGGATAGCTGGATTTGTAAGACCTTTTTGATCAAGTTTTTTCCCCATCACACGCGCCAGAACCTTGACAAAGGTGACATCTTTTTTATTTTCACTTGAACCTGCCTGCTGATGATAGGCAACCAGACTAGACAAAAGACTGTGATAAGAACCCATATCATCCTTAGACAGACTTTTTTGATGAATCTTCTTCTCTATTCGGCTAAATCCAAAACTCACCAGTTCCTGAAGATAGGCCGATTCCTTGCTCTTATTTTCATTGAGGAGACTTGGAGCTGACAAAATCAACTGCTTGCGGGCAGCATTGACTAAAGAAAGCATAGTGTAGCGATTTTTCTTGAGGTTTTCACTACTTGCAATCAGTAATTGCGCTCCCTCTTCAGTCGCTTGGTTTAGGCTTTGTCGTTCTTCATCTGTCAAAAGACTGGTGTTTTGCGCGATTTTTGGCAAATGATCCTGAGTCAGCCCAACGGCGTAGACAAAGTCAGCAGTCAGAGGGGCAATCAGATCGTAACTCTGCACCAGAACGGTGTCCACAGTTGCTGGAATAGTACGGTACTGAGAAAGGCTCATCCCAGAATGAAGCAAGGACAGGAAGTCCTCTAGACTAACTTGTGAACCAGCAAAAACCGTCGCAAATTGTTCTAAAACATGGCAGAAAGCCTTCCAAACTTCGGCTTGTCTTTCCTGTTCAAGAGCTTCCATGGTAGCTGTCAATTCTTGCATCTGCTTGCTTAAAGCAGCATTTTTTAGAAAAGTATTCCACTTTTGCAAGAGATTTTCAGTCTTTTGCTTCCGACTGGCAAATAAGGTTTCAAGTGGTGATAAAATACGCAAACGAAGAGTATTTAAATGAACTAAATCAAATTTTCCATGGTGGGATTTGGTAAAGGTTTGCTGAAAAGCTGGCAAGCCATTGATGCCAAGATAGCGGAGATATTGTTCAAAAGCATCAATATCAGCCTGACTAAGGTCAGTATACAGACCAGTTCGGAGGAGATTAATCAAATCTTCCTGACGGAAACGGTAGCGTTTCAAACGCAAAATAGATTCGACATACTGAGTCAAAGGGTGGTGAGCCATGGACTCACTTCTACCAAGATAGAAAGGAATCTGGTACTGGTCAAAAATGGTTTTCAGCGATAGCTGGTAAGAAGCCACATCCCCCAGCAGAATACGGAAATTCTTGTAACTCAGTTCTGGATGGTCATGTAATTTCTGACGAATGCTACGGGCTACTAATTCCAGCTCTTCTTTTTGCGTCAAGCAGGACCAGATTTGCAGATTTTCACGGTCCTTCTCATCGATATCCAAGGTGAGTTCTGAGAAATCATAAGAAGACTCTAGCAAACGAGAGGCCTTGTCAAAACTATCCATTTTCTCATGAGTCTGAGAACGATCCTGAGCAGGTGTTTGGTATTTTGCACCCAAATGATGGAGGAATTCCACACTGGCTTGATAGAGATTCCCTTCAGTGAACGGACTGGTATAGGCTTTCTTGCTTGCATAAGCCCCAATAACAATCTCGACACCTTTTCGATGGAGCAGATCCACCACATGCTCTTCCTCAGCAGAAAAACGGGTAAATCCGTCAATGATTAAGGCAATCTGACTAAAATCACTACTTACCTTGCCATTTTCAATAGCCTCAATCAAATGGGACAACTGACTTCCCTGAGCCAACTGACCTTGATTGAGATAGGCTGTTACTTTCTCAAAAATCAAGAGTAAGTCTGCTCGCTTATTCTCATCTGTTAAACTTTCCAAGTCCAAAAAGCTCATCTGAGCAGTCGTCATCTCATGATAAAGTTCAATCAACTGCTGGATAAATTGAGGATCCTGCTTAATAGCACCATAAACTCGCAAGTCCTTGGGATCGAGTTCCGCAAGACACTTATAAAAAGCCATCCCAAGCCCGATGTCATCTAGAGTCGTCTTAGTTGGCAAATCATTCAAAACCAGGTAACGAGCCATTTGAGCAAAGCGCGTGACGGTAATCACAAAAGAAGCCTGCTGGGACAAGCATTCCAGCACGGCACGTTCCTTTTCAAATGAAAGAGAGTTGGGGGCGATGTAGAAAACCCGCTTGCCAGCAGCAACTAGCTCTTCCGCCTCTCTCGTTAAAATTTCAGTCAAAGAAGTCCGAATATCAGTATAAAGTAATTTCATCTCAGCCTCGTTTGGTTTATCAAAGTTTCTTACTCTATTATAGCAAAGTTCGCTTCACAGTCCAAATCCAAAATTCTAGTTGACAATCATTTAACTAGGAAATCAATCATACTCCATCATCCACTTTCATATGCTGAAAGATATAGAGGAAAAAGTCTTTGGAAACTTCAAAATGCCCATAGCGAAGCCGAGAAGTATAGTCTCTCCATTCAGGATGCTGTCTGGCTATTTCTATGGAGCAATCTTTGACTGGTTGATAATACTCAACATTTCGTCTAAAGGGAAAGAATCCTTCGAACTGCTCTACTTGATAGGCCTTGTCGTCTATAATTTTACCTACGGCCACAAAAGCCTGTAACTTATCTTGGCTGTTCATATCGTATTTTGGGCTATAGTATAAAAGGTAGTCACCTTTTTTCATACGATTTAAGGGGCCGCCCTTTCCATGACAGACCTGGCAAAAATTCCCTTCAACTCCTCTTAAAACATGGTTCTTCGAAACAACTCCGACCCAATATCTAGGCATTTTTATCCTCCAACTCTACTAAAAAGCGATTAAAAACTTCTCTATCTTTAGATAGTTTTTCAAAAAATTCTTCATCAACACCTTCTACTAAAGGTAAAGCTTGATTGACCTTCTCCGCGCCAGACTTCGTCACTGAGACCAGTTTTGCCCGACTATCCTTTGGATGTTGATCACGTCTAATGTAGTCCTTCTTCTCCAGTAGTCTAACAATCTGGGAAACCGTCATGACATCCATACCAGAGAACCGAGCAATATCAACTTGCGTTACATATTCCTCTCTATTGGTCAGAAACAAGAGCGAAGTCAAAACAATAAATTGGGGCAAAGTTAGATCAACTGATTTCAAGACTCTTTTTAAGTTGCTTTCCCACTTGTTGTAGACTTTGATGAAAAGAAGACCTGTAGACTCTGTTTCATCATTTTTGTAAATTGAATTAAATTGATACTTTGTCATTATTTCTCCTTAAATATTAAGTATACATATTATATAAGAATTTATTTTGTTTTTCAAGAAAAGGAAAGCCGAATTTTACAATTCTGTCGGACATTTCATAGTCTATATGCTATAATAAAAGCAAAACACCTAGAAAAGGAAGTCTTATGATTAAACTACTAGCCTTGGATATGGACGGAACCCTCCTCAATGAAGCCAAGGAAATCCCACAAGCCCACATTACTGCCATTCATCAAGCTATTGAAAAGGGGGGCAAACTGGTTCTCTGTACGGGTCGACCGCTTTTCGGTGTTCTTCCTTATTACAAAAAACTGGGGCTTGATCTCCAGAATGAGTATGTCATTGTCAATAACGGTTGCTCAACTCACCAAACCAGTGACTGGAGTCTAGTTGACTGGCAAGAACTTAGTCCAGCTGACATTGAATACCTCTATGACCTGGCTGAAAAAAGCGATGTCCAGTTGACTCTTTTTGATGAAGAACATTATTTTGTCCTCGGTGGTAAGCCTAATCAAATCGTTCAAAATGATGCCAAACTTGTTTTTTCAGACCTGACTGAAATTTCCCTTGAGGAAGCTACCGGTGGTAAGTATCGCATGTTCCAAGGAATGTTTTTGGGTACCAAAGAGCAAACAGATGATTTTGAGCAGCGTTTTGCCAAGGAGCTCTGCCAACGATTTAGCGGCGTTCGTTCGCAGCCTGTCATTTACGAAGCTATGCCGCTTGGAACGACCAAGGCTACTGCTCTTTCGCGACTAGCAGCGATCTTGAAGATCGAGCCCTCAGAAATTATGGCCATGGGCGATGCCAATAACGATATCGAAATGCTTCAGTTTGCAGGGCTTGGCATTGCTATGGGAAATGCCAGTGATTATGTCAAATCCTTAGCCAATGACGTTACAGCTAGCAACGAAGAAGACGGCGTTGCGCGTGCCATTGAGAAGTATATTTTATAATTGAGAAGCCCAGTTCATGTCAACTGGGTTTTGTTTCTTTTAAGAATTACAAAACTTTAGAAACTCTTTAGAATTACTTGATGTTTCTTTGATTTCTATACCTTATACTAAAGTTAGAAAAATAAATCAAAAGGAGAAAATCATGAAAACAGTACTCGAAATTCATGGACTGACCAAACAATTCGGCCAACAAGCTATTCTTCAAGATCTTAGTCTAACCATAAAAGAGGGAGATATTTATGGTCTAATTGGAAAAAATGGAGCAGGTAAAACTACTCTTATTAAAATCATTACACAATTATTGTTTGCGGACAAAGGTACAGTTTCTCTCTTTTCTAGCAAAGAAGAAAATGAGTGGACCAAGGCTTTATCTCGAGTGGGTTCTGTTATCGAATCACCTGTAGCCCATAATCACTTAACAGCCTACCAGAATCTGAAATATTATTGTATGATTCGTCATATTCCAAATGCTGATAAGGTGATTCATGAGACCTTGGACTATGTTGGCTTGTCAGATACAGGGAAAAAAGTCTTTCGTGATTTCTCACTAGGAATGAAACAAAGACTTGGCATTGCTATTGCCCTCCTATCAAAACCCGACTTCCTGATTCTTGATGAACCTATTAATGGTCTCGATCCGATTGGAATCAAAGAATTTCGTCTCATGATCCAGCGACTCAATCAAGAAAAAGGCATAACTATACTCATCTCTAGTCATATCTTGTCAGAACTCTATCTTTTAGCTAATCGCTTTGGAATTTTGGATCAAGGTAAGATTATCCGTGAAATCAGTAAAGCTGAGTTTGAAACACTGAGCGAGGATTATATTGTGCTTAAAACAAGCGACAAAGAAAGAGCTTGTCAGGTATTGAAAGAACAAATCAAGCTCCAGTTTAAGGTTGTAAACCCTGAAAATGAAATCCATATCTTTGGTAATGAACAAGATGTCAAACAGATTCTCAAGCAACTAACTTTGGCTGATGTTGCTATTGATGAGATTTACTTTGCCCGTCAAAACCTAGAAGAATACTTCACCCAATTGGTAGAATAGGAGAAAAATCATGATACATACCATTCAAGCAGATTTTTACCGTCTTTTCCGCTCCAAAGGATTCTGGATTACAGAATTCATTCTCTTTATACTTATGTTACTGGGTGCTACTATTGGTGCTACAGGACATCTAATGGCAGTAGATACAACACCACCAGAGACTCCAACCCATGGTTGGGACGGCGTTCAAGCTCTTATCAACACGTCTAGCAATGGTTCAAACCTCGTTTTTCTCTGCATTGTTCTAGCATGTCTCGTTCTCGGAGTTGATCTAATCGGTAAGCTTTATAAAAATAGTTTGACAGTCGGCGTTTCTCGTACAGAATTTTTCCTTGCTAAATCCTTTGTACTAGCAAGTATCGCTCTCTTGCAGCTCATCGCCAGCCTTGTGATTGCTTTTGTTCCTTCAACTCTACTAAACGGACTTGGTACGATGCCTGATGGTTTTATTACAAACCTCCTCTTAACGATTTTCCTTCAATTTCTCTGCCTTCTCGCCTGGCTTTCGATTGTTTCCTTCATTCTCTATGTGACTCACTCCTATCTTGCCGTATTTATCGGCTATCTGGTCAGCTCTATCATCCTTTCTGTGCCAATGCTTATTTTTCCAAATATCGCAATTTTACGATATCTGAGCTTAAATTTTGCCTATGCCATGACTGCTGATAGTCAATCCGTTCTCTATACCATTACGGTTTGCATCGCTATCATACTTTTCTTCTCTCTTAGCGGCCTTACCGTTTTCAAGAAGAAGAGCTTATAAAAAGGACCTCCTCTAGGATATAGAGGAGGTTTCTTCTGTTAAAGATAAATAAAGACTGAAAACCATTCTCCATCAGTGGCTAGCTTCATTTCCGCTCCAAGAAGATGAACCAATTCCTCAGTAATATAGAGACCTAAACCAGAGGATTCTTCGGTATCTGACATATTTTCAGAATAAAAACGATTGCTGAGATTGTCTATATTCTTGATAGATTTTTTGACAAGATTATCAATTTCCAAAACAAGCCTATTGTCTTCCTTTTTCAAAGAAAGTCGAGCCTTCTCCTTGCCGTGCTTGAGAACATTTCCAAGGAGGTTTTGTATAATTCGATCAAGCAAGTCCTCATCAGTCGTCGTTTTCAATCCAGGTTCAACGTTAAAATCAAGAACAATCTGTGAAGATTGAAAAACGTCGTAATAAGCTAAAGTCTTTTTTGTTATAAAAGTTGATAAATCAAGTTCTTCCAGTTTCGGTTTGACTGCTCCTTCCATCAAATGACGGTATTCAAGGAGGGCCTCCAACCGTTTGGAAACCAAATCCTGATGATGGGCTATTTTATTTAAGGTTTCTGAACTATTATCGGGATGTTTTATTAGTTGCTGAGTATATCCTGATGCGATTGTCAAAGGTGTCCGAATATCATGAGCAATGTTACTGATTGCCATATCTAGGGTGCGTTTTTCACGCTTCATGATTAGTTGGTTGTGCTCCACTTCTTGAAATAGATTCTCAATTTGGTTATGTAGACGCAAAATGGTCTTTGAAAAGAAATTTACCCCGATCCTCTTCATGCTACCAGAGCGAATCTTTTCTTCGATTTGTCTGCTTAAATCTCTAACTGTTAGATGATAGCGAATCAAAGAAACTGATAAAATGATGTTAATGAGGAGCAATATTGATAATAAAATATACATCATTGCTTGTCTCCTTTTAATCGTACACCAACTCCCCAAATGGTTTCGATGTATTCGTCATTTGGATCCAGTTGATGCAGTTTTTTACGGAGATTGCTTAGATGAGTGTTGAGCGTATTATCTCCAGGCAGGTAACTTTCTTCCCAAATCAATTCATAGAGTTCTTCCTTGGTGAAGATCTTTTTAGGATGATGGAGCAAGATTTGGAAAATTTGACACTCTTTCTTTGCAAGGCGAATCGTTTCAGTTGCGCAACTTATTTCAAAACTATCCGCATCAAACTGGATATTTTTTAAGTTTTGTAGGAGATTTTCAGTTTTTCTCTGGTTTTCTGACTGATGTTCACCGCTTTGGCGTAACTGCACAGTAACTCTAGCAAAGACTTCGTTCAAATCAAAAGGTTTTACTATGTAATCATTGGCACCGTCTAAGAGATATTGGCTGATAAGCTTTTTATCACTTAAAGCAGTGAGCATGATAACTGGTGTCTGACCAGTTTCTCGAATGGCTTGCAAGACTTGGTCGCCATTTTTCCCAGGGAGCATGATATCTAGCAAGACGAGATCGATGCCACCTTTGTCAAATTGCATGATACCTTCTGTTCCAGAAAATGCTTGAATCACCTCGTGTTCCTCTGCAAGAAGGGTTCTTAAGATTTCCTGGATTTCATTATTATCTTCAACTACAAGTATGTTCGCCATAAACCTCGTCCTTTCTAAACTATTATAACATGTTTTGTTAGGATTTCCAGATACAGAAAAGCTCCTCTCACATTTTAAGCAAGAAGGAGCTAATGAATATTGAATCTACTTAAGCAAATAAGCAATCAGAGTTATAATCCATAGATGAGCTGGGTAGAAAATATAAAAGAAATATTTACTCCAACTGGTTTCTTTTCCTCGCTGTCCATTATAAAGTGCCATAAAAGGAAATACGGTGATAAAGAGCCAGTCAGAATTGTAAAGCATCATTTCCAGTGTTTGGTACCATGTGTCGTAGATTTGGATGGAAGTCACTAACAAGAAGGCCCACAGAAAGGCATATAGGAGATTTCGCAAGCCCTTGCGATTTCGACAAGAGTAACTAATCAAGAGAAATGGTAGCATGGTGATACCACCCTCGGTAAAAAGACAACCGAAAATCAAGAGACCAGCAACCCCAATCCGACGCCACAACTTCTCTTTTTTATCCAGCTCTTTTCTGGGAAAACCAAGCCAAAGCATGGTAACACCGATGGCCAAAGTCAGGAAAATGTTATTATTGACCATTACTCCTTTGGATGCAAATAAGGCATTGAGAAGGCTATTTCCAGCAAACATGATAAGTGCCCAAGACCAAAGGCGGATGAGGTAGTCTTTCAAATTTCGAGTATGGATGAATCCTTCCATAGCCATATACGCAAACCAAACTCCCACACAACGGGTCATAGCGTGAAAGATACCTTCCCACAAAGGAGAAACGATTCCTGTAATATGCGGGATATGGTCTAGAACCATTACTGCCGCCATCAGATACTTCAACTGCGTTGCATTCCATTTTTTCATAATAAACCTCTTTCTTTTTGATCTACATAGAGTATAGCATACATTTCCACGTATAATCGTACACCCATCTTACATTTAAAAAGCCTATCTTACATTTTTGTAAGACAGGCGTGAATATCAAAAGTTTATTATAAAATTTACCTTCTAGTCCGTAATTCGTTGGTACATTTCTGGTCTTCTATCACGAAACAGTCCCCAGTTTAGGCGTTCGCTTGCTCCCTTGTCAAGGTCATAAGTTGCTAACAGAACAGCTTCTCCTTGTCTTTCAGCTCTCTCTAGAATAGCTCCTGTTTCATCCGTCATAAAGGAGGAACCATAGAAGTCAAGACTAGAACTCTGTCCACCATTTTCCTCACTAGGAGTGACTTCTTCCAAACCGTAACGATTGGCTGCAATGACTGGGACAATATTTGCTGCTGCGTGCCCTTGCATAGTACGTTGCCAGTGACCACAACTATCTGTATCCAAAATCGGTTCCGAACCTATAGCTGTTGGGTAAAAGAGTAATTCTGCCCCATTCAACGCAAGACAGCGCGCTGTTTCAGGGAACCATTGATCCCAACAGATGCCAATCCCAATCTTAGCGTAGCGAGTATCCCAGACCTTGAAACCAGTGTTGCCAGGCGTGAAATAGAACTTTTCTTGATAATAATGGTCATCTGGTATGTGGGTCTTCCGATAAACACCCAGCACCTCTCCATCTGCATCAATGACGGCGATTGAGTTATACAAGACATTGCCATCTTTTTCGTAGAAACTAATCGGTAGAACAACCTGTAGTTCCTTAGCAGTCACTTTAAAATGTTGAATGGCTGTATTTTCTGTCACTGACTGAGCATATTGGTAGTAGTCATACTGGCGTTCCTGACAGAAATAGGGGCGTTCAAACAACTCCGGTAAGAGAATGATTTGTGCGCCTTGTTCTGCAGCCTGATGTACTAAACGCTCTGCGGTTTGGATATTTGTTGCTACATCCTTAGCACATTGCATCTGAATCGCTGCAACTCTAACATTTCTCATCTTTTTCTCCTATTCTGGGATTTGTTGGGTGATACAGTGGATATTGCCACCACCTAAGAGAATATCTCTGGCTGGTATTCCTACGACTTTACGGTCTGGAAAACACTCGCTGAGGATATCTAGGGCCACTTGGTCATTGACATCCTCAAACTGTGGAACCAAGACAGACTTGTTGGCAATATAAAAATTGACATAGGAAGCTGCAAGACGTTCACCTGCATAACGCTCTTCTTCCCCTTCTTCATAGATGTAGCCTGGCAAATCCTCTTCGGTTACAACTTGATGAAGCGCTGGGATTGGCAATTTATGAATAGTGAAGGGACGACCTTTTGCATCCGTTTCCTTCTCTAAAAGAGCTAAATCAGCTACAGACATAGCATACTGGGGATCGTTCTGGTCATCTGTCCAAGCCAAGACAAGTTCTGCAGGACCTACAAAGGCTACAACATTATCAACGTGTTCATTGGTTTCGTCCTGATAAATACCATAAGGAAGCCAGATAACTTTTTCAGCGCCAAGATAGTTCAATAATCTTCTCTCGATTTCCTCTTTACTGAGATGAGGATTGCGACCAGCGCTCAGAAGGCAACTTTCAGTCACAAGAATGGTTCCTTGACCGTCACTGTGTATGGCTCCGCCTTCCAGTACAAAAGGTTTAGCATCGTAAACAGGCATTTCCAACGCCTCAGCAAAGCGACTGGCTACTTGGTCATCATCTTCATAATCTTGGTAGAGGCCATCGACTGCACCACCCCAGGCATTGAAAGACCAGTCTACTGCCAACTTTTCTCTTTTATCATTGACGAGAATGGTCGGACCCGTATCACGCGCCCATGCATCATTTGTCGGAATATCTAAATAAACAACCTTGTCTCCAAGATAAGATTGGGCTTCAGATAGATGGGCCTGATCCACCAAGAGATAGACTCTTTCCCCTTCTGCTATGTTTTTTATAATTTGGCTAAATGCTCTTTTGGCAGCCTTTCCTTGAAAGGGCCATGAACCTGGTCGAGTTGGCCATATCATGAGGGTGCCATGATGGGGCTCGTATTCTGCTGGCATGCGATAGCCTAATTTTTTGGGACTGTCCATCATGATAATCTCCCTTTAAAATCTTGATAGCCAAAGGATTTGACTAAGCTACATTCTCCCTGTTCGTCCATAAGATAGAGACTTGGCAATCCAATACCATTAAAGGTATTGTTTTTGACAAATGAGTAAATAGCCATATCTTCAAAATAAAGTCTATCACCTATTTGGACTGGATTTTCAAAACTATAATCTCCAATCACATCACCCGTCAGACAGGTATTGGAAGAAAGTCTATAGGTATGGGCTTTTTCCTGCGGTTCAAATCCATTTCTCAAAGGTGGACGATAGGGCATCTCAAGTACATCTGGCATATGGCAGGTCGCAGAGGCATCTAAAACCAAGATATCCATACCGTTTTCTACAATATCCAATACTTCCGTCGCTAGATAACCTGCATTAAGCGCAATAGCTTCACCCGGCTCGATATAGACTTCAAGATTGTAAGTATCTCGGATACGCTTGATTTCAGAAATTAGCAAATCCACATCGTAATCTTCTCTTGTGATGTGGTGTCCTCCACCCATATTGAGCCATTTAACCTCATGTAAATAAGGACCAAACTGCTCTTCTACTGCTTTCAAAGTTGTCTCTAAATCATCTGAACCTTGCTCGCAAAGGGTATGAAAATGAAGGCCATCAACTAGATCCAGCAAATCACTTGGTATCTTGTCTAAGGTAACTCCAAACCGAGAGCCAGGCGCACAAGGGTCGTAGAGCGCGTGATCTCCCTGAGTTGAACACTGAGGATTGATACGCAAACCGACACTGATACCAGCCGCTCGAAAACGAGCCCCATGCTTACGCAACTGTCTCTCCGAGTTAAAGACGATATGGTCCGTTATCTCAAGCAATTCCTCCAAGTCCGCATCCTTGAAGGCTGGCGCAAAGACATGGACTTCTCCCGGGAACTCTTCTCTAGCTAACTTGGCCTCGTAGAGACCACTAGCCGTCGTACCTGACAGATACTGGCTAATCAAGGGATAGGTTTTGTAAAGAGAATATGCCTTCTGGGCAAGCAAAACCTTGCAACCAGCTTCTTCTTGTACATATTGTAGGATACGGCAATTGGCTTCTAACTTGGCCAAGTCAATGACATAAGCTGGTGTTGGTACTTGTTCTAGCTTCATTAGTCCACCATTTGCGGATTTTCAACCACAACCCAAGGCAAACCGTACTCATTCAAAGCTTCCATGAATGGATCTGGATCCAATTCTTCAAGGTTGTAAACTCCAGGTTGTTTCCAGGTTCCGTTCATAACCAATTTTGTCCCAATCATTGCTGGAACGCCTGTCGTGTAAGAAATAGCTTGTGAACCAACCTCTGCGTAACATTCCTGATGGTCGCAAACATTGTAGATGTAAATGGTCTTTTCAACACCGTCTTTGATTCCTGTAAAGATACATCCAATATTTGTTTTTCCAACTGTGCGTGGACCAAGGCTGGCTGGATCTGGAAGCAAGGCTTTTAAGAATTGAATCGGAACGATGTCTTGTCCATTAAAGTTAATGGTATCCGTGCGAAGGAGACCAACGTTTTCCAAGCATTTCATGTGCGTTAGATAAGATTGGCCGAAGGTCATAAAGAAACGAATCCGTTTGACACCTGGAATGTTTTTCGCCAGTGATTCGATTTCTTCATGGTGAAGGAGATACATATCTTTTTGTCCAACTTGAGGGAAATCATACTCACGCTTGATAGACATAGCTTCGACTTCGACCCATTTTCCATCTTCCCAGTAAGAACCCGGCGCAGAAACCTCGCGGAGATTGATTTCTGGGTTAAAGTTTGTCGCAAATGGATAACCGTGGTCACCACCATTACAGTCTAAAATGTCGATATAGTGGATTTCATCAAAGTAATGTTTGAGAGCATAGGCTGAAAAGACACTAGTCACACCTGGGTCAAAACCAGATCCAAGCAGAGCTGTCAAGCCTGCTTCTTTGAATTTTTCCTGATAATCCCATTGCCATGAGTAGTCAAAGTAAGCTGTAAAACCAAGTTCCTTACAACGTTTCTCATAAATAGCACGCCATTCAGGGTCTTCTGTATCTTCAGCCTCATAGTTGGCAGTATCGATATAGTGGACACCTGTCGCCAAACAAGCATCCATAATGGTTAAATCTTGATATGGTAGCGCCACGTTCAAAACAGCTTCTGGCTTGTAGCTTTCGATCAAGGCAGTGACTTCTTCTACCTTGTCAGCATCAAGAGCAGCTGTCTCAATCTTTGTACTTGTTTTGTCTTCTAATTTAGCCTTCAAGTCATCGCATTTTGACTTGGTGCGGCTAGCAATCATAATCTCTGTAAAGGTTTCGCTATCTTGGCAAATCTTTGAAATAGCAACTTGGGCAACGCCCCCACATCCGATAACTAATAAACGACTCATTTTTTTCCTTCCTCTTCTTCTAAAATATCCTCAACATACTTAGGCAACATAAAGGCTCCCACATGTAAGTTTGCAGTATAGTATTCTGTGAAAAGCTGGCGTTTTTTCCAGCCTTCCTTGTCAAAATCTTTGATAGGGTGGTATTTTTTCGATGCAAATCCAAACAACCAATATCCAGCTGGACTGGTTGGGATATGAGCCTGATAGACCCGACTGATTGGAAATGCTTGATTGACCTTGCGGTGCATGCTTCGGCATGCTGACTCATCCTCGTCAAAGAAGGGACTCCCATGCTGATAGATCATGATTCCGTCTTCTTTCAAGGCCCTGTAACTGTTTCCGTAAAATTCCTTGGTAAAGAGCCCTTCCGTATGTCCAAATGGATCTGTTGCATCGTTGATGATAATATCGTAGTCATCTTCACAGTTTCGTAAAAATCGTAGTCCATTTTGGTAGTAAATGGTGACACGAGGATCATCTAGCCCCGCAGCAAAGTCTGGAAAATACTCACGACAGACCTCAACCAACATCTCATCTGGTTCCACAATATCGATTTGTTCCAATTCTGGATACAGTGTCAAAACTTGGGCAACACCACCGTCTCCACCTCCAATAACCAAGACTTTCTTGGGATTTGGGTGGACAGCCATGGGAACGTGGACGGTCATTTCGTTGTAGACAAAATCATCCGCATCTGAAAACAAGACATGGCCATTTAAGATTAGTATTTTCCCAAAAGCTGGTGTATCCAAGACTTCGATATCCTGCCATTCACTTTTTCCAGCATAGAGTTGCTTGGCAGTTCTCAAAGATAATTTCACATCTGGAGTATGAACTTCAGAAAACCATAAATCCATCTAGTTCTCCTTTCTCTTAATGACGTTGATGTGATTGACCTCTGGATCTTCCGTTCCTTGGAGGGAACAACCACGTTCCTTGGCAAATTGGATATAATCCACAATCTCTCGTGTAATCCGTTCACCTGGTGCTAGGATTGGGATGCCTGGAGGATAGCACATGACAAATTCCCCACAGACCTGTCCAACCGACGCATCCAAGGTCAAACTTCTTCTCTCTGAATAAAAGGCTTCCTGAGGAGATAGGACCAACTCAGGCTGGATATATTCTCCAGCAATCAAATCTTTTCCATCTCTTGAGTATAGTCTCTTGATATCCGCCAAAGCACCGACCAGACGCTCAATGTCTTGGATGCGGTCACCGATTGAAATATAGGCCAATATATTGCCAATATCCCCGAATTCAATCTGAATATCGTATTCGTCTCGTAAGAGGTCATAAACCTCTATCCCTGTTAGCCCAATACCCTGAGTGTAAACTGACAGCTTGGTTACATCAAAATCACAGACTGACACACCGTCTATTAACTCTTTTGAGTAGGCATAATAACCACCGATAGCATTGATTTCACGACGAGCATACTCAGATAGTTCAATAACCTTTTCAAAAGACTCTTTGCCACGAAGGGCTAAGTTCCGTCGAGAAATATCCAAACTAGCCATCAACAAGTAAGAGGCGGATGTAGACTGGGTCAGGTTGATGATCTGACGAACGTACTCAGGATTCATCTGTTCCCCGATAAGCAGGATGGAACTTTGAGTCAAACTCCCACCAGACTTATGCATAGAGACCGCCGCCATATCAGCGCCAGCATCCATAGCAGACAGTGGCAATTTGTCTGTAAAATGCAAATGCGCTCCATGGGCTTCATCCACTAAAACCAGCATGCCCGCTTCATGACCCATTTCCGTTAAACCCTTGAGGTCTGAACAAATCCCATAGTAGGTAGGATTGTTTATTAGGATAGCCTTAGCATCTGGATGTTCCTTTATGGCCTGGGCAACCCGGTCATTTTCAAAACCTAAAGCGATGCCGATTTTAGGATCCACACTCATCTCGATATAGATGGGAATGGCACCACATAGAACCAACGCATTGATGGCAGATTTGTGGACATTTCGTGGCAGAATAATCTTATCTCCCGCCTTACAAGTCGAAAGAATCATGGTCTGCACGGAAGAAGTTGTCCCACCAATCATGAGAAAGGCATGGGCTGCACCAAAAGCATCCGCAGCCAACTCCTCTGCATCCCGAATAATCGAAATGGGATGGCCGAGATTATCCAAGGGTTTCATCGAATTGACATCAATGCCAACACATTTTTCCCCTAATAGTTCAACAAGTTCTGGATTTCCCCGCCCACGCTTGTGACCTGGCACATCAAAGGGGACAATCCTTTTCTTGCGTAGTTTGACCAAAGCCTCGTAAATTGGGGCTTGGTTTTGATCTAACTTCTTCAAGACATACTCCTTTACCATATTTTTAGCACCACAAGAAGATAAAGGTGACTAAAGGTTGACTTATGAAAAAAGAGCAGGTTTTCACCTGCTCTGCAATCTTCTGACGTGTTTATTTTGGTTTCTGTTGAGTATGTCTGTTCCCGATGTTTCCTAACTCTCTAGTAGCAAATATTACGTACTTTATTGATCGTTTCACAAGATGACGTGTGCTTTCACCACACTAAAATTTATGAATTAGGACAAGCGTCCTAACATCAACTTATAAAAGTAGGCTTTTAACCCTATCAATAATGTGGCTTTTCAACCACGCTTCGGCATTCAACCCTGCCTGTCCGTAGGCATTTTTTACTCGGGTTTATATTTGCTAGAAAACATCTTCTCATTTTCTAAGCCTTATAACTATACCATGTTTACAAGAGCTTGTAAAGGATTTTGTGAAACTTTTTTTAAAGAATTTCTTTTTTTGTTCGCGAAATAGTATTCAACAATAAAAAGAAACCGTTTAAAATTGAAATCAAAAAACAAAAGCAGGAACTAAATCGATTAGTTCCTTTGTTGAATCGTAAGTATAGTCAGTTATTCAAAATCTTATCTACTTATCTCGTGCTACTTGAACAGCTAGTTCAAAATCAGTCATCATATAATTTTCATCTAGGCGGATGAGACCATAGTACTCATTCCAAAATAGCGAATCGCTGTTGCTGGACCACTTTAATCCATACCATAGTTGAGTGACATCACTTGTATTTGATGGCGGAATTGACCATAGATGCTTCTTGAAAGTTTCTTGAACAAGAGAAACATCCAGTCGTGTAGTCAAGTCAAGTTCATTTAATTTGAAAGTAATAGAATGTTTTTTCGCTGCCTCAATACTGTCCTTGTTAAATCGAACCTGAATAACCTGAGAATCTTCTATAGCCACATCATGGTCCTCAGCACCGTAAAAGGAAATACTGCCCAGTACTATGCCATCTTTTGCTAGGAGATAGGGAGCGTAAGGAACAGCATTGCTATCAAGCCTGAAGCCTTTTTCGATGGTAACTGTTTTATCTCCAGGATACTTTTGGAAACTGTTACTTGTAAGGAGGTCTTCATAGTCGCTACCACCATCGCCCTGTCTTACATAGATGTCAAATCCAGCGTCCATCAGCTCACTGGATTTAGTTTCAGCTAAAATGATTTTACTTTCATTAATTTGCAAAATCGGTGCTTGAGGTGGCAAACCAATCGTGAGATTAAACATGACTCCTACTAGAAAGACAAGGAAGGTTATAAGGAGGGCAAGCATAGACTTCCCAGTTCGTTTTCTTGCATTGAAAAGGGCCATTAGAGCAGGTAGGAGGATCATTTTGGCTAAAATAGAATTCCCCACACCGCCTCTATTTAAGGTCTGAAAGGCAAAGATCCCTGCGATGACAATCAGTGTCAGGTAGATCAAAATCTCGCCTAGACCCAGTTTTTCTGTTCGAGTTTGTTGATTTACAGGAGTTTCGTACAATGACTGTCCATTCTCTTTCCTCTTTTTTAGAAAGAGATAAAAACCCAGACCTAGTAGCAGATTAAAGATTGCAAAAGCAATTAAAGTACCTATAATCACTGTTCTAGCCATGGCTCTCTACTCCTTTATGTTCTCTCACAAATCTTATCTTTCTCTTTAGTACCCAATTCCCAATCAATAAAACCAGCAAGAAGAAGGGGCCGCCTTCTATCAGCACAATGGGTAAAGCCACTAGAGCAATCATCAAAAAACTAGCTTTCTTTTGACGCCAACTACCGCCCCATTCACCGTTTATCAGTACCCCCAAATAGTCGATGTAGTCAGTAAACCAAGTCAAAAAGGGATTTTGAAAATCATTGAGCCTTAGGTAAATGAACATAGCAGAATTTAGAAAAACATAAAGAATTCCAAGGACTAGAATAATCTTTTGACTAGTTCGAGTAGCCTCTAGAACGATTTTTTCTCTGTTTTCTGGTTTTATTTCCTTGAGACTTGGGTTCTTACAAGAGAGTTTTTCAAATCTATAGACCAGAAATCGGTAGAGATAATACTTGTTTATATCACGCTTCATAAAACCCCCAATCTAGGAAAGACACTCAATTATAAATCATGGTTTAAACATCTAATTTCAAGGAATTTCCTTCCAAATAGACGGCTTTTGACTCAGTGATTTTGATTTTTTGATCCTCTGAAAAGCCAATGGTTTCACCATCCTTTAAGGTGACATCACTGCCTAAAACATACTGAAGAATAGACAAGAGAAAATAATATAGGTCATCGCTATTCATAAGAGACTCGATAATTTCAATCTCAGTTTTTCCAAACTCTTTCAAACCATAAGTGTAAATACTAGTTTTATCTCCCTGGTTGATAATTCCCATATAAATCCAGAGTTGAAGGGGAAGCATTTCTTCTTTCAAAAGGTCAGTCAGGTCTAGATAAAGATCTTTGGGTAAGAGCAAGGTGGTAGAACCCTGATAAATACCAATAGCTGATTGACTAGTTTTTAAGATAGAGGCATTGACTTTGGTTAATAGGGAATAAGTTTCTACTGGCGAAAGATTGTCAGACAGGATAGAAACAATGGCGTGTTGTGTGTGCTCCTGTGTTTCCTTCTCAACATCCTGCCAGAGGTAAGAATAGGCATACAATTCTTCAAATTCTTGACTTGGGATAGGCAAATCCATTAAAGCCAGCGCAACGAGAGCACCATCAATCACAAAGGTTGCACTAGAATCATCCCCAGAAACTTCAGAAATTTCAAGCGCCCAGTGAGATTTCAATTCCTGAACGACCTGGTCTAAAGAATAGGCCTGCTTGCCTTTAAAGAGGGGCATGGACAAGATCAGTTGTTTTTTCTTCTCTGACTTTTCTTTCTTACTAGTAAATAGATTTTTTAAAAAATTCATAGGACTTCTCCTTTTTCTCATATCAGTTGGGAAGCAAAGCTATCTTGCTTAAAGTGAGTCGTCATACCAAGTTTCCTCATCCTCAAAACCGTAGAATTTCTCATCAAGTAGCCAATTTCCATCCACCAATCTAAGTACAAACTGATGCTTCATTTCTAAAGCTTCTTGATAATGGGTGATGACTCTTGCTTCTTCAGCTTTTGTCATGATAAAATCTACAGAAAAATCATTCGTTTGAACATAGTTATACTCACTTGGGGAGCCATAAGAATTTCGAACTCCTCCTTCCAAGCATTTTTGAGTCACTTGTCCAGTCATAAGTTGGATTTGTCTATGAAAATAGTCATCCATAAGATCATTCCACTTTGGATGAACTTGATTTGCTGGGATGCTAAGGGCTTCTTTTTCCTTATCCAGTGCTCTGTTACGCTCAAAAATTTCCTCTTCTAACAAGGTTAAACTTTTGAGTAAATTAAGCAAGGGTGGGATGATTATTTCCGCCATGGCTCGATAGTTTTCAGGGGTATTTTTATAGTTCACTCTCATGATTACTCTCTTAACTTTCCTGGATTAATTGCTTTACTTCTATGTCTGAAAGTTGTCCATCCATGTAGAGTTTCCTAAGTAAATCTTTATCTACGGTAATTTCATAATAGTCAGTCACAAACTCATGAAATCTCTCAAAGCTATCAAAAAGGTAAGAGAGCAACCATTCTCCGCCATCCTGATCTTGGTAAGTGTGTTGATGCGCGTGACCGTCATACCAGATAAAGAAGGTTGTTTCATCTTTTTGTTCTTCTGAATAAAGTGAGACATACTTTTCATCCAGTCCATTATAAAAACCATCGATGATATCTTGATTCCACTCGTCAGCAGCAAACTGGCTTAAACTGCTTTCATGATCAAAGCCTTTTATGAGGATCAGTTTATCAGTCAAAATCACATCTAAAGAATCACCAGAGCCATTGTCAATAAGGTAGCGGAGTCCATAGTCTTCCTCAGTCTTAATCACAAGTCTGAGCCAATCCTCACTCGGATCTGTTAGATATTCGTCAATGACTAGCAAGGCATCTAAGCGAGTTTTTATCTTGTCCCAATTAATCTTTTTCATCTCTAAAAACCTCCATCTTATTTTTGCTATTTATCAAGATCACAAGCCCTATAACGAGCTGTTAGATAGCCTGAAAAGCTAATCTGAGGGATATTCCACTCATTAGGCAAATAAATGGAACAATCTACCTGATCACCTAGAGGGGAACTTGCTGAGAAGACATATCTTCCCAAATCCTCATTATTAAGATTTCTTTCAACTTGACTCAATCTGCTAGTATTGAACCAGTCTTTAAACAGTAGCCAGATTTGCTCGGCATCTTCGTTTAATAGGGTGACTTTCAAATTGTAGCTGATTCCGACTCTACATCTTTTTTTGAATCCTGACTCATCAGCCTTACAAACTTTTATGGATCCCTTATCATACTGCCAGTTATCACTATCTAATAGGGGAAATTGAACAGATAGATTGTCTTTAAATCCCTGCATAGTATCAAATAAATCTTTGGAGGCAGCTTCGAATAATTCTAGTTCTTCCATAGTCTTCTCTTTAATTTTCATAGCTAATCACATTTCGATTTAATCTGCATCAACCCAGATATGGTATTTTTGACAATGTAGACATCTAAACAAATAACCACAGATAGGCCCGTCTTTGACCAAGTAGTCTTCTACCTCTTGATATTCTTCACGCGCTTCATAGTCTTCCAAGACTTGCTCAGCGATTCCCATATCCTTCAATTCTCGAGTTCCAACTGTACCCAAGTAAGCACAATAATCTTGGCAACAAGAAAGCCAATATTCTCCCTGCCAACTAGAGTAGCCTGGGGTCTGACAAAAAAGCAGCTGATTCTTTTCTGGATCCAATTCACCCTGCCACTCGGCATCTTGGATAAATTCTGCATCGAATTTTTTAGCTGCTTGACCGTTTGCAATGCAAGTTGGGCAGAGATGTTCTATCTCTTCGATACAATAAGGTAGAAGGGTATAATAAAAATTGCTTTCTTTCCCACAAGATGGACAAACCTTGGCTTCTCCTTCAACAAATGAACCTGTAGCTAAAGGATCTGGATGATAGATAAAATGCGGCAAAGACTGTAATAGCTTCTGCCTATACTTCTTCTCCTCTTTTTTTAGAGGACGAGGAAGGGCAAAACGATTGCCATGACTCTGACTCATTTCTTGTAAACGGCTCAGTTTCTTTATCTGTTTTCGATCAGGTTTGTCTAAGATTTCGGTAAATAAGCTATAGGCACTAGCGTAGAGACCCAATTGTTCATAGAGGTCAACTAAGACTTTCTTAGCTTCTAAATCCTCAGACTTAGCTAATTCATCAGCCAAATCATAGAGTGCCGCAACACTGGAAGAATTTCCATCTTTAGCATGGTATTCCCTTGTCCGAGTGATATATTCTTGTAAATATGGATTCATCTGACCACCTTCCTAATGAATGACATAAAATCTTAACAAATAGTAACTAAGACATTTCCATTGAGCTCCAGAATCTTTTTGTAAAAGTCTTTCATTTTGACAAAGCAGGTTAAAATATCATCCTTGATTTCTTCCTCTTCCTCAAGATAATCCCAAATATCAGGATACAAGTCTGCTTTTTTACAAGCTTCCATACTAAAGTTAGCCATAGCTCTGTCCATGTCAAAACTTTCTAAAGCTTCTACGATCTCAGCTATCTTGTTTTTTTCAGTATAGGCCATATATTCAGATACATCCTCTAGAGGAGTCACTCCTAAAACCGCTTCTCTCAAGGGATTGTCATCCAAAAATTCTGAACTACTAAATCCTGTCATGACAAAGAGAAGAGCATCCCACATTTTGTCAATATCTAGTAAGATATCATGACTATCAGCGGAATCCTCTGCAAAATCTAACAAGTCATCTTCTTGATTGGAAAGACCTTTTATTTGATCTAATTCATCGTCTGGTAAATATTGATAATTGGCAATCATTCCCATGATTTTACTCCTTTGAATCAGTTAGTATTATACGGATCTTTCTAGCTCTATTTCCCTAGAAAATGCTATAATGGAGCTAAGAAATTGTTTTATTGAATGTTAAATAGGGGGAAATAGTAATGTTCACTAGTATTGTTTTGGGTTTTTATGCTCTTTTCTTTCTATCCTTGTCCTTTACTATCTATCTCTATATCAGACTTGTAGTTGCGGTCAGACAAGGGAAAGATGTCCCAAAATGGATCTATAAACTCGGCCATGCCATTCAAGGTAGAATTCACGTTGACTATGAAGAAATCACTGATGCCAATGCCCTTAAAGAGATTCATTGGTTCTTGCTGATCTATTTAATCGTAAACCTACTCGTATTGGCTGGCTTCTACTATCATGGCAATAGCTTCCCGCAAGCAGTTTATGAATGTTTGAAAAAACAATTTTTCATCGTACTTGTTAGTATGGTTATAAAAAGTATCGGCAAATTAATCGTATTAGCTATAAGAAAAAACTTTCAAAACAGTCATGCCTATGCATCAACCAATGCTTTTATTGGGACAGTTTTTTTAACAAGCTATGTGTTTATGTTCTGCATCATGATGAGTGGTCTTCCAGCTCAACCTGTTCCAGTCACCATTCAAAATACCACAGTCATTATCGGAGAGACCAAGGCTTCCGAGCTTTTAGAGCAAGGTTTCACCTTCGAAGATAAAGGTGCAGATAGTCCTATTACCAATCCAAAAAACGACCATTTCTACTACGGTCAGCTTCTCGAAATCAAGCGTGAAGATCAGTCCTATGGTTTTATGACCCTTACTCCTACTGGCAAAGATACTGATCAACTCAAAAACTGTGTCATTACCTACTATAGAACGCCTAAGGATGCCCATCAATTGCAGGGAATTTCTATCAATCATGTCAGTTTAGCAAATCTCAAGCTCCAAGATTTTCAAACAAGAGAATTAATCGATATCTTTGAAGTCAATCCTGCTGATTACAATGTCGCTGAGACGGACGCAAACTACATCCTAACCATTCAAACAGCAGATTACGACCTCTGGAAAAGATACAGGATTGAAGCCAAGTTCAATTCAGATGGTTCCATAGATAGTTATGGTGTTAGAGCTCAACACAGTATGTGGGAATAATATCGTATCATTTCAATACGAGCAAGTATAAGATTAAGTAAATGATTAAAAACTACTTAATCTTATGCTTGTTCATTTTTTCTTGGAAAATATCTGTCAGAATTTGGCGCAATTCTTCTCTTTCCTTCTCAGGAATCTCACCACTTCTCTTGGCAACTGCGTAGAGCTCTGGATGTTCGATAGAAATACGCTTTATTGTCCGAGTTGTTGCGTGTTTTCGCACGAAAAAGGGAATGCGTTTGATCCATTCCTGAGGTACTAGGGCAAGGATTTTCGCAGCGGTTTCCTTATCGCTAATCTCAGATGTTGTCAATCCTTGCTTAATCATCTCTTGTTCTTTCTCAGTAAAATCTTTTAATTCCATATATCTACTCCTTATCTTCAACAACTTGTTTTTGTATGAGAGCTATTCTAACTATTCATGAAAATGGTTTATCTAGATACTCACGTGTATGTTTCCCTCTGTTAAAAAATTCTTATTCTTTCGGTTGAGAATAGACTTCGATATGCTGACCTAGTACCTTGATTTCTACAGGTAGATTATCGGATTTGTCACCATCAACATCCGTTTCCAACTCAACATCTGAAGAAATTTTAATATTTCGAGCTTTCAGATACTCGATATTGTCATTTACGACAACATCCCCTTTTAATAAATCAGGTATAACTGACAATTTAGTAAGAATTGACGCATCTTTTAGAATCAAAATATTAGCATAACCATCCTTGTCTTCATTAAAGATTTTTTTGTCAGCGAAATAATTTGTGAGGAGAACTAAAACATGACTGGCTGGGCCAATGTAATTACCATTATCAGTCTCAACTGTAATGTCAAATGCTTGATCTGTAACCACAGACTTCATGGTATTAATCGCATAGGCGAGCATACCAAACTTTGTTTTATCTTCTATCCCAACGTTGTGGATAGCTTCTGGCAAAGAGCCAATACTAAAGATATAACCAAAATAATTTCCATTTGATTTTCCAATATCAATCTTGTTGGTAGAACTGAAATCAAGCTCGTCAATAGCACTATCAATATCCTGAGAGATTTCTAATAGTTTCGTAATGAGATTTCCAGTTCCCCCTGGGATAATCGCCAGTTTAGGAATATAGTCTTTCTCAGCAATACCAGAGATTACTTCATTGACAGTCCCATCTCCACCAAAAACAAGAACTGCATCATACTGCTCTCGAGCAGCTTCTTCTGCAAAGTTTGTTGCATCTTGCGCTTTTTCCGTAATTTTAATCTCTACATCATCAAAGTAGTCTCTAGCTTTATTCTCCAGCTTCACCTTATAATCTAGAGCTTTTTCACCTCCAGAGGTAGGGTTGATAATTAACATTACTTTTTTCATTGATTTTCTCCTTGAATTTTAAATAGAAATGTTAGAGTTGCTATATATTTCATTACATATAATGCTATTATATAATGAAACCTCAGAAAAAAGAAATCAGACGTACTAAAGATTAATTTATAAAAACATAGAAAAAGTGTTTACTAAGAATTTTAAGCATATAAAATATAGTTTGAATAAAGATTAGTAAATTATATCAGACGACTAGCTTCTAAATATTATCACTTAACTATCTAAAATAAAGAAACCATTTTATTAATCTGTCCACCATTAAATCCAGCTTGCGCGAAAATTTCTTTAAAAATTTCTTTTACCTCGTCCTCCTCTTCTTTCTTCCAATCCCCATGAAATTCATTCTCGATTCGGTAGCTTCTTTGAATAATCACTTTTACATGATTGATTAAAAATTCTTTTGCTAATTTATGTTCATTTGCTTGAAGAATATCTAAATTACTTTTTTCAATGAATAAATGTTATCACCATTAGGATATGAAATAATATTTTTTATGATTAAACTATCCTTGTCAAAACAATCTTCAAAAAAGAAATCAGTGATGAATTTGTTTAGATCTTCACCCCAGTTTTCTTTAATCCAATCTCTCCAGTTTTGATGTGGCCCAGCTTTAAGACAATTAATTATTGTATCCATTTTTAGAAGCCAGTTATCTCCTCCATATCGTCCTGGTCTAAAATTCCCAACAGTAGGCATCATATTTCCACACCAATAGTAAACAATAGCAAAAGCTTTAAAATAAGGTTCTAAGTCATGTGGTATTTCTAAATCATCTTTTAATATCCAATCTTTTATTTCTTTACCACCTTTCAAGCTAGGTTCAACATTGGTAATTTTTTTATATGGAACAGTGATTGAAGTAAGGATGTCAGCCGTAAGTGCAATCCCTTTTGATTTATTGACAAGCAAATGAGCTCCCTTATATCCTGATTTTGATTTTTCTTTGTATGCTTCAATCTCATTATATTTTTGGGCATCCATTAAAGTATTATATTGATTAACTGAGTTTTAAAACTTAATAATCTCCCAATCATCTTCCTCATAAAAAGGATACTTCTTATAAAAATCCATTGCCTTTTTACGTACTTCAAATTCACAAGTGACATTATCACTATCTGTAATATCTACTTTATTAATAAAATCAGTTACTTGCATCATAAAATATCCTCCATATTTTTAGTTTTTATAAATCCGTTTAAAAAGACAAATAGATGTGGGTAAATCTACACTAGCTCACTATTTACTCCGTCTTCAGAAAAAATATCCTCGACTTGCTCAAAATTGCTTAAAATGATTGTCGCTTATTTTAAACTTAGATACTGCTTTAATTCAGCTAAGTCAACAGCAATCAAATCAAAAGGTTTTAAATCCTCTAAATTATAAAACAAGACATGTATAATAGCTAGTTAAAAATTCAGATTTTCAAAACAAAGGCACTTCTATTGAACTACCTCGCCATACTCTTTTATTTTATCTGCATATTTAGTTAAAAGATTCTTTGAATAAACTTTTTCATTCTTTGAATTTCTAACTTCTTTCCAAAGAATAGAAGCTACTTTTAGTTTATCCGAGTAATTACGACTATTTTCGTCTGCACAGAAATCCTTTAGAAATTGATTCCATTGACAAACCGAATGATCATACTTGGCATAATCTGATTTTCCATAATAAACTTTTAGCATATCTTGGATTGTAAAACTCAAATCATGTTCTTTTTTCACTTTTCTCCAAGCAGTGGCCATATCAGCAGTAAATTTAAAGGGGGAAACACCTGTTAAAGTTGAGAAATATTCTCTAAAGTATGCATTAAAGGAGAATCCACATTCAAGTAAGGGCGTATCTAAGGCAACGACTTCTACTTGTTTCTTTTTCATTTTTATTGATGATTTTTTAATCAAATTACCCTTAAAGTACTGCTCAATAATATGATTGAGTTCTTGTTTTGTACCTCTATATTCAAGCCCTAATGACTTGCATATCTGTGAAAGTTCATCCCGATACCAATAGTATTTATTAAATTCATCAAAGGATGAGATTTTTTCAAACTCAGGTCTGCTCTCTATCAATATAACACCTCCTTAAAGCCAATTTAGGTTTTCATTTCTAAATAATGTAGTTTTAGTTTCTTTAGTTTGAGGATTAGCAACGTTTCACTAACAAACTAATACACTCAGCGGTTCGAACTTACCGTATCATCCGTGAAAAAACAATCCTCACAAAATAAAGAAAAATCCTTCGTTTTGATATTGTTCCATTCGTAAACTAAACCTACAATATCTCCAATAATTGCTCCTAGCATCCGTTTCCTCCTTATGGCATATCAGATTCGTTACACATTTCTAATGAGTCACTCTTTAAAAATGGCACCACCAAATCAATCCACTCATAAGGCAGGTAAGCTGATAAATAACCGTGGTTATACCCTTTTGCTTCATACAAAATCGTATTTGGACGAAGCTGCTGAAACAATCTAGCTGACTCTTTCACACAGTTCAATTCTTTTTCACCATAGATATACAGAACCTGAGCCTTGCTAGCAGAAATCGTATCCTTTAGCTTGTAATGCCCCATATAGGTTTTGTAAATGGTCACCAATGTTTTGACAGGCGTCCTTGGCAAATCCTCTAAATAATAAGCTTTTATTTCCTCTGGATAAGCCAGTTTAGGATAGAGTTTGTCCATCATGCTTAACTGAAGTTTGCAAGAGAATTTATTGAACATCAATTTACCAAATAGAGACACTAGAAAGATGCTGATTTTAGCTAACCTTGGTTGAGGAATACAGAGGCTTCCATCTATGATGGCCTTCTCAGCAATTTCACTGTCTAAAGACAAAAGCTCCATGGCAATTTGACCACCAAGTGAAACACCACCGATTGCAAACAATTTCCCACCACAGTTTGCTTTGATATAGTCTAGAATCTCCAAAGCAGAATCTTCAGTAGAAACATAATCAAGTTGATATTCCTCGCCGTGGCCATTCAAAGTGGGTAGAATAATACGGTATTCTTCTGACAAGATTCGTGCTTGACGAAGATAATTCCACCAAGAACTGCCACCACCATGTATCAGTAAGATAGGAGGCAAATTCTTATCACCAAATTCATGGAATTTCATGTTTAAACTCCTTACTGTAGAACTTTCACTAGCTAATTTTCCTTGTTCAATCAGCTCGTACAAGCAGTGACACCGCCTCAACATGATACGTCTGTGGAACTCAAAAGGTTCGGGGAACCTTTTGAGGATTAACTACGTTTCACTAACAAGCTTACACACTCAACATGATGCGTCTGTGGAAATAAATCCACTGGTTGGACTTTCTTCAACTCATATCCCAACTCTTGGTAGAGTTTGATATCACGCGCCATGGTTGCCACATTACATGAAATATAAGCGATGCGGTCTGCTCCTGTTTGAGCGCTTGCTTCGATAAAGCTCTCGGTCAAGCCTTTGCGTGGAGGATCAACCAAGATAACACTTGGTTGAATACCTTCCTTGAGCCAATTCTTCATGGCATTTTCAGCAGTGTCACAGACATAGCGGGCATTTGTGATATTGTTTAATGCAACATTCTTCTGGCTATTCTCAACTGCTTCTGGGATGACCTCTACACCATAAACTTCTTTAACATGCTTGGCGACTGATAATCCAATCGTTCCAATACCCGAATAAGCATCGATCACCACATCATCTTCCCTTAACTCTGCAAAGTCAATAGCTGTCTGATAGAGCTTCTCTGCCATTTCTGTATTGACCTGATAAAAGGCTGGGCCAGCGATTTGGAAGTCATTGCCTAACATTTGGTCTGTAATGTAGTCTTGACCATAAAGAGTCTTCCACTCCTTACCAAAAATCGCATTGGTATTTCGGTCGTTGATATTTTGCATGACAGACACAATCTCTGGGAACTGCTTGATGACTTGTTCAATCAATTGGTCGACACGAAAAACTTTCGGACGAGTTGTTACTAAAATGACCATGATTTGTCCTGAATAATGACCACGTCGCACCACAAGGTTCCGAATCAAGCCAGACTGCTCCTTTTCGTCATAAGGTTTTAAATCAAAACGACGAAGCAAATCGCGTAGAACTACTACGACTTGGTCAATGACAGGATCCTGGATGAAGAAATCTTCAAGGGGCATAAGGTCATGCGAATTTTTACGGAAAAAGCCAGTTTCCAAGATACCATTCACTCGACGAACGGGCACCTGTGCCTTATTGCGATACTTGACTGGATGTTCCATACCGAGCGTTTCAGCGACCTCTACATCTGTAATACCAGCAATCTTGTAGAGACTGTCTTTGACTTGCTTGCTTTTAAACTTGAGCTGCTCTGGATAGGCAAGATGCCCCAAATCAGCGATGCCTGAACGCAGATATGCTAGGTCAAGGTCTTGGTTACGATATGGAGAGTAAGTAAGGTATTCCTCAACTTTTCCATAGCCAATCTTTTTATTGACCTTAAGGACTCGCATGAGGATTTTCTCAGTTGGTAGAGCATTTTCTACAAAAAAAACCAAACCATCTACCTTAGCAACCCCAGCACCTTCATGGGTCAAATCGACAACTTCAACTTCTACAATATCATTTTTTTTTAACATATTTTTCACTTTCTATCGGCCGACAAAAAAAGACGGCAACATTTCTGTTACCATCTATTATATCATGAAATGACCTAAGCACCAAAACTCTTGAAGAAGTTGACAATGGCCTGCCAAAGGGAACTCAAAAAGTTGCCCCCGTCTTCTAGTGCTTTATTGGCATCAAAGTTGAGGTTAATATTTTTGAAGCTATCTCCAGCTTGGGAGACAATGCTTTGCTTGAGATCATTTAGGGTTTTAGTGAAATCAGCATTGTTCAAAATGTCACTCTTAGAGAGGTTGAGTGCAAAATTGATGATGATATTGACCTGGTTTCCTGTTATAACCTGATCGAGTTTGTAGTTTTTTAGCGTGTCTTCAACGATTTTGCGGACATCTTCTTCTGTCAGATTACCTTTGGCTTCTTTTGCCTTTGCGATTCCTGCCTTGATATCTGCCAAAGCGACATTGAGTTTATTGGCATCGTAGCCTGATTTGTCCTTGTTTTCTGCGTTGATATCGGATAAGGCTTTTAGCTCCTCTTGGGCCAAGTCTTTATTGGCTTGCGGTACTTTGGCACCATTGGCCTCTAACGAGTAGTAAATCCCTGCTAGGGCGCTCTCTCCTGTAACTGGAATGGGTGCTGCAACTGTGATTTTGGCATGCTCCACTCCCAGTGTTACTGCAGCGTTACGGTACATATCCTGCGTCACCTTGGTGATGTTTTCAGGCGTTTCAATCTTGACTTCTAGAGGCGACTTATCACCCAGCTTTTGAATCTTAGCTGACGAATAGAGCTGTAGGCTAGCATCATTAGCCACATTCATAATTTTCGAGTAGATATCAGGTGTCATAGTTTTGATATCTTTGGTGTCTTTTGATGCGTCATAGCCAAGTTTGCTAAGAGTTTGATTTTTCTGGTCTTCAGATAGAGAAGAACCTAGGACATATTCGGGTTGTACATAGGTTTCATCGATTACTTTTTGAACATTGGTTGCTGCGTGGACGCTCGCCATAGCTGTTGCAGCCCACAATACTGCAGCACTTGTTAGAAAGAATTTCTTTCTCATGGGATATTCCCTCCTTTACCTTTCTAGGGTAATAAAACAATCTTAAAGAAAACTTATAGTGAAAAAACACCTGGTCTAGCCAGATGTCGAAAAGAGAGTGAAACATTTTATGATGTAAAGGTTTAGCTGTACCTGTCTAGAATAGTAATAGTTTCCACCATTTACATAGAGTTCAGCTCCGTGAAAGATAGAAATAGGGTGAATATAACTATAGGTCTTTCCAGTGGTATTGCCAAGGATTGGGGCAACAGTCTCACGGGAATAACGCTTGGCCAGTGCTAGTGTATTTTTCTTGCCATTCTGAGCGATAAAGTCTATATAGGCAGGTCCAAAATTATAGGCTTGAACGGCAGTCCAGACATCTACTCCCTTGCTCTGAGCCAGATAGAGGTTATCTGTTAGAGTTTGAATCCCTTGACGAATACTGGAGGCATTGTCATTGATAGTGTTGGTTGAGCCACTTGCAGACTCACTAGACTGCATGACATCCCCTTCTTTTCCCTTCGTTTCGGTATAAATCATAGCGAGCACAAGCTCTTCATTGGCTGGAGTATCTTTTTCACTCAAGATTTCTCGAACCATAGGTTGATAAGTCATGACTTGTTTAACATCCTGATGGATATGATAAGCTTTGTATCCTGCGAAAAGGAAGACTGCTAGCACAAGCACTCTTCTTATAAATTTAAACATTATTTACTTTGAATATCCTCGATATTTTTGATTAAGATAGAATAGGTTCCATTGTCATTTTGGATAAACTCGACCGATTCTGCGTCTTGATAGACGTTATTGGGAACGATGAGCTCGATTCCATTTGACAAGGAAAGCTTTTGGTTTTCAAATTTCTTGAGCTGACGACTTGCATCAATTTCATCGAACTGGACTGGTTCTGGTACGGCTTCCTTTACTTGGTCGATAAAGCTCAAACGAGCTGTCAGATTGTTGTCAAAAAGGTCATTAGCCAATTTCTCGGGTGACAATTCATTGCTTTCTTCCAGATTGTTAAAAATCGCTGTTTTGACCTTGGATTGGAATTGAAAATCATCGGTGTTAAAGGACTCTGCAATTCTCTGGGCCGTTTTTTCCAGTTCCTTGATGGATTTCTTGGGCGAAATCTTAGGTGCAACAGCTAGGAGATTATCTGAAAAATAGTTCAAAAAAGTCCCATTGTACTTGATGCGTTTTTCAATCAGATGGTACTTGCGACTTTGAAGATTGACCACCAAGGCCTCATCAGCCCCCGTTCCAAATCCAGGCAGGTTATTTTGAGTTAACTTGATTGGGTTATCAACTTCTCCACCGAGGTGGGTCAAGGTCTCACGTAGAGCAATTCGCAAGAAAGCAAAATGTTCAACACCTTCTTTAGAAAACTGTACAAAAACCAAGTCATTGGTCTTGAGATTTTCAGAAATGCTAAACTCCTCTTTCCAGAGATTAGCCAGTGTTACTGATGTCTCCAACAAATCATCTGTGATGTGATTGAAGAAGGGATTTTCTTCTTCGAAAATCCCAGTCTTGGCTTCATCTGAATACACGCGTTCGATTTTTTTACGTAGGTATTCTTCGATTTTTGGAGTGATATTGAGAAACTTATCCGCTAGAAACAACTCAGTATCGTCTGGGCTGAACTGATGGATAATAGCTTTCTTAATATAAATGTCCATAAAAGTATTAGTCCTCGTATAGTGGGAAGGCATCTGTCAACGCTTTGACTTCACTTCTCACTTCTTCTAAGACAGCCTCATTTTCTGCATTCTTAAGGGTTTTAATGATGAGTTCAGCTACTTTACGGCTTTCTTCTTCACCAAAACCACGTGCAGTGATGGCTGCAGATCCGATACGAATCCCACTTGTCTTGAATGGTGACAAGGTTTCGTAAGGGATTGAGTTTTTATTTAGGGTAATATTAACCTCATCTAGCAAGTTTTGAGCAACTTTTCCGTTTTCTACAACCTTAGTCACATCCACTAGGAAGAGGTGGTTTTCAGTTCCGCCAGAAATGATACGAAAATCAGGGTCTTGCAAGAAGACTTCAACCATAGCCTTGCTGTTTTTGATGACATTAGCAGCATATTCCTTGAAGGCTGGATCCAAAACTTCTTTGAAGGAAACCGCCTTAGCAGCGATAACATGCTCCAAAGGACCACCTTGAATACCAGGGAAAATAGCTGAGTTGATTTTCTTAGCTAGCTCCTCATCATTTGTCAAAATCAAACCACCACGAGGTCCACGAAGGGTTTTGTGGGTCGTTGTTGTAGTGATATGAGCGTATGGTACTGGGCTTGGGTGAAGACCAGCTGCCACCAAACCAGCGATATGAGCCATATCGACCATGAGCTTAGCTCCAACAGCATCTGCGATTTCACGGAATTTTGAGAAGTCGATAATTTGAGAATAGGCTGAAGCGCCCGCTACGATTAGTTTTGGTTTTACTTCTTGGGCTTGTTTCAAGATAGCATCAAAGTCCAAGAGTTCTGTTTCAGGATCCACACTATAAGAAACAAAGTTGTAGGTTTGACCAGAGAAGCTAACAGGAGCGCCGTGGGTCAAGTGTCCACCTGCTGCCAAATCCATCCCCATAACGGTATCACCTGGCTCAATCAAGGCCATGTAAGCAGCACAGTTGGCTTGGCTTCCTGAGTGAGGTTGGACATTGGCAAATTTAGCCCCGAAAATTTCTTTCGCGCGTTCAATAGCTAAAGTTTCTACAACGTCTACCACATCTGTTCCACCATAATAACGGCGTCCTGGGTAACCTTCGGCGTATTTATTCGTCAAGATAGACCCTTGAGCTGCCATAACCGCCTTGGAAACCACGTTTTCCGAAGCAATCAACTCGATGTTGTTTTGTTGGCGTTCTTCTTCTTTGGCAATAGCATTCCAGAGATCAGCATCGTATGCTTTAAAATCGTCTTTGTCAAAAATCATAGGTCTTCTCCTTTATAATATGACAGGTCTTTTAGTTTAAGAAAATATACTAAAAGATGCGAATAAACCGTTTCTGCACTTTATCACAAGTATAACCAACTTTTTCATAAAATGCGTGAGCACCCAGACGATGATCAGCAGAGTTTAAGCGGATAAACTCATAGCCCCGTCTTTTTGCTTCTTGATCCAACCCTTGCAGTAAGCTTTTACCGATACCTCGTCCTTGTGCTTGAGGCGAAACCGCTAAGCCTAAGATATTAAATCCTGCTTTGGAATAGAGAGATTCATAAACTTCAGCATGGACATATCCAAGTAAGACATGATTGGCTGCATCCTCATAGCCAAGTAGGAAATGATGAGAATCCTGAGATAATTTAGCTAGTTGACTAGCTGTGTCCTCTGGACTAAAAGAATAACTCAAAGCCTCTTGGTTAATCTCACATATAGCATTCACATCTGTTTCTTGCAAATTTCTTAGCATCTCATTCCTCCTCAAAAGAAATCTCTGGCAACCGAGCAAGAATATCTTCTTGTTTAATTGCGCCTTGGCGCAAGATTTTCACCTTGTCTCCAGACAAATCCAAAATCGTCGAATCCTGTCCAGTTAGAAAAGCGTCGTCCTCCAGACCCAGAACCTCTTGGTCAAAATCCTCTAGAATTTGAGCAAAGGTCACTCCACTTGCCTGACCTGAGATATTGGCAGACGGCCCAATCAAAGGACCTGTCTCTCGAATCAAATCCAGTGTAATGGGGTGACTCGGCATCCGAAATCCCACCGTTGCAAGACCAGAGTTGACCCAATAGGGAACTCGGTCATTGGCTTCGAGGATAATGGTCAAGGGACCTGGTAAAAAGGTCTCTACAAGTTTTTCTAGATAAGTTGGCTGATTCTTTGAAAAGTGTAAGATGTCCTCTAGAGAAGCGACATTAAGATTGAGTGCCTTATCTCTGGGACGACGTTTGAGTTGGTAAACATGGTCGACAGCTTTTTCGTCTAAGGCCTTAGCAAAGAGACCATAAACTGTCTCGGTTGGTAGAACAACAGCCCCGCCCTTTTCTAACTCTTGTCTAATCCTGTCCATCATCAACTACAACCATCCTATCTTGACCAAACTGGTCCTTGAGTGTTCGTACTCGTTTTTCAGGAAGATATTTCCTAAAAAGCGCAGGAACACTTTGACCTTGCTTGTATCCAATTTCAAGGTAAATCTTACCACCATCTGTGAGATAGTCTTTTGCATCTTCCGCAATTCTGCGGTAAATAGCTAGGCCATCCTCATCTGCAAAGAGAGCTAGATGAGGTTCTGAATGCAAAACATTCAAACCAACCTCTGACTCATCTTCACGAGAGATATAGGGTGGATTGGATACAATTATATCATATTTTTCAGAAATTTCTGCAAAACAATCCGATTTTTTAAAAAATATATTAAGATTTTGATTGCTAGCATTCTCTGATGCAAGCTGCAAAGCGTCTTGGGAAATATCTGCTGCTATCACTGACCAATCTGGTCTGTTTTTAGCTAATCCAAGGGCTATAGCGCCACTTCCAGTCCCGATATCTAGGACATTAAGATTTTCCTCAGGATTTTCTGTGAGGATGAGCTCCACCAACTCTTCTGTTTCTGGACGAGGAATCAAAACCCGCTCATCTACTTTTAACCGCATTCCAAAGAAATCTGTATGACCGATAATGTACTGGGCAGGTATATGTTCTGCTAATTTCTTGTAAATTTCCTCCACAAACTTTTTTTCTTCCTCTGTTACTTCTTTCTGGAGGGCAAAGGCAAAGTCTGTAAAAGAGAGTTTTTTCAGGCGACGATAGACAAAAGAGAGGCTTTCAGCTTCCTCTCCTTGTCTAATCAACTCTTCTTCAAAATATGAAAATAATTGAGTTAATTTCATTATTTGTTTAATTCTTCTAATTTTTGTGTTTGGTCATAAAGAACCAAGGCATCCACAACTTCATCCAATTTACCAGACAAAATGGTATCTAGTTTTTGGAGGGTCAAACCAATACGGTGGTCTGTAACACGGTTTTGTGGGAAGTTATAAGTACGGATTCGTTCTGAACGGTCACCAGTACCGATTGTTGATTTACGCTCAGCGTCTTGTTCATCTTGAGCAATCTGAGCAAAATGGTCAGCAACACGCGCACGGATGATTTTCATGGCCTTCTCACGGTTCTTCTGCTGGGTACGTTCTTCCTGCATCTCAACCTTGATATTGGTTGGCAAGTGAACAATACGCACGGCAGTCGCAACCTTATTGACGTTCTGTCCACCAGCACCTGATGCGTGGTAAATATCAACACGAAGGTCTTTTGGATCAATATCGTATTCAACTTCTTCCACTTCAGGCATGACAAGCACTGTCGCTGTCGAAGTGTGTACACGGCCTTGGCTTTCTGTCACAGGGACACGTTGGACACGGTGGGCACCAGACTCATACTTGAGTTTAGAGTATACAGACTGACCAGAAACCATGGCAACCACTTCTTTGAAACCACCAACACCATTCATAGAAGCTTCCATTACTTCAAAGCGCCAGCCTTGTGCTTCCGCATACTTTTGGTACATAGTTAGAAGGTCTCCGGCGAAAAGTGCCGCTTCGTCACCACCAGCCGCTCCACGGATTTCAAGGATGATGTTCTTGTCATCGTTTGGATCCTTTGGAAGGAGCAAGATTTTCAATTTTTCTTCATACTCTTCTTTTTCAGCCTTGGCATCTTTGAGCTCTTGCTTGGCCATTTCTTCCAAGTCCGCATCTCCGCCTGATTCTTTAATCATCTCCTCGGCATCGACGATGTTTTGAAGGACTTGTTTGTACTCACGGTAGGCTGTTACTGTGTCACGAGTTGAAGCCTCTTCTTTTGAAAGCTCCATGAATCGCTTGGTGTCTGAAACGACATCAGGGTCACTCAGTAATTCTCCTAATTCTTCATAACGGTCTTCTACAGCTTGTAGTTGATCATAAATGTTCATTTTTTCTCCTTAGTTCTCAATTGTTAAATCATAGATTGCTACTACTTCGTTCTCAAATATTTCCCCAGTTTCTTTAAATCCATAACTGAGGTAACAAGATCTTGCATGTTCATTTTCTGGTTCATAAGACAACCAAAGTTTATTGCCTAAACCTGCTGGCGCTGTCCGAACATAGTCCAGCACTTTATCCATAATTGGTTTAAAATATCCTTGATTTTGAAAATTCTTATCAATCATAAAACGAAATAGTAAATAATTTCCACTACTAATTCCGATCTTTTTATCATAAGCTATCATCACAAAACCTATAATTGAATCATTATCATAAACTGCCAATGGAGCTACAAAATCTCCATTTTTAGTGTAGACATATGCTTCAGCTAAACTAATTGCGTTGGTTGCAATGAATTGCTTTTGATATTCCTTGACATCCAAATTCAAAACATCAAAATAATTTTCCATTGTAACATCTCTTAGTTCAATTGTCATAGTTATGCTCCTTGTTAGATGCTATCATTGGCGCAAAATAATGTTTTCGGCAGACTGAGATATAAGTTTCATTTCCACCGATCTGAATTTGTTCTCCATCATAGACTGGCACGCCATCCTGCGTACGCAACACCATAGTCGCCTTTTTCTTACAGTACTGACAAATGGTCTTGATTTCGTCAATCTTGTCTGCTAAGAGCAAGAGGTATTTGGAACCTTCGAACAATTCATTACGAAAGTCATTCTTCAAACCAAAAGCCATGACAGGTATGTCTAACTCATCAACAACACGAGCTAGGTCGTAAACATGGTGACGCTTGAGAAACTGGGCCTCATCAACCAACACACAGTAAGGTTTTTCAGGTAAGTTTCGGATATAGCCGAAGATATCTGTCGTTTCCTCAATCGCAATGGCTGGGCGTTTCATGCCGATTCGACTCGACACATAGCCAACACCGTCACGCGTATCCAGAGCCGAAGTCATAATCACAACTCCCTTTCCTTGCTCCTCGTAGTTATAGGCCACCTTGAGAATCTCAATCGTCTTACCAGAGTTCATGGTCCCATAACGATAATACAACTGTGCCATGCTTCTATTTCACGTCCATTTCTAAATTTTTGCTACATTCTAGTATATCATAATTTTCTGAAGCTTTAAACGGCAAAATGTGGTAAAATAGAAGAAATCAAAAACTAGTGGAGGAAGCTATTATGCCATTTGTACGTATCGATTTATTTGAAGGACGCACGCTCGAGCAAAAGAAAGCTCTTGCTAAGGAAGTAACGGAAGCTGTTGTCCGTAACACTGGAGCCCCTCAATCAGCTGTTCATGTCATCATCAACGACATGCCAGAAGGAACTTACTTTCCTCAAGGGGAAATGCGCACCAAATAAACCAGCTTAAGCAGAATTGCTTAGGCTTTTTCAATCTCCAAGTAGCATCCATTGAAGAAATAGTCTAATTTTGTTACAATTTGAAGAGATGCTTGGATACATATCCTAAGAAAAGAAATACAAAAGGAATTAGTATGATTACACGTGAATTTGATACCATCGCTGCTATCTCTACTCCACTAGGTGAAGGAGCCATTGGTATTGTCCGCTTGAGCGGAACTGACAGTTTTGCCATTGCGCAAAAGATTTTTAAAGGCAAAGACTTGAGTAAGGTTGCTAGCCATACCCTTAACTACGGTCACATTGTTGACCCTTTGACTGGTAAGGTCATGGACGAGGTTATGGTTGGGGCTATGAAGTCTCCAAAGACCTTCACTCGTGAGGATATTATCGAGATTAACACTCACGGTGGGATTGCGGTGACCAATGAGATTCTCCAACTAGCTATCCGTGAAGGAGCTCGGTTGGCAGAACCTGGTGAATTTACCAAACGCGCCTTTCTAAACGGTCGCGTGGACTTGACACAGGCTGAGGCAGTGATGGACATCATCCGTGCTAAGACAGATAAGGCCATGAATATTGCAGTCAAACAATTGGACGGTTCTCTTTCTGATCTTATCAATAATACTCGCCAAGAAATCCTCAATACGCTTGCCCAAGTAGAGGTCAATATCGACTATCCTGAGTATGATGATGTTGAGGAAGCTACTACTGCTGTTGTCCGTGAGAAAACTATGGAGTTTGAGCAATTGCTAACCAATCTCCTTAGAACAGCTCGTCGTGGTAAAATCCTTCGTGAAGGAATTTCAACTGCCATCATCGGCCGTCCCAACGTTGGAAAATCCAGCCTCCTCAACAACCTCTTGCGTGAGGACAAGGCCATCGTTACAGATATCGCTGGTACTACCCGTGATGTCATCGAAGAATACGTCAACATTAACGGGGTTCCTCTCAAATTGATTGATACAGCTGGAATTCGGGAAACAGATGATATCGTGGAACAAATCGGTGTCGAGCGTTCGAAAAAAGCCCTTAAAGAAGCCGACTTGGTACTACTAGTATTAAATGCCAGTGAACCACTGACCGCCCAAGATCGCCAACTCTTAGAAATCAGCCAAGATACCAACCGCATTATTCTACTTAATAAAACTGATCTTCCTGAAGTGATTGAAACTTCGGAACTACCAGAAGATATCATCCGTATTTCAGTTCTTAAAAACCAAAACATTGATAAGATTGAGGATAGAATCAACGACCTCTTCTTTGAAAATGCTGGTTTGGTCGAGCAAGATGCTACTTACTTGTCAAATGCCCGTCATATTTCCTTGATTGAGAAGGCTGTTGAAAGCTTGCAAGCTGTTAATGAAGGGCTGGAACTGGGGATGCCAGTTGATTTGCTTCAAGTTGACTTGACTCGTACTTGGGAAATTCTCGGTGAAATCACTGGAGATGCCGCACCTGATGAACTCATCACCCAACTCTTTAGCCAATTCTGTTTAGGAAAATAAGAAAAATCCATGATCATTCATTCGGTCATGGATTTTATTGTCTTTATTAGTAATCTGGTCTAAGGACACCTGTTACAGTTGCCTTAGTTGCTTCGTAGTCGCCATCTACGACAACTTTGATAATGCGTTTGGCATCTTCTTCTGGTGCTGGAACTAGAGGTAGACGAGTTGGACCAGCTTCAAATCCCATATAGTTCAAAACTGCCTTAACTGGAGCAGGACTTGGATAAGAGAAGAGGGCATTGACTTTAGGAATGAACTTACGTTGAATAGCTGCAGCTTTCTTCATATCGCTTTCTGCAATAGCAGTCAACATCTCGTGCATTTCATCTCCATTTGTATGAGATGCAACAGAAATAACCCCGTCCGCACCAAGGTTCATGGCATGGAAAGCATCTCCGTCCTCACCAGTATAGACCAAGAACTCTTCTGGCTTGTGTTCAATCAAGTAAGCCATATTGGCCAAGCTCGTACATTCTTTGACACCGATAATATTTGGATGATCAGCCAAACGAAGCATGGTTTCTGGAGTTAATTCCACTACTACACGCCCTGGAATGTTATAGATGATAATAGGTAAGTCAGAAGCATCTGCAATAGCCTTAAAGTGCTGATACATTCCTTCTTGTGAAGGTTTGTTGTAGTACGGTACGATCGCAAGTCCAGCTGCGAAACCACCAAATTCCGCGACTTCTTTGACAAATTCAATCGAGTCACGTGTATCATTGGTACCTACACCCGCAATCAAAGGAACACGTCCATTGACAATCTTTTGTACAGCCGCAAAGAGTTCCAACTCCTCATCGTGGGTTAAAGTTGGACTCTCAGCAGTCGTCCCAGCAAGGAGAATGCCGTCTGTGTGATGGGCCAACAAATGCTCAATCAAGGCTGGTATGGCATCAAAGTTGATAGAACCATCCTCGTGGAAAGGGGTAATAAAGGCCGTGATGATTTTACACTCTTTTAAATCTTGATAAGACATGAGAAACACCTCTCTATTTCAAAGAAGGAGTTCATCTGAACTCCTAAACGATATGACTATTTTAATTCAAATTTTAACTCAGCTGTTGGACGAACCAATCCACGTTCGTGAAGTGTTTCTGCAATCTGAACGGAGTTCCAAGCAGCACCTTTGAGAAGGTTATCTGAAACAACCCACATGTGGATTCCTTTTTCTGCATCCAAGTCTTTACGGATACGACCAACAAAAGTATCACGCGAACCCACTGCATTGACAGCTTGAGGATAGATTTGGTGCGCTACGTTATCCTCAAGAACAGCACCAGGGAAGGCCGCGATAGCCGCTTTCACTTCTTCGATTGGGGCTACTTCTTTTGTTTCGATATAAACTGACTCAGAGTGAGCTGACAAAACTGGAATACGTACACAGGTTGCAGATACTGCAATGCTATCATCTTCCATGATTTTCTTCGTTTCCTTAGTCATCTTCATCTCTTCGTATGTGTAATCATTGTCAGTGAAGACATCGATTTGTGGAAGAGCGTTAAAGGCGATAGGATAGTGTTTCTTGTCACCACCTGAAGGCAAAATTTCCGCATGCAAATCACGTGGGTTCACACCATCATTCAAGACTTCACGAAGTTCACGTTGTGTTTCAAGAATCGCTCCCATACCAGCACCTGAAACAGCCTGATAAGTTGAAACGATGATACGGTCCAAGCCCCATTTTTGGCGGATCGGCTCAAGCGCCACCATCATTTGGATTGTTGAACAGTTAGGACAGGCAATGATCCCATTATGAGCATCAAGTGCATGAGCGTTTACTTCTGGAACAACCAATGGTACATCTGGATTTTGACGGAAATAAGATGTATTATCCACTACTACCGCACCAGCTTGAACTGCGTATGGTGCATACTTAGCTGATGTCGAACCACCTGCTGAGAAGAGTGCAATATCAACACCCCCAAAAGCTGTCTCAGTCGTTTCTTCAATCGTAATATCTTGGTCTTTAAATTTCAAAGTCTTGCCTGCTGAACGTGCAGAAGCAAGGTAACGGACTTTATCGATTGGAAGTGTAGATTCTTCCAACATTTTTATCATCTGAGCTCCGACAGCACCTGTCGCGCCGACTACAGCAACTGTATATCCCATAAATAACCTCTTTCGGAATTTTCTAAAAATTTCTATAATAGATGTATTATACTACTTTTTCAAGAAATTGAAAAGCATTTTTAGACTATATTTTCTGAAAATTAAAAATCCCTAGTCATTGACCAGGGACTAAGAGGCATCTTCATGTGATGAGCAGGTTCACACAACTCATCAAGGTCCGCTCCTGCGTTGTGACCTCCTTATGCTCAATAGCAGTCCGAAGACTACCTATCGACTCATCGCATCTACTATTCTACTAGATAGAGTCACTTTTGTCAACAGCCAAAACGCTTTGCTTCATTTATACAGGTGCATAAGAAATATCTTTGAAAAATTTGGGGCAGACATAACAAAAACCCTTGTAAATAAGGGTTTTTCTATCTATTTAATGCTAATTGCCGGGATTGAACCGGCGACCTCATCCTTACCATGGATGCGCTCTGCCAACTGAGCTAAATCAGCTTACCTAAAAAGTATACTATAGTTCCTAGTTCTTGTCAAGCGCTCTCTTTTAATTTTATGGAATGAAAAAAGCTAGATTTAGCAAGAATCTAGCTTATAAACTTCTTATCTTGTTAGATCGATTCGGCGCCCTAATTTTCCGATTAAAATAGCACCTACGATAAGTGATGCAAACTCACCAATTCCCGTAGAGAACCATGTAAAGAAGAATGGAGCTTCTGCAACAATATAGAGTTCTGCTGCAATGGTAATCATTGAAATAGAGAAGAGGATTGAAAAGAAGAAATGATCTTTTCGAATCAAACCATTAAACAAATAGTCTTTCTTGTACTTGCTAAAAAGCCATACACCTAGACTTAGGAAAACTAGGGTAGAGCCCCCGCCGACAAAGACATCTATTGGACCAAAGCTAAAGAAATTAGCAATCATACATCCAATCGTCACACCGATGATGTATTTAGGATTGTAAAAAGCCAAGAAATTCATCATCTCTGAAATACGGAACTGGTAGGCGCCGTAGCTAATGGCATTCAGCGGTGGGGTGATGGTCAAAACCACATAAATAGCAGCGACAATAGCGATATCTGCCATATCACGAACAGTTAATTTTTTCATGTTTTCTCCTTTAGCGGTTTCCCGCGTAAAATATGCTTGGTGAAAGAAGTTAAGCACCAAGGGTTGAGATTATCAACCTTACCAGTATAGCACAATATAGGACTTTATGCTATACTAAAATCATGAAAAAACTAATAAAGGCATTCTTCGATAACGAAATCCTCTCCTACCTATTTTTCGGTGGTGCTACTACTTTGGTTTCTATTTTATCGCGCTTGGTTATTTACCACATCAGCCACCAGGAAATCCTAGCAACCGTACTCGCAAATCTTATCGGGATTCTCTTTGCCTTTCTCACAAATGATACAATTGTCTTTAAACAAGAGAGAAGAAATTGGCCAACTCGCCTAGCTAAGTTTTTCTTAGCTCGTCTCTCTACACTTGGACTTGACGTTCTTTTAACTTATATCTTCGTTACAACCTTTCCTGATCTTATTGGCCAGTTTGTCGAATATAATATAGATAGGGTTAATACGGTTGAAACCATCCTAGCACAAATCTTGATTATTCTGCTTAATTATATTTTCAGTAAAATCTATATTTTTAAAAGGAGCAACTGATCTCCTTAAGCATCCAGGTTGCCTTTTGTCACAATTTAGGATATAATTAGTTAGAAATTAGGAAAGGAATTTATGAAAATGTTAAAGGACCTAAAAGAATTCTTGCTTCGCGGTAATGTTGTTGATCTTGCTGTCGGTGTAATCATCGCCTCTGCTTTTGGTGCTATTGTAACTTCACTCGTTAACGATATCATCACTCCACTTATCTTGAACCCAGCTTTGAAAGCTGCGAACGTTGAACGTATCGCTGAACTTTCATGGAATGGTGTTGGTTACGGTAGCTTCTTGAGCGCTGTTATCAACTTCCTTGTTGTGGGTACAGTTCTCTTCTTCGTTATCAAAGGTATTGAAAAAGCTCAAAATCTTCGTAAAAAAGAGGAAGTGGTTGAGGAAGCTCCTGCTGCTCCAACTGAACTTGAAGTTCTTCAAGAAATCAAAGCTCTTCTTGAGAAAAAATAAGACAGATAAAGGATCTAGCTTAAAGCTAAATCCTTTTTTTCTTTACTCTTTTGGTAACTTACCAGCCTTTTCCAGCATTTTCTTAACTAAGTACGGCATCTTTACATTTTCACGACCTTTTTTCTCAATGAGTTTTTTGACAAATTCTGGCATCTGAAGACCGTCTGTCTCCTCCATGATGTCCTTTGTAGTTGCTGAAGGAGCTAACTCATCAAAGGTTTCTTCTTCTGGGAGAAAAGCTTTAAATTCTTTGTCTTCATTGGCTCTTACAGTAGCAACTAAAGCGTCAATCAAACGACTATCCGTATTGGGCATAGGTGGGCGATGATAGGTGACACCTAATTCTTGACATAAATCATAACATTCCACATCATTATCAAAAAGGACTTCGATATGTTCACTAATAAAGCTAATCGGGACAAAAATATAATGCTCTGGATGTTGCTTTTGTTCTCGCAAATATTCTAAAACGTCTGGCTTGATCCAAGGGATCCCAATATCGCTTTCGCTCTGCCAAGTATTGGTATACTGGTCGGCTGTTAGACCGAGTTGTTCAGCGATTAGCTTGCTATTATCGAAAATCTGATCGATATATGGATCTCCATAGTCTAAGGCAAAAATGGGGACGCTATGGGCTGAAAAGATCACCTTGAAGGATTCTGCTCCCACCTGATCTTGTAAAATTTTCCTAATCTCGTCAGTCCAAAAGTCCAGCAAAGGCTGCTGTTGATACCAATCCTTAATGACTAAAAATCGAATCTGCTGGCTTTCCAGAAACTTTTCATACCCCATGACTGAGTAAAAAGAATAATGAGGTTCCAAAATCAAGCAGATACATTCTTCAACACCATCTGCTTCCATCTGCTTGATCACGTCTGGAATAAAGGGACGAGAAAATTTGTTGGCAAAGTAGATACCGTACTCCTCGCCTAAACGTTCCTTGACTAAATCAACCTCCTCACGTGTAATCCTCTGCAAGGGCGTCCCACCGATAAGGACATAGTTGTCAAAGAGAGTCTGAATCTCGTGATCTTGGGGTCTAACTCCACGACGAATGTTTGTAAAGAATTCTGCCACTCCTTCAAAACTAATCTCCTCTGGAGATCCAAAGGTCATCATTAATATGGCTTTTTTCATGTTATCATCCTTATGATATTATTTTCACTATCCATTCTATCATGAAAGAGAAAAATAGTAAACGCTTCCGACGTCTACTATTTCTTTTTGTCTTTAGTCTTTTTATCTCGTCTCATGATTAGGATGATGAGGATAAGAAGTAAGAGGACGATAATAAGGAGTAGAAAGGCTAGGATATAAATCCAATGGCTGGGAATTCCGTGATCGAAATACCGTGTTCCTACTGCTTCCCCACTTTTATCCTGTGCTGCTTTTACTGGTGCATCCGTTATTTTTGCTAAAAGGATATGACGGCCGTTGGTAATATTCAGAAAACAGGTGCTTAATAAAACAATCTTGTCCGTTGAAGTCAAGGAAACATCTCGCTTGTACTTGGCTTTACTCAACAGATACTGATAGTAGGCCTGGTGTTCCTCATCGTTGGAACTCAAGGTTCGGTAAATTTCCGTATCATAGGCATCCACTTCTAAAATCCCAAAAATCTCAAGACCACGTTCTCGACCATTGTAGTAAATAGAACCATAGCGATGCTGGTCGAAGAATTCCTTATCAGCAAATTTCTTAATCTCGCCGAACATAGCCCCTGAAGCCATAGAGTGACCGTAGATGATGGTATTAAAATCAGTAAAGTTGGGATTAAAGCGATAGTCTAGGAATATAGAACCTGACACAGTATAATCACCAAAAGCATTGCGGTCAAGGTATTTGACATTGTCCTGACTCTGCAAGAGGGGATAGTCTACCTTAGTCCCATCTAGGCTAATCCAACCGCAAACATCATGATTAAGCTGTTGCAGGGTTTCAAATCCTGTGCTCGAAGCATCCTTTTCAATAGGATTATAGTGATCATAGTCACTCGCTTCCGCTCTCTGCCAACTAAAAAGAGCTACAAAAACACAGAAGAATACCAGAAATACTTTTTTGAACCGCAATCTCTTTTGAACCGTCATCGGCACTCCTTTCTATGCGAGATTTCTTAAAAGGAAAGGAGGCGGGACAAAACCGCCTCTTTTCTATTCACCCTTAGTCAGTAAAAGGGTCTGCTTCTTGCATTTTCTTACTCTCTCTTCTACGACGTAGGATCAAGTAGAGGACAAGGAGTAAGAAAATCAAGAGCAAGAACAATACAAACAAGATAAGGTACCAAATCCATAGTGGGATTGATGAGAGGAAACGTCCAAGAGACGAGTCATCAAAGACACTGTATGGGAATGGTTTTGATTTTTTTGTATGGAAAGTATTTTTAGGGACGGTGTCTGTAATCTTTGCGACCACGATATGACGACCATTAGTCACATCGAGAAAACAGGTGCTGAGTAGGATGATACGATCACTTGGCGAGAGCGAGATATCCCGCTTGTGCATGGCTACTGAGAGCAAGTGATCTAGATAGGCCTGCTGATGATCCTCACCCTGTATTCCTGGATCATAGATGTTAAAGTCATAGGCATCGACCTCCAACATCTCAAAGATCTCGAGCCCTTTTTCCACACCATTGTAGTATATACTACCGTAACGATGCTGGTCAAAAAATTCCTGATCAGCAAACTTAGCCACATCACCAAACATGACCCCGTTTTCTACGTGGTGCCCGTAGATAATGGTATTAAAGTCTTCGAACTTGGGATTATTTCGTGCATCGAGAAAGATAGCGCCTGTCGCTGCAAACTCACCTTTGGAGTCCTTGTTGAGATACTTTTCATTGTCCTTGGCTTGGACCAAGGGATAGTCGATATTGGTACCATAGACATTGATCCAACCGAGGACTTCGGGATTGAGTTCTTGGAGTTTGCTGAAGCCTGAAAAGCTAGCTAGCTCATCCTGTTGCGTCGTGACAGGTCGATAAGCTTCGTACTCACTTGACGAAGCCAAGGAGTAGACTTGGTTGGAATCCCAAAGGGCATAGAAACCAAAGAGAAAGATCAAAGCTGCAAAAATGAGCAGCAGGTGGTTGATCACCCCATCCACAGCAAGAACGAGACGCCTAGACAGACTCTTTTTTGGTTTCTCACGCTTGGTTTTCATCGTTTGCCCCCAGCCGTTTAGGCTTCTCTACGTTTTTTAGACAAGACAACAAATCCAGCTAAACCAAGACCAATCATCAAAATGAATGGAAGGTTATCAATCAAGAGACCAGTAGGGGTAACGTCTGGTAGTGTATTTGTGATAGTATTATTGTTTGTCTTTTCACCAATCAAAGAATTATCTACAGAAAAATCAGTAGCTTTAGTTCCAGTAGCTTCTTTAGTTATACCATTTTCATTATAAGTAGCTGATGCAGTATAACCTGCTGTTCCAATTTCTTTAACAGTATATCGAGTACCTGCAGGGATAGTTTGGAAGACTAACATTTGATCATGATGGAGTGTTATTGTCTTTTCTTGTCCGCTAGTGAAAGTATATTCTGTATTATTTACTTTTCCTATAAATGTATCACTAGTTGCTGTTGAAGACTTGGTAAAGGTAATCTTAAACGTAAAATCTTTTGTTTTATCAGCAGTATCCCCTGAAACAACTTTTTTAATGAACAATGAATTTGTTGTAGGATCTAGATTATCTGGATTCGGTTTATTCGGTGTTGGTTCATTTGGAGTAATTTTACCTGCATCTTTACGATAAATATTGTCAAATAAATCATACGTATACGTTCCAGAATTTGTAGATGGTTTTACTTTTGCACCACTAGCATTATTTGTTTCTCTAAAGTATACTGATGAAATATATGTTCCATTACCATTTTTTTTATTTTTTACAATAACATGCATGTTGTATGTCCGAGTATCATAGGTCATACTATCGATGTCTTTACCATCTTTATTTATAGGTTTCCAACCTGTATTTTCTTCTTTTACACTATAAACATATTCTCCAGCATGCCCATAAGTTACACCATCAAAAATATCTCCTGTTGCTTTTTTAATGCTGTCTGCTCCCGCTTTTAATTCATCTGAAGAACCATATGTAACTGTTCTCTTGGGAATGTCAACACCTGTTTCATAAGGAGCCTCATTTGATGATGTTCCAGTTTGTGGTGTGAAAGTGAATGTAAATGTTGCTTCTGGTGTTGTGATTCCTTCTGCAATCTTCAATGTCTTATTAATTGCAACCTTAGCATTTGTCTCACCTGTACTCGTTGCAGTTGCCGCTACATCATCATTTGAGTCAGCAAAGCTAATAGGGGCATGGAACACCGACAAAGCGGTTATAGCTGCAATACTTGCAGTGAATAGCTTTTTAAAGAATGTTTTTTTCATGATTATTCCTTTTGTTTTTTTATTTTCTTTTTTCATTATGATCATCAAAAGCCTCGTCTTCTAATGACTGTTACAACTTTGCCTTGAGTATCCTGTATAGGGATGGTTCCAAAAGCACGACTGTCTACAGCCGTTGTTCGATTATCCCCGAGGACAAAGAGTTGTCCTGCTGGGACTTTCATCGGGAAGGTTGCCCCTTCCTTATAGAGCAGCGTTTCTTTGTAGATATCTTGCTCTTGTTGAGGAGAACCATTGATGATGAGACCATTTTCGTTTATATCGATTGTACTTCCTTCGGTTGCTATGACACGCGCCACTCTTTCCTTGCCTTTATAACTATAGACTAGCAAATCACCAATCGAATAGCGTTTATCCAACCTATAATAGACGACCAAGTCGCCATCTTTTAAGGCGGGCTTCATGCCATCGTCATTGTATCTTAATAGTCCAAAGACGAAAAAGTAAAGGGTGGCTAGTACAACCCCAACCATCAGAAGTTTACTGACTAAGTAAAGGATATCTCCCCAGACACTCGGCGGAGACTTATCCCGATTGACTTGCGTTACTGGTTTCTTATGTTTCTTTTTAAGCAGCATCACTTCCTCCTATTCACCACAAGGTGACCAAGTAAGATGATAAAGAAGATCCCTCCTAGAGGAAGAACGACTCCAAGCACGAGAGTGCTACTCAAGAAGTCAATTCCCGTTTCAGGTACGCTGTTTTTATTATTCGTGACTGTCGCAGACTTATCCTTATCAAGCTTGCCTTCTTTATTTTTATAGGACACCTGATACCCACGAGACGAACTTGCTTCTTCTTCGATACTGTACTGGGCATTTAGAGGAAGGTCGAAAATTTTAATGGTTTTATCTTTCTTTAAATCGACTGTTGCCTTACCATTAGTAAATTTTAGGGTTGTTTTTTGATTATTTACTATTGCACTATACGATCCATTCAATGGTTTATTTTGCGCATCCTTTACGTTAATGGTAATCTTAAAGTATTGCAAAAGATTAGCAAAGGCACCTGTAACTTTTTTTGTGACTGAAAGTATCGGAAGTCTGTGGTTGGTGACGATTGTTTGAACATCCTCTGACAAAGTCCCCTCTTGTTTTTCATAGGTAACATGATATCCTGCTCTAGAGTTCTCTACTTCTTCTACCTTATAGTGGGTATCACGAGGCAGATATTTGAGGGCAGTTTCTTGACCATTTTTGAGAGAAATCTGCGCTTTTCCATTAGTCACTATTGTATTCCCAAACTTGCCATTAATCGGCTTGCCATCCTTATCTGAAAGGGTAACATTAATTGTGAAATACTTATTAGGTGATTGCTCACCTTCTAGGATTTTCTTTATGGTGAGGCTTGGAAGCTGTCGGTAAATAACTTTGAAGGATGGTTTCTCTTTCGTACCTGTCTTTTGAACTTCGACTGTGTAGCCCGGAGCGTCTGGTGCTTTCAGTTCGTAGTCATATCCCTTGGCTACCTTTGCAAAACTAGCATTTTCAGTAAAACTATTCGTTTGAACTGGACTAGTGACCTTTCGATAGGAATCCTTTGTACTTCCATCTTTCTTTTGGTTTAATTTTAATTCGACACTAGGTGGACGATTTGCTGATGGATTTGATTTCCCATCGACACCTTTCCATTCAACTTCAACCGAAATCGTCAATGGATCTGACGGCTTGAAAGTGGGCTTCTCAGAATAGTCTTTTGTTTTGGTACGTGAGGTCCCAATACCATAGGAATAGGCAACTTTTGCCCCCTTGTTGGAGTAGAGTTTAGTAGCATCGGCTCCTTCGGCATCATCACTAGTAAGTGTCTTATCACCTGCAATCGCATCAAAGGCTTCTTGGGTAGAGGTGACAGTAAACTTGAGAACGTACTTGGCGTCATCCTCCAAAGTGTAACTCGGATCAAACTTGGCTGTTACTTCCACTAATCCCTGTTCGTTCTTCTTACTTTCAATCGTCACTTGATTAGTTGTCAGTTCTTCCTCATTACCATCCTTTATTTTGACGACACGAAGGCGTGAAGCATTACCCGGTAACAGCTGCACGTACTTGGACAAGACATCTGATATAGTTACATGGTGTACGCCTAGAGGTAGAATTTTATCGGTGATTTCTTTGAATTTTTGTTGCAGTTGATTTTCATCGCTTGCTGAAAGGATTTCATTCGGGATTGTGGAATTATAACCACCGATATATTCCTTAAGGGATGTAATACTATCTTTTGAGCCTATGTATTTGAATTTAATTGAATAGAAGCCATCTATTTTCGGAGCTATTAAACTAGAAATACTTCCCATACCTCTCTCTAAACCGGAAGTAAACCAATCTGGTGTATCAATTGTACGTCCCACGTTTGGATTAGAAGAATAATTGTATATCGTCCTCCCGCTACTATGATCGTAATACATATTAGCTTCGCCATCTGATAGCAGAATAATTACTTTTTTCGCCCCTGTCCTTGCACTTTGCAATAATTTTTGAGCTTCAGTTAATCCAGCATTTATATTTGTACCAGTACCGATACCAGCGTTCATACCATAAGAACGATTGGAGTCAGCAATTGTCAACGAACTAACAATATTTTTTGAACTATTAGAATCAGTACTCCAAGCTACTAAAGTTTTAGCATCATCATATGGAGAAATATTCGAATACCAACCAGCCCAATTTGGCCACCCATATCTTGTTCCGTAATAGTTGTAATCTTCATAAACGTTATCAATTTTTCCGGCAAACCCAACTATAGATAGACGGTTTTGAGAGTTAGAAAGAATTGTATCAATGAGTCCCTGACGACCGTTTACACCTCTAAGTGTATGTTTTAGTGCTTCAATTCTACTTACATAACTTGAAGTGTAAGATGACCACACATCTTGCTCTTTCATACTCCCTGAAAGATCGGCAACTAGGACAACATCCAAGGGTTCTGACTGGGTTTCCGTTCCCAGTTTAGATGTGATATCCAGTGACAACTCATACTGGTCTTCCTGCCCCTGAATTGGAGTAATCGTTTTGCGAAGAGTTGTCTGAGGTTCCGTTGTTGATTCTGCATGTAAAGAATTAATCGGTGCACACAAAAAAAGAATAGCTAGAAAGATAACTAAACGACTGGTGAAATATTGAATTTTCTTAAAATCATATTGAATGTTCATGCTATCTCCCTTACTAGAATATGTTTAAATCTGTTACTATATAAATTTGAAACATCCATAGGTTAATTATATAATAATGTTGAGCGCATGTCAATCAATGTGTTTGAAAACATGTTATTATAAATTACAAAAAAGTATGATTCTTCTTTGTTTTTCAATGTTTTCTGTGGTAAAATGGAAAAAATGGTAAAATATATCACAAAATATAGATGCATATATTTCATTCTAATAACTCAGAAAATTTTTTGAAAGTCTTCTGAATTTGAATTATTATATTTTTTCAAAATTCATAAAATTTCTCAAATCATATTTTTCCGAAGTTTTGTATCCTATTTTATGATAAAAAAGGAGTTTTTATGTCTTATCCGAACCTTTTGGAACGTTTTCTGACCTACGTTAAGGTCAATACACGTTCTGATGAACACTCTACTACTACTCCAAGTACGCAGAGCCAGGTAGATTTTGCGACTAATGTTCTTATTCCTGAAATGAAACGTGTCGGCCTGCAAAACGTCTACTACCTACCAAATGGTTTTGCTATTGGTACCTTACCAGCTAATGATCCCAGCCTGACACGTAAGATTGGATTTATCTCCCACATGGATACAGCTGACTTTAATGCTGAGGGAGTTAATCCACAGGTGATTGAAAACTACGATGGCGGAGCTATCGACTTAGGTAATTCTGGATTTAAACTGGATCCTGCTGATTTCAAGAGCCTTGAAAAATATCTAGGTCAAACGCTTATCACAACAGATGGCACGACCTTGCTAGGTGCTGATGACAAGTCTGGAATTGCTGAAATTATGACTGCTATCGAATATTTGACAGCTCATCCCGAAATCAAACACTGTGAGATTCGAGTTGGTTTTGGTCCAGATGAAGAAATTGGCGTTGGAGCTAACAAGTTTGATGCAGAAGATTTTGACGTTGACTTTGCCTATACTGTTGATGGTGGTCCGCTAGGTGAGCTTCAGTACGAAACTTTCTCAGCAGCAGCTGCTGAACTCCATTTTCAAGGGCGCAATGTCCACCCTGGTACTGCAAAGGGTCAAATGGTCAATGCCCTTCAGCTAGCAATTGATTTTCATAATCAACTTCCAGAGAATGACCGACCTGAACTGACAGATGGTTACCAAGGTTTCTATCATCTTATGGATGTGTCAGGTAGTGTCGAAGAGGCGCGTGCAAGCTACATCATTCGTGACTTTGAAAAGGATTCCTTTGAAGCTCGTAAAGCAGCTATGCAATCTATTGCTGATAAGATGAATCAAGAGCTTGGGAATGATCGCGTTAGCTTGACTCTGACAGACCAGTACTACAATATGAAGGAAGTCATTGAGAAAGACATGATGCCTGTTACCATTGCTAAGGCTGTTATGGAAGATTTAGGTATCACGCCAATTATCGAACCAATCCGTGGTGGAACAGATGGGTCTAAGATTTCCTTTATGGGAATTCCAACTCCTAATATCTTTGCTGGTGGTGAAAACATGCATGGACGTTTTGAATACGTTAGCCTTCAGACTATGGAGCGTGCGGTGGATACCATCATTGGCATTGTATCTTATAAAGACTAAAAAAGACGAGGTAGCTCAGCTACTTCGCCTTTCTTTTTATTCATTTGGTTGAGCACTTGTCTCAGACTCACTTTGCGCTTGCTTTTCTGTTGGTTGAGAAGCAGCTGTTTCACTGTCTTTCTCAGACTTAGATTGGCTATCAGTTTCACTTGCTTTTGAACGAAGTTCCTGGTTCAAGCTAATGATTTCTTTAGCTAGAGTGAGGAGACCTTCTTTATCACTGCTTTTGGCTGCAAGTTGATCAAATAGGCCATCAACACGTTCAAAGTCAGCATCGGATCCTTTGTTATCCTCTAAGTACTTGTGAAGAGAGAGCAAGACATTATAGAGTTTTTGGTAGATGATCACGGTTTGCGGATCTTGTTCTGCTTCTTTTTCCTCTCGTTGGATAGTCGCTGCAATACGATTCAAGAGATCCTCAAGTTGTGTTTTAGCTTCGTCAAGGTCTGCATTTTCCTTTTCAGTAGCCGCTTTGATATTAGCTGCTTCTTCAGCTAGGGATTGTTTGACACCATCTTCTTTGACACGTGCTAGGAGTTGATCAGCTTTAGTTAGGAGAGCATCCACTTCTCCCTTCTTAACATGGCTAACCCGCTCTTCTGGCATAAAATCACCGTAGAGTTCTTTTAGGAATTCATAGATGGCGGTCTTAGCAGTTTGACTATCTACTTTTTCCGTATCTAGAATAGTCTTACCAGCTTTTGTAGATACGGGTTCTTCTTTGAGAGCTTCTTCTACTTCTAGCTTAGTTTGGTAAATAGTTGGGAATAACTTGTTCAAGTCGGTTGCTTTGAGGAAAGATTGTGACTGGTAAAGTTCCCATGTCAACTTGGCAACACGGTTCCGAAGTTCTTCTCTCAAACGACCATCAGACACATGTTCGTAGAAGTACTTGATGTACTCTACTGTTGTGACTCCTGTCCGATCTCGGAAATCTTGCAAGGCCTGAAGTTTTGTTTCAATGGCATCCAACTCTGTCTCATCTTGTGCTAGTTTTGCTTCCTGCAAATGTACCAAAAGATCTTTCTTAGGCAGGCCATAAGTATCTGTATCCAGTGTATTGATCTTATCTACTAGGGCTTGGTACTTCTTATCTAAAGGTGAAGTTTCAACCGGTGCCACACTTTGATCCACATGGATATACTGTTTATCAAAGAGATCCAAGGCTGCTAGATATCCAGCAGTTGAGTTTGTTGCCAGTTTTTTCATATTTTCGGTGAACTGCCCCAAAGCAAGTTCAACACGTCTCTGCATGATTGGCTGGTCTTTGTAGAGATTTCTGCTATCTGCTAACAGTTGATCCACTTTAGATAGAACAGTTTGTTCATCAAAAGCCCCAGGTTGATAGGTCGATTGTAGGGCCGGAATCTTGTTTTTCAAAGCCACTTCATAGCCCTTGGTTTGAACCTTGATGTAGTGATTGTGGTCTCCGTGAGGAATCACAAAACTACCATTTTCTACTTGCAAACTATAAGGAGACACCCCATCACGTAGTGCAGTCGTATAAAGTTCATTTAGGAAATCCAGTTCTGGATTTCCAGTTTGGAGAGGAATACGAACATGTTCTTTTCGAACGGCATAGGGATGGATATGGGTTGGATCATAGGCTTGATCCGGATTTCCAAAGACAAAGAATCCATTTGAAATGCGAATCGCTTCGAGCGGAACCCCGTAGGTCTGTGAGATATACTTGATTTTTTCTTCATCGCTAGCATCTCTTGAGAAACTTTCCACAGTCTTTGCAAGTGGTTGAACGTGCTGAGGCTGATGATTTTCTTTCAAGTGATCTTGGGCAGCTTTGATTTGGGATGCAGTCAAGTCCTTCTTAAAGAAATAATGAGCGTGATCTCCATGAGAAACTACAAACCCTTGCTCATCTTCACTAATAACACGGTCAGCTGCAAAACCATGATCATGTTCTTCACCGTGGTGGTGTTCATGCTCCTCTCCATCGTGGTCATGGTCTTCATGGTTGGTATCCAGACTTCCATGGTTACCGTCTTGGTCATGATGATGATCTTGTTGAGCTGGATGTTCTGCTGGTTTACTTGGGTTTTCCAAAGGTGTTGGCTTCCCACTGTCGCTATTTAAAGGAATCATACGCGCAATCTTTTCTTCCAAGGCAGAAAGTTTTGTATATGGGATGAAATGATAGTGATTTCCGTGTGGAATCGCTACGCCACTTGGTGTTCTGCTTGAAATCTTAGCAGGGTCAAAAATCAAGCCATCTGATTCAGCATAACGTTGACTACTTGGAAGAGCATAGAGTTGCTGCAATAGACTCTGTAAGCTCTCTTCTGGATTGATTGGCGTTTCAGCTTCTTGACTCAGATTGCTAGTTTGACTAGTTGTGTTTGGAGTCGGACGATAGTCAGTCACACTTGCTTGTTTTCTAGTTCCAGAGAGGTAGGCTTGGGCAGCAGCCAATTCGCTAGCAGACAAGGAACTCTTAGGAATGTAGTGGTAATGTCCACCATGAGGGACAATATAAGCATCACCAGTATCCTCTATAATATCTGATGGGTTAAAGATGTAACCATCATCGGTAGTATAGCGTCCTTGCGATTGAGCAAGCGCCACTGCACTGTTAGAGGTTGGCGCATCATGAGTATGACCTTGTTTTTGGCGTTCAATTTCGTCCTTCGTACGAACGTTATCAGCATGTGCTGCATCCTTAAGGTAAACATAATACTTACCATCCACCTTGATAATGTAGCCACCTTTGATTTCATTGACAATATCAGCGTCTTTCAGTTGATAATTGGCATCTTTCATCAGAAGTTCTTCACTGAAAATCGCATCAAAAGGAACTTTACCATTGTAATAATGGAAATGATCACCATGTGAAGTCACATAACCTTGATCGGTAATTTTTACAACAATTTGTTCAGCCTGAATGTCTTCTTTTTTGCTAACTTGATCTGGTGTCTGATTCTCTGTTTTTTGAGTGTCTTGCTTCCCATTGACATAAGACACACGGTTATTATCTTTGTTTCCTTCTACCTGATGTTGGTTCAATGCATAGATGCATAGGCTTAGGGAAAGGACAAGAGCCGATCCTGCTGCAAGGTATTTCTTCTTCATTTTCATTATCTCCTCATTATACTTCCTTAACCATAGCGTAGATAGGATAGAAACTGGTCACAATTTTCATCCCTTTACCTGTCTGGCTTTCCTTTTGACCACAAGCAGCTAATACTAGAACCAATACACTGGTCATCAATACTAAAATCGTTCTCTTTTTCACCACAACTCCTTAACTAGTGTTTAACCATTTAATTAACTAGTAAATAGTTTATCTTTTTTTATTTAATAAGTCAAGATTTTTAATCGTCAAAAATAAAATCACTGTTTTAGGACTCTTTGATTCATTTTTTAAGACAGTAAACCCCAGTTTTTTTAACAAAGAAAAGGACATTATTCTATCAAAAATAGAACAATATCCTTTCGAATAGATTATAACTAATAAAAATCTTTTAAGGTTTTATTTGTTTAAGAGTCTTAATATCATACATTACTAATTCTCCATTTTTATTGTAAAACTGAACCCCTTCTGGTTGAAAGATTAGAAACTTAGGATCAATTTGAGCAATTTTCGCTAACTTTTCTATATGTTCATTTAAAGTTACTTTATCTAACCCATAGTTTGGTAAATCATCGTCATTTTCTTCTTTGGACTTTTCTTTATTTTCTGAAGGAATTTCGTTGGTTGTACCAGTCTCATTTTCCCCTATATTTTTCTTCGGTTGCTCCTCAGTTTTATCTACAGTAGTCTTATTCTTATCACTATTTTCAGTATTGTTTGAATCAGGTTTTAATTCTTCATTAGGATGCGTAGACGTTTCAGTTTTGGATTCTTTTTCTTTCATTCTTTTGGCTATTAAGTCTTGCGCTTGTTTCCATTCTGCTTCTGACAAGTCGGATTGAGTGATACTTCTCAATGAACCTCCACCAGCTCTTGGAATACTAAATGATTTGTCTCCCCATACAAAAGTTTCTTTTGCCAATACATCTTTCGGATCAAAAATATAACCATCTGGAGTTGCAAATCGACCTTCTGCAAGAGCTTTCTGAACTTCTTCGGCAGAATGGATAATTTGCCAATTCTGCATTCCAGCACGTTTTTCAAGAGGAGTTACATTAGCAATAACGGAACCTGAGTCCTCGTGACCCGGCTTAGACCAAACTTCGGGACGAACCTCAGGGTGTTGCATGACATATTTAATAGTCGCAATTTGATTAGGCTCTAACCATGAGTAAGGCACAACGTGAATATGATCAATGTGTGGGATAATGAATGAAGTGCCGGTATCATAGGTAGTATTCGCCGCATGCATCGGCAAACTTGAGACATCTACAGCCAATCTTGGTTTGATCCCTGTGTCCACAATATCATAGCGATAATGATCTCGATCCTTAAGCATAAGTTCTTGTTCAGAAAAAGCAATTTGAGTAAGATCAAGTTCATCTCGAGAGTAGAAGTATTTTTTTCCGTTTTCTTTAAGAACATAGCCAACTTTACCATCTTTAGTCACTTTACCAGTCACTTTTTTTGAATCAAATTTTGGTTTTTCTTTGTTATCCATATTCTCTGAAGGAATAACACTCTCATTAGGTTGACCTTTTTCCTTCATCCATTTGCTAACTTCATCTAATTCAAATTGTTCTAACTCTCCAAATCCCACATAATGGAAATGATTTCCATGTCTCGCTATAATGCCTGATTTATCAACTGAATAGATAGAATCTTTACTGAATACATATCCATCACTAGTGTCGTATGGTTTACCATCCAGACCTTTACCATAAGCCTTAATTGAATTTCCTAAAAATGTATGCTCAACTGTACTGTTTGCTGGCTTTTGAGTATTTACTGGCCTGTTGTTTCCATTATCTTGTCCTTTTACAGAAATCATTCTCGCAATCTTCTGCTCTAATTCAGACATTTGAGAGTAAGGGATAAAATGGTAATGGTCGCCATGAGGTACTGCAACACCATTCGCAGTTTTTCTTGTGATCTGTGCTGGATCAAAGACAAGTCCATCTGATTCGACATGTCGTTGGCTGAGTGGCAAGGCGTAAAGTTGTTTCAGAAGGCTATCAATATCCTCATCACTCTGACTTGCTTGGTTATCGTCGCTACTGTTGTTAGCTGTGTTCGTGTTCGTATAGCTGTTACCTTGATTATTATAGGATGGAGTCCATCTATCTACATCGCTGCTAGCACTGTTGTTATTGCTACGGCGATAAGTAGGCGTATTTGATTGGCCGCTTCTACCAGATAGAAAGGCTTCTGCTGCAGCCAATTCGCTGGCTGATAACTCGCTCTTAGGAATGTAATGGTAATGGTTGCCATGAGGAACGATATAAGCATCACCAGTATCTTCAATGATATCAGAGGCATTAAAGATATAACCATCATCTGTGGTATAGCGTCCCTGTGAACGTGCCAAGGCTACCGCACCATCGTTTGCTGAAGTTCCTCCTTCACGATGCTGACTATGCTCTTGTTTTTGTCGATTGATTTCTTCTTTCGTACGGACATTATCTGCATGGGCCGCATCCTTAAGGTAGACATAGTATTTCCCATCTACCTTGATGACATAACCACCCTTGATTTCACTGACAATATCCTCATCTTTTAGTGTATAATTTGGATCCTTCATCAGCAACTCTTCACTGATGATAGCGTCGTAAGGAACCTTACCATTGTAATAATGATAGTGGTCACCGTGTGAAGTGACATATCCCTGGTCTGTAATCTTGATGACGATTTGTTCGGCATTGATGCCTTCTTTTTTACTAACCTCATCAGGAGTTAGATCCTCCGTTTTTTGCGCTGCTTGTTTTCCATCAACGTAAGACACACGGTTATTTTCCTTGACTGTTCTAGCTTGATACAGTCCTAACTCATAAGAACAGACACTTAAAATTAAAGCTGCCGCAGAACCTGCTAGGTATTTTTTATTAATTTTCATAATCTCCTCATTTTAATTCTTCTGCAAGAACATTCATATTTTCTTCTAGGTTTTCTAAGTACGTTTTGTCGTTTTCAGGGTCTGCTTCTAAAGGATTGAGTGTCTTTAGGCTAACTCCTGTTGATTTGACTAAGGTTTCAGCAACTTTAGAGGAAGCATTGCTCTCAGTAAAGATCGTTTTGACATTATAAGTTTTGACAAATTCTTGGATTTCTGTCAACTGTCTCGGACTTGGCTCTTGTTCAGGGGAAATCCCTGCAATACCAAGTTGTTTCAAACCAAAACGTTTAGCGAGGTAAGAAAAGGCTGTGTGTTGCGTAACAAAGGTCTTTTGACTCGCTTTTTCAAAAATAGGCTGGAATTTCTTAGTCAATTCCTGAGCTTTTTTGATAAAGGCTTGAGCATTTTTTTGGTAAGTTTCCTTGTGCTCACTATCAACCTCTGAAAGTTTGTCAGCGATAATCTGGGCTTCTTCTCCTGCTTTTTCAGGATCTAACCAAGTGTGCGGGTCGTAAAGTGTTTTTTCATCAATACCGTCACCAGCTTCTACATCCTCCAAACCTGGTACACGGTCCAATGTCATTCCTTCAGAAGCCTCTAAAACTTTAACTTTTGATTTTTTCAAATTTGGATCCAGACTTCCTGCCCAAGATTCAAGCGTATGAGAATGGTAGACAAAAACATCCGCGTCATAAATGGCAGCAATGTCATTTGCTGACGGTTCAAAGGAGTGAATCCCGTTACTTGACTGAATCATCCGAACATCATTCAAGTCCCCCGATACCTCTTTGACCATGGCATAGATCGGGTAAAAACTTGTTACAATCTTCATCCCTTTTGCTTCTTGTTTTTCTTTTTGACCACATGCTCCTAAGACAAGAGCCAACACACTGGTCATCAATAATAGTATTGTTCTTTTTTTCATCATTACTCCTTAACTAGTGTTTAACTGATTAATTAACCAGTAAATAGTTTATCTTTATTTACACTATCTGTCAAGATATTTTGCACATTTTCATGAAAAAAATGAGAACTAGAACTCACATTCTGCTCTCATTTTTCGTTTTCCCGTTCTCCTATCCTGTTTTTAGGAGTTAGAAAATACTGCTACCTTTACTTACTCTCCTTTAATAAAGCCAACAACTTTTCAGCTTCTGCCATAATAGTATTGTTGTCTTGAGCGCCAAACAATAGATTATTCTTTAATCCAGTAAGAGTTTCGTTAGCGTTAGACTTGACGATGGGGTCTTGAATTTTTGCAAGTAAATCTTCAGCTTTTCTTAACTTCGCTTCAACCTTTTCAGTCTCGACCTGAGGTTTTTCTGGTTCCTCTGGTGATTCTTCTTCCGGCTCCTCAGTTGGTTTTGGAGATTCTGGTTTCTCACTTTGAGGCTTCTCTTCGCGTGGCTTTTCTTCCTCAGGTTTGTCTGTCCGAGGTTTCTCCTCTGATGGTTTTTCTGTTTGATTGGTATCAGCTTGACCATTTTGGTTTCTTTGAACATGGTCACTTGCATTGCCCCAACCACTATCTGAATGCGGACGTTCGTTTGGATGTTCGACATAGTACTTGACAGTCGCAAAGAGATCTTCTAGACTATACCCCTTAGGTGCCTCATAAAGTCCTTCGTCAAACCACTCAAATTTGATGTTATGGTAATGGTCATAATGAGGTATGATTAAACTACCATTTTTGACTTCCACAGTATGTTGGAGATTATAAGGCATACGATCAAGGGGCACCTTCTTAGCTGCTTTCACGTGGTTGTAGATAGCTTCTGCTCCTTTTGCCTCAGTATTTCCTGAATCCTGATGGTCTGTCGAAGGAGGAGTCAAGCCTTTCTCTTTAGCATAAGCCTGGGCTGCCGCTTTCTCGGCTTCAGACAAACTATCTTTCTTAATCCAATGACTGTGGGTCATATGCGGATTTACATAGGCATCCCCCTCATCACTGGTGATATCACGAGAATCAAAGATATAACCGTCTTCTGTTGTATACTTACCTGCCAACTTGGCCACTTGAATCTCATCATCAGTGTAGGCAATTTGCGCATTTGGTTTTCCTAGACGTTCTGGATGACGAATCGGTGCTAGAAATGCAAGTATATCTTCGACCAACTTAACTTTATCACTTGAGGCATCATTGAGTCGTTCCAACAGTTTATCCAAAGCGTCAAAATCAGCTTGGCGCCCTTTATTATCAAGTAAGTCTTGATGAACTGTTGCTAGTAAATCATAAGCCTTATTGTAAAATCCTCGATCGCCAGATGGAAGGTTAGTTTTCTTAGATCCAAGCTTATGAGTTAAACTTTCTTGCTTGGCTAGTTTACTATCAATGGCTGCAGCAGTTTCTGCTGAAAGTTCCTTGGTAGGAATATAACGTGTGGTTCCATTCTCCTCAAATACATAGCCATCGGCTACTTTTCGAATCGCCTGTCTAACCAATTTATCGTCAATTGGATTGCTTGGAGCTGGCTGAGGATTTGGTGCAGGTTGCGGGCTTGGACTAGGTTCCGGAGTCGGTTGTGGATTTGGTTCTGCTGGCCTTGAATCCGGCACCCAATGGTTCGAACGATAGCGAAGTGGGATGACGCGAGCGATTCGTTCTTCCAATTCAGACATCTGTGAATAAGGGATAAAATGGTAATGGTCCCCATGAGGTACTGCAACACCTCTAGCTGTTCGACTTGTGATTTGTGCTGGATCAAAGACAAGGCCATCAGATTCTACGTGTCGTTGGCTGAGTGGCAAACTATAAAGTTGTTTCAGAAGGCCATCAATATCCTCATCACTTTGACTCGCTTGACTATCGTCGCTACTGTTACTGTTGTTAGGCGTGTTCGTATAGCCACTACCTTGATTATTATAGGATGGGGTCCATCTATCTATATCACTGCTAGCACTGTTGCCATTGGTACGGCGATAAGTAGGCGTATTTGATTGACCACTTCTACCAGATAGGAAGGCTTCTGCAGCAGCCAATTCGCTGGCTGATAACTCACTCTTAGGAATATAATGGTAATGGTCGCCGTGAGGAACGATATAAGCATCACCAGTATCTTCAATGATATCAGAAGCATTAAAGATGTAGCCATCATCTGTGGTATAGCGTCCTTGTGAACGTGCCAAGGCTACCGCACCATCGTTTGCTGAAGTTCCTCCTTCACGATGCTGACTATGCTCTTGTTTTTGTCGATTGATTTCTTCTTTTGTACGAACATTATCTGCATGGGCGGCATCCCTAAGGTAGACATAGTATTTTCCATCTACCTTGATAACATAACCACCCTTGATTTCACTGACAATATCTTCGTCTTTGAGTGTATAGTTTGGATCCTTCATCAGCAACTCTTCACTAATGATAGCGTCATAAGGGACCTTGCCATTATAGTAATGATAATGATCCCCATGAGAAGTCACATAACCTTGATCCGTGATCTTGATGACGATTTGTTCGGCATTGATGCCTTCTTTTTTACTAACCTCATCAGGAGTTAGATTCTCCGTTTTTTGTGCCGCTTGTTTACCATCAACGTAAGACACACGGTTATTTTCCTTGACCATTCTAGCTTGATACAGTCCTAACTCATAAGAACAGACACTTAAAATTAAAGCTGCCGCAGAACCTGCTAGGTATTTTTTATTAATTTTCATCGAAACTCTCTTTCTTTTTGATATTTCTAGTTGCAATTCATTTCTAAATTGCAGAAACTCCTCTCTAAAAGTTAACTGGTTAATAGTTTACTCCTAAATATTCAACTTGTCAAGAATTTTATGAACTAGTTAACGATTTTTTTGTTTTCTACACTGTCTTCTATCTGAACAGTCTGATTTGAGAATCCTATATTGAAAATCAATCACCAAATTTTTAAAACAAAAAATCCCTGCAACTGAGTTGCAAGGACCTTTCAATTAATCAAAGTCAACGTATTCTTTTTGAAGTTCAAGAACTTCTTCCATTGTTGAGCATTCTGTAAGGGCACGGTTTGCGTACTCTTCCATCTTAGCTGTGTCGAGTTTCTTCATCAAGCTACGTGTACGAAGGACAGATGTTGCTGACATAGAGAACTCATCCAAGCCCATTCCGACAAGAAGTGGAACAGCTTTTTGGTCACCAGCCATCTCACCACACATACCTGCCCATTTACCTTCAGCGTGAGCTGCTTTGATAACGTTGTTAATCAAACGTAGGATTGATGGGTTATATGGTTGGTAAAGGTATGAAACTTGCTCATTCATACGGTCTGCTGCCATTGTGTATTGGATCAAGTCGTTTGTACCAATTGAGAAGAAGTCAACTTCTTTAGCAAATTGGTCTGCAAGCATAGCCGCTGCAGGAATCTCGATCATGATACCAACTTGGATATTATCCGCAACTGCAACACCTTCAGCAAGAAGGTTTGCTTTTTCTTCGTCAAAGACTGCTTTCGCTGCACGGAATTCTTTCAAGAGCGCAACCATTGGGAACATGATACGCAATTGACCGTGTACAGACGCACGAAGAAGGGCACGGATTTGAGTGCGGAACATAGCATCTCCAGTTTCAGAAATAGAGATACGAAGGGCACGGAATCCAAGGAATGGGTTCATTTCGTGAGGCATATCGAAGTAAGGAAGTTCCTTATCTCCACCGATATCCATTGTACGAACGACAACAGGTTTACCGTTCATTCCTTCAAGTACGGCTTTGTAAGCTTCATACTGCTCGTCTTCTGTTGGGAAGTCTTGAGAATCCATGTACAAGAACTCTGTACGGTAAAGACCGACAGCTTCGGCACCGTTGGCATTGACACCTTCAACGTCTTTTGGAGTACCGATATTAGCAGCCAATTCAAAGTGTTTACCATCAGCAGTCACTGTTTGAGCATCTTTCAAAAGTGCCCATTCAGCTTTTTGCTTCGCATAAGCTTCACCAGCAGCCTTGAATTCTGCCGCTTGCTCATCAGTTGGGTTGATAATCACTTCACCAGTGATACCGTTAACAGCAAGGATATCACCATCTTTAACAATTTCAGTGATGTTGTTTGTACCCAATACTGCCGCGATTTCAAGTGTACGCGCCATGATAGCTGAGTGGCTTGTACGTCCACCGATGTTGGTTACAAAAGCTTTTACAAAGTTTTTGTCCAATTGAGCTGTATCTGAAGGAGTCAAGTCATGCGCAATCACGATCACTTCTTCATTGATAGAAGCTGGGTTTGGCAATTTCTTACCAAGGAGATTTGCCAATACACGCTTCGTCACGTCGCGGATATCCGCTGCACGTTCTTGCATGTATGGGTTGTCTTCCATGCCTTCAAAGATAGTGATAAACATGTCTGTCACTTCTTTCAGACCTGCTTCTGCATTCACTTTCTTCGCACGGATTGTTTCCTTGATTTGGCTGATCATCTCTGGGTCAGCAAGAACCATTAAGTGAGCGTCAAAAACTTGAGCTGCTTCTTCACCGAGCGTACCTACTGCTTTCTCACGAATAACAGAAAGCTCGTCTTGTGATGCTTTTAGAGCGGCATCAAGGCGAGCTTCTTCTGCGTTTGTATCTTCGACTGTAACAGTCTCAAATGACAAATCCGGTTGAACGAGTAGATATGCTTTTGCAACTGCAACACCGTCAGATGCTGCGATTCCTTTAAGCATTTCTGTCATTTTCCTTATGCCAATCCTTCTTTTTCCATAGTTTCAGTGATTGCAGCGATTGCATCGTCAGCATCTGCACCTTCAGCTGAAATTGTAACATCAGCACCTTGGCCAACACCAAGACTCATAACACCCATGATTGATTTAAGGTTTACTGATTTACCTTTGTACTCAAGAGTGATATCTGAAGCAAATTTGCTAGCTGTTTGAACCAACAATGTTGCTGGACGTGCATGAATACCTGTTTCTGCCACTACGTGGAAATCTTTAGAAGCCATAGTTTGACTCTCCTTTAATTGTTTCTTATTTGGATTATATGTGATAACCCTTACAAGACTGTATTATATCACCTTCTAGATAATTTTTCAAGTATTTTATGGACTTTCTTCGTTTTCCTTTCTGATAACTTGCTGAAAATCTTCTATTTATATTGCCAATATACAGTATGTAGTTTTTTTATTTTGAGAAAGTTTGACAATTCAACGGAAGTCAAAATTTATGTTTCAAAAAACACTATATCTTGTGTTTTGATTTCAAAACTGTAACTTTTTAGCACAAGATTTAGTTTAAAAAGTTTGACAAAGTTTTTTTTTCTGATATACTAAGAAAGTAATCTATTTTGAAAGAGGAGTTACGAAAATGGTAACCGTTTATTCTAAAAATAACTGCGTCCAATGTAAGATGACCAAACGTTTCTTGGACAGCAACAATGTCGCTTATCGTGAGATCAATCTCGACGAGCAACCAGAGTACATAGATCAAGTTAAAGAGCTTGGTTTCAGCGCTGCTCCTGTTATCCAAACACCAACTGAAGTCTTTTCAGGTTTCCAACCAGGAAAACTGAAACAATTAGCATAATCTTAGTACATCATCCAGAAGAGATTGCTTCTAGGGCTAACTTAGAGGCCTTTCTTTTGTAATTAGATAAAGGAAATTTTATGGGATTAAAACATCTTGAGGACGTGACTTACTTCCGTCTCAATAACGAAATCAACCGTCCTGTCAATGGACAAATCATGCTTCATAAAGATAAAGAAGCCTTGGATGCCTTCTTTAAAGAAAATGTAATTCCAAACACTATGGTTTTTGATTCAATTACTGATAAAATCAACTACCTTATTGAACATAACTATATTGAAACTGCATTTCTCAAGAAGTACCGTCCAGAGTTTTTGGAAGAATTGCATCAATTTATCAAAGACCAAAACTTCCAATTCAAATCATTCATGGCAGCCTATAAGTTTTACAACCAGTACGCCTTGAAGACTAACGACGGTGAATATTACCTTGAAAGTATGGAAGACCGTGTCTTCTTTAATGCACTTTACTTTGCTGACGGGGATGAAGCGATCGCGACTGATATTGCCAATGAAATCATCCACCAACGCTACCAACCAGCTACTCCTTCCTTTTTGAACGCAGGCCGTGCTCGTCGTGGGGAGTTGGTCTCTTGTTTCTTGATTCAAGTAACTGATGACATGAACTCTATCGGACGTTCTATCAACTCTGCTCTTCAACTTTCACGTATCGGTGGTGGTGTGGGAATTTCCCTCAGCAACCTTCGTGAAGCTGGAGCTCCTATCAAAGGTTATGAAGGTGCTGCTTCTGGTGTCGTACCAGTTATGAAGCTTTTTGAAGACAGCTTCTCTTACTCAAACCAACTCGGGCAACGTCAAGGTGCCGGGGTTGTCTACCTCAACGTCTTTCACCCAGATATCATCGCTTTCCTTTCAACTAAGAAAGAAAATGCCGATGAAAAGGTTCGTGTTAAGACCCTCTCACTTGGAGTTGTGGTACCAGATAAATTCTACGAATTAGCTCGTAAAAATGAAGAAATGTATCTCTTTAGCCCTTACTCTGTAGAGCTTGAGTACGGTGTACCATTCAACTACATCGACATCACTGAAAAATACGATGAATTAGTCGCAAATCCAAATATCCGCAAGACAAAAATCAAGGCGCGTGATTTGGAAACTGAAATCTCTAAATTGCAACAAGAATCTGGTTACCCTTATGTAGTCAACATTGATACAGCCAACCGTGCGAACCCAGTAGATGGTAAGATTATCATGAGTAACTTGTGTTCTGAGATTCTTCAAGTTCAAGAACCAAGCTTAATCAACGATGCTCAAGAATTCCTTCAAATGGGAACGGACGTTTCATGTAACCTTGGATCAACCAACGTGGTCAACATGATGACTTCACCTGACTTTGGTCGTTCTATCCGTGCGATGGTTCGTGCTTTAACTTTCGTTACAGATAGTTCACACATCGTAGCTGTTCCTACTATCGACCACGGAAACAGTTTAGCTCACACCTTTGGTCTTGGTGCCATGGGGCTTCATAGCTACCTTGCCCAACAACTGATTGAGTACGGATCACCTGAGTCAATTGAATTTACAAGCATCTACTTTATGCTTATGAACTACTGGACCTTGGTTGAGTCAAACAATATCGCGCGCGAACGTGGCATCACCTTCCACAACTTTGAAAAATCAGACTATGCTAACGGAAGCTACTTTGACAAGTATGTAACTGGCGAATTTGTTCCAAAATCAGACCGTGTTAAAGAACTCTTCAAAGACGTCTTTATTCCGAGTTCTGCTGATTGGGCTGAACTTCGCGAAAAGGTTCAAGCAGATGGACTTTACCACCAAAACCGTCTAGCTGTTGCTCCAAATGGTTCTATCAGCTACATCAACGACGTTTCTGCTTCTATCCACCCGATTACACAACGTATCGAAGAACGTCAAGAGAAGAAAATCGGTAAAATATACTATCCCGCTGCAGGCTTGTCAACAGATACTATCCCTTACTACACTTCTGCTTATGACATGGATATGCGCAAGGTGATTGATGTTTATGCTGCTGCGACTGAGCACGTGGACCAAGGACTTTCACTCACTCTCTTCATGCGTAGCGACATTCCAAAAGGTCTTTACGAATGGAAGAAAGAAAACAAACAAACGACACGTGACCTATCTATCCTCCGTAACTATGCCTTTAACAAGGGTATCAAGTCTATCTACTACGTCCGTACCTTTACAGACGACGGTGGAGAAGTCGGTGCTAACCAATGTGAAAGCTGTGTGATTTAATTTTTATCTGAGGCAACCACATTTTCTCAGACTACTGATTAAGTTACTCACCAGAAAAAACTTGATAAGTATCTTAAATACTATGAAAAACTAAAAAGTCGGGCTTCCGACTTTTTGTGCGATACTCTTCTCAGACTATGATAAAATAGAGATGATTCGACAATCGCATTATTACATACAGAAAGAGATTTCAAATGGAAACTTACTACAAAGCCATTAACTGGAATGCCATCGAAGATGTCATCGACAAATCAACTTGGGAAAAGCTGACAGAGCAATTCTGGCTCGATACGCGTATCCCCTTGTCAAATGACCTAGACGACTGGAGAAAACTATCAAACAAAGAAAAAGACTTGGTTGGAAAAGTCTTTGGTGGTTTGACCCTTTTGGATACCATGCAATCTGAAACAGGGGTTCAAGCGCTTCGCGCAGACATCCGTACGCCACATGAGGAAGCTGTTTTCAACAACATCCAGTTTATGGAATCTGTCCATGCAAAATCTTATTCTTCTATCTTCTCTACCTTGAATACCAAGGCTGAGATTGAAGAAATTTTTGAATGGACCAACACTAACCCCTACCTACAAAGAAAAGCGGAAATTATCAATGAGATCTACCTCAATGGTAGCCCTCTAGAAAAGAAAGTTGCCAGCGTTTTCCTTGAAACCTTCCTCTTCTACTCTGGTTTCTTTACACCGCTTTACTATCTTGGTAACAACAAACTGGCTAATGTTGCGGAAATCATCAAACTGATCATTCGTGATGAGTCTGTTCACGGAACCTACATTGGTTACAAATTCCAACTTGGTTTCAATGAATTACCTGAAGAAGAGCAAGAAAAGCTCAAAGAATGGATGTACGACCTGCTCTACACTCTCTACGAGAACGAAGAGGGCTATACAGAAAGCCTCTATGACGGTGTTGGCTGGACTGAGGAAGTTAAAACCTTCCTTCGTTACAATGCCAATAAGGCGCTTATGAACCTAGGACAAGATCCGCTCTTCCCAGATTCAGCTGATGATGTCAATCCTATCGTCATGAACGGAATCTCAACAGGAACTTCTAACCACGACTTCTTCTCTCAAGTCGGAAATGGATACCTCCTTGGTGAAGTTGAAGCCATGCAAGACGAGGATTACAACTACGGTTTGGACTAATTTGACCAATCATTCAAAATATCATGGTTTGTTTAAAATAACCATGATATTTTTGTTTTTGTTTTCTTTTGTTTTTTTCTATTTGATTGATTGAGCGTTTTATGGTAAGATAATAATAGTAGAAATCGAGGTGATAAGGATGCTAAAGCAAGAAAAACTAGATAGTATTCTAGAAGCAGTAAACACAAAAGGCACTATTACTGTAAAAGAGATTATGGAGAGTCTTGATGTGTCAGATATGACAGCTCGCCGCTACTTACAAGAATTAGCAGACAAAGATTTGCTGGTTCGTGTGCACGGTGGCGCTGAAAAACTTCGTACAGGTTCTCTCTTAAACAACGAACGCTCAAATGTTGAAAAACAAGGCTTGCAGATTGCTGAAAAACAAGAAATTAGCCGTTTTGCTGGTCATTTGATTGACGAAGGTGAAACCATTTTTATCGGGCCAGGAACAACCTTAGAATGTTTTGCTCGTGAGCTCCCAATTGATAATATTCGTGTTGTAACAAACAGTCTTCCAGTCTTTCTCATCCTAAACGAACGAAAACTAACAGATTTGATCTTGATTGGTGGAAATTATCGCTCTATCACTGGTGCTTTTGTAGGAACACTTACCTTACAGGATTTGACCAATCTTCAGTTTTCTAAAGCTTTTGTAAGTTGTAATGGTATTAAAGATAAGGCAATTGCTACTTTCAGTGAAGAAGAGGGCGAGGTACAACGAATCGCCTTGAACAATGCCAATAAAAAATACTTACTGGCAGACCACAGTAAGTTTAATAAGTTTGATTTTTACACCTTCTACAATATCTCAGAGATTGATACAATCGTTTCAGATTCCAAACTGAGTCAGGAGACATTTGAAGACCTGTCGAAACAAACAACCATTCTTTTATCAAAACCATAAAAATTCCCCTGCCTTTTGGCGGGGAATTTTTGTTGAATTTTAATCAATAAGTTGTGTCTCAGCTAGTTTCTTGTACCAGTGAGCCGATTTCTTTGGATAACGCTCCTGCGTCTCAAAATCAACATAGAAGAGGCCGTAACGCTTTTCGTAACCATTTGACCAAGAAAAGACATCCATCAGAGACCAGATAAAGTAGCCTTTGACATTGGCTCCATCTGCAATCGCATCAGACAAAACTTCCAAGTGTTGCTTCACGTAATCAATACGACCATCATCGTAAACAGTGTTATCAACAAACTCATCTTTATAGCCGAGGCCATTTTCAGTAATGTAAATCTTCTTGTAGTTAGGATAATCTTTCTTCACGCGCATGATTTGGTCATACAAACCTTGAGGGTAGATAATCCAATCCCAGTCCGTACGTGGCACATAATCTGGAGCTACACGACGACCAACACCTTTGATTTGGTACTTAGAGCTTCCTTTTTCACCTTTACCGTTATGAATGATTTCCGTCTCTCCGTCAAAGGCTTGCATCCAATCACTCATGTAGTAGTTAATGCCGAGGAAGTCATTCAAGTCTTTTGCTGCTTCTAATGCATCGAAGTCTTCTTCACGCAAATCTAAGCTTCCACCATTGACTGCTAAGATATGGTTGACACCTTCCATGGTTTCTTCAGAATATCGTCCTAGATAAGTCGCATCCAAAATAAATTTATTATGAATGATATCTTCTAACTCGGCTGCACGAACATCTGCTTGATTTTCAGGATCTAGAGGATATTTAGTAGGTAGGGCATGAACCACACCAATTTCACCTTTATATCCTTTATCTTTATATAGCTTGACTGCACGCGCATGCGACACCATCATATTGTGATGAGATTGGAAGACTTTGGCAAGATCGTACTGAATACCTGGAGGGAACTTCCCAACCAAGTATTGACCATCACCGATTGGTCCAATTTCATTGAATGTTGTCCAATAGTTAACTTCTGGGAATTCTTCAAAACAAAAAGCCGCGTAGTCTACAAAGTGTTCAATGTTTTCACGGTTTAAGAAGTCTCCATTTGAATGTAGAGCTTCTGGCGTATCAAAGTGATGAAGAGTTACAAAGGGCTCAACATGACGTTTGTGGCACTCTGCAAATAGATTATGATAGAACTCAACCCCTTTGTCATTAACCTTCCCATAACCAGTTGGAAAGATACGTGACCAAGCGATTGAAATACGGATACCATTAACACCATACTCTTCTGCTAGTTTAAGATCAACTGGATATTTGTGGTAGAAATCACTGGCTGGTTCAGCAGTGTACCAGTAGTTATCTTCAAGATATTTATCCCACGCTACTGGTCCTTTACCATCAGTATGTGTAGCACCTTCTGCTTGGTAGGCTGCTGTTGCGCCACCGAAAATAAAGTCTTTTGGAAGTGTTTTTGTCATTTGATTCACCTTTCAAGAAATAGAAATGAGATGGGGGTATAATTGGGAGGAGTTCCTCCATCTCACTTCTTCGCTATTTACATTTTAATCTTCGAACTGCGCTTGAACAAAGGCAAGAGCGCCTTTTCCATCGCGAGTCAATTTAATGTATTGGCCACCTTCTGTCTTAGCAAGTTTGATACCAAGTTTGTCGGTTTCAGCCTTCATGTCTTCAAAGTTTGAAGCAACTTGAGGAGCAAGGATAACCAGATCAAACTCAGGCAACATTTCACGGTGAGCGCCATAGCCACCAGCTGCTGCTTTAACAGGAACTTTGTATTCTTCCGCTGCTTTATTTAAAGCATTTGCGAGGAGACCACTTGTTCCTCCGCCTGCACAGAGAACGAGAACATTTGTTTCCTCAGTGATTGTGTTTTGCGCTGCTTCTACACCTGCTTTTTCAAGAATCGCATCTGCTTTGGCAGTATTGAAGTTTGCTGCTACTTTTTCTTTCAATTCATCATTGGCTTTACCTGAACGCTCTTCTTCAAGAATTTGTTCATCATAAACCTTGAGGAATGGATAGTAGATGGCTACGTCAACAAGGATTAACAAAGCAGCAAGTACAAATGACAAGAATTGGAAGTTTGTACCTAGAACAATACCGAGCGGACCTGGTGTTGTCCAAGGAAGGTTGGCAGTAAATGAGTTCATGCCAAGCGTTTCAATAAAGAATTTAAAGATCCATACGTTGGCAATTGGCGCAAAGATGAAAGGAATAAAGAAGATTGGGTTCAAGACAAGCGGTGCACCAAACAGAATTGGTTCGTTAACTCCGAAGAAGGTTGGTACAACAGACGCGCGTCCGATTGCACGGTTCCGTTTCGATTTGGTCAACCACATGAACATGAATGGAACAACCAGTGTCGCACCAGTACCACCCATGGTAACGATAAACATTTGTGTACCAGAAGTAAGAATCTTGTCAGCGTGCATACCTTGTTGGAGAAGGTTCAAGTTGACTTCGGCATTTGCATAGGTAATAGCTGCGATTGCTGGTTCAACGATAGATGGACCATGGATACCAACAAACCAGAAGAAGGCAAAGGCACCAAAGATAATCGTAATACCTAGATAACCATCAGCAGCAGAGAATAATGGTGCAAAGAATTTACCGATTGATTCAGCTACGCTTGCACCAACAAAATGACGAGCTAGTAAATCAAGAGCATAAAGAGAAACCACTGATAGAGTGAATGGAATCACATCTTTAAAGACTTGTGAGATATTTGGTGGAACTTCGTCAGGCATACGAATAGTGACGTTGTTCTTAACACAAACCTTATAGATAGCTACAGTAACAAAGGCAGCAAGGAAGGCTGAAAGCAACCCTTTTGTCCCAAGGAAACCTGTCGCAAATCCACCTTCAATCGGATCAGCTGCCAAGATCAACAAACCAACAATCGCTGCCAACAATGTTGACATATAGTTGATTTGATTGGTTTTCTCCATGCTACGGTTTACTGAGTCGGTCAATGACTTAGCTGTTGTACCAGCTACCAAGAGAGCTAGAATCCCCATTGAATAGCTATAAGGTTTCATGAGGAGATTAACAACATCATCAGACCATTTAAAGCCCCATGAGTTTGGTACAAAAGCAATCAAGATAAAGATACTTGAGAAGAGAATAACAGGCATACCTGCAATGAAACCATCACGAATAGCACGAAGATAGATATTACGAGACAGTTTTTCAAAGAAAGGCTTCCCTTTCTCGATAAATGAAATTAGTTTGTTCATTACTTAACTCCTCTCTTGTAGAGTTCGATTAAATGATGCATCAAATCTTTGAGCAAGATAGTTGTCATCAAGTGATCCTGACCATGCATCATGGTCACACTATAAGCCAAATCCTCACCAGCGGCTTCCTTGGTCAATAGACTTGTTTGCGCGTGGTGAGCCTCTGCAATGCAAGAACCAGCTTCCTCGACTAAGCTATCTGCTTTCGCAAAATCGCCAGCTTCAGCAGCTTTCAAGGCTTCCAATAGTTTTGAACGAGCATCGCCAGCATAGGCTACGATTTCAAAACCTAACAATGTTACTTCTTCTCTATTCATGATAGAATTCTCCTTATGTATTTTTAATTAAATTTTTATGACAATAAACGTTGGATATGTAGAACTAGATAAACTCGTTCACTTTTATACAAATCAAGACCCGTATGTTGCGTAATCACATCATAGATCTTGGAACCAATCTCGAACGCTTTTGGATAGGATTGTTTAATATGATCTTCCATATCCAGAAGTGATTGGTTATCATCTCTAGATCTGTCTAAATAATCCAAGAAATAATTCAAATGAATCATAAAACGATCATAGAAATGATTATTCTCTTTGGTTCGTTGAATTGCATAATCCTTTAGCACTTCTTCAACATTCCTGAGAATTTCTTTCCTCTTATCAATCGACTCCACAAGTTCCACTTCATTTTCACCTTCGGCATTAATGAAATGATAAGCAATCCGAATAATTTCATCCTCAGGGAAATGATCTGTCAACTTCTGACGATAGATTTCAAAGGCTTCCTTTGCGATTTGAAAAGCGACAGGATACTTAGTGGAAATATCTGGCAGATTACTATCCTTGTACCTTCCTTGTGCTAGAGCTTGGTAAGAACAGTAAATATGATCTGTCAAGGTTACGTAGAGATACTCTTGAATCGAATAATGATATTTCTTTGATAGCTTATCAATGATTTCATAAGTCACTGTGATAAAATCAAGCGGAACATCTTTGAGGAGAGCCATAAAGTTTTCTCTTGACTCTTCGGTCTTCATCCGAAAGATTTTCTCAACCTGATGTTCTGCAATCAAATCCCCCTTCTTCTTTCCAAATGTAATCCCCTTACCAATCACAATCACTTCTTCTCCTTTGTCATTTCTGACAAGCGAGACATTGTGATTATTCGATACATGGCAACCTCCTTTTATATCTTAAAGGTATATTAGTACAAAAAATGACCACAAATGAACTAGAAAATCAGCCGATTTCTAATTCACCTGTGATCATGCCTAATATTACTTAGTAACACTCACCTTGTATTAACTTGTGATTTAAGTATAGCACAAGTAAGTTATTTTGTAAACCTTTACATACAACTTTTTTTAAAATTTTTTTAGATTCATGTTCCTAACCTAGGAGAACTTGCTTACACGCGTTCAGTCCATGAAGTCGCTGTTGTTTGAAGAACCTTGTTGAGTTCGTCAATGTTCTCAAAACCTGTTGTACGTAGCCATTCACGAGCTGCTGCTTCACCGTCTTTGATGTAGGCTTCAACTGATCCTGCCCATGTAGCACGGCCGCAAAGAACTCCGTTGAAGTTTGCGCCTGATTCGTGGGCAAATACAAGAGTATCTTGGAAGAGTTTGGCTGATACACCTGCACTCAAGTAGATATATGGCAAGTTAGTTGCTTCATCTTGTGCTTTAAAGAAGGCTGCTGCTTCTTCACGAGTATGCACGATTTCACCATCGCCAAAACCTTCAACGTATTTGACATTGACTGGAACTTCCACTTTCAAGACATCAATGTTAAAGCGTGGGTCTGAGAAGACCTTCATAGCACCGATAACCTTGTGTGGTTTTACTTTTGCGTATTCAGCAGAGCCAGCGTCAGCGATTTTTTCATCGTAAGCAAGGATTTCAAGGAAGAATGGAATATCTTCCGCCACACACTCAGAACCGATGCGTTCAATGTAGGCTTGTTTTTGTTGGTTGAGTTCGTCAGAACTGTCTACATCGTAGTAAAGCAAGAATTTGACTGCATCTGCACCTTGTTCTTTAATGCGTTTTGCAGACCAAACATCCAAGCAGTCAGGCAAGCGTTTGGTGCTAGTTGTGTCGTAACCAGTTTTTTCATAAGCAAGGAGAAGACCAGCATTTGGAGCAAGCGCTTTTGTAGCTGGAAGTCCATACTCAGGGTCGAGAAGCATAGAGGATGCGTATTTTGTCAATTCATCTGCTACCAAGACTTTGAGTTCTTCCATTTGAGCGACTGTTGGCTCTTCTGTTTGGTATTGAGCCATGAGGCGTTTCAAAGCACCACGTTGGTCAAAGGCAAGAGCTGAGATGATTCCATTTTCATCTGAAAGTTTTTCTAAGCGTGCACGTTTTTGTTCTGTTAAAGCCATTTTATACCTCTTTTACTATTAATTGATCATATAAAGCTTGATAGTTAGCCATATTGACATGACCTGTCATCTTTTCTTGGGCATTGAGCATACCAAGGACATTGGCCTTGATGAGGAGTTCTGCATCCGATTCCTTATGAAGAAGTCCTGATGAAATACCTGCAACAGTAGAATCTCCAGATCCGACAGGATTGACTACCTGAATTCTTGGAATATCTACCTTGTAGAAAGTATCACCGTGTTTTGCAAAAGCACCATATGCTCCAAGTGAAACAATTATCCACTCAATCCCTGCAAATAGAGGCTCTTGTAGAACTTCTTTTAATTCATCCAAATCCTCAGAAACATCTTTCCCAAGAAGCTGAGACAATTCTTCGTTATTGGGTTTGATTACTGTTGGTTTATGTGGTGATTCAAGAACCGCCTGAAGGGCAGCACCTGAGCAATCCAGAACAACTGGTTTTCCTGCGCGATTAGCAAGCTCTACTAAGCTCGCATAGTAGTCAACTGGAAGGCCAGCTGGCAGACTACCAGAGATGGCTACTACTTCCACAGTGTCAAGAAGATTTTCGAAATGAACCAAGAAGTCTTGCCCTTCTTGTTCCAGAACTTCAGGCCCTTTTTCAAGGATTTCTGTTTGGTTGTCACCATGGAGAATAGCGATACAGTTACGAGTCTCTCCTTGAATGGAGAAGAAACGTTTCGTTACTTCATCATCGATATGCTCTACTAAAAACTCACCAAGTTTACCACCGACCAAACCAGTAGCAGCAACAGAATCACCAAATTCTGAAAGAACTCGTGTAACATTGAGACCTTTACCACCAGCTGTCTTGGTCACGTCCACCACACGGTTGACAGTGTCAATTTTTAATTCATCCAAAGGATAAGAAATATCAATGGATGGATTCATTGTGACTGTTAAAATCATGCGTCACCTCTTAGTCGTGGTATTCACCGCGATCCCATTTTTCAAGGAATTCTGTAAAGAAGTTTGCATCTGCTTGATGAGCATTGTGAGTTTCAACGTGCTCGATTTTCGCAATCAATTTTTTATTTTCTTCTGATGGTTTGTATTCAGCATTGATGAAAGCTTCAATGATATCGCACATAAGCAATTCACCAGTGATTTTACCACCAAAACCGATAACGTTAGCGTTCAATTGTTCTTTTGCATAAAGAGCTGTTGTCATATCACGAACCAAGGCAGAACGAACTCCTGGAACTTTATTTACAGCGTTGTTGATACCAACACCAGTACCACAGATACATACCCCAAGATCAGCTTGACCACTTGTAACGGCTTCACCAACTTTTTTACCAAAGATTGGGTAGTGAGTACGTGTGTGGTCATAGGTACCAAAGTCGATGACTTCATATCCTTTTGATTTCAAAAATTCTGAAACCGCCATTTTTTCATCTGTTACGATGTGGTCACATCCAATTGCAATTCTCATTTTTATTTTACCTTTCTTACTGTAATCTAGTTAGCACATTTTGTTCAACATATCAACACGAATTTGGTGACGACCACCGTCGTATTTGCCGTTAACAAAACCTTTAGCAATATTTTTAGCCAATTCATCACCAACAAGTTGTGCACCCATAGTGATCATACGTGAGTTGTTGTGACCACGAGTCATATAAGCTGAACGTTCATCTGAAACTTCTGCAGCAACCATTCCTTTGATTTTAGTTGCGACCATGAATGGACCAGCCCCATAAGCATCAATCACGATACCAAGATTTTGTTCTTCTTTGTTTACTTCTGCAGCAACAGCAAGAGTCACATCAACAAAGTCTTGACCTTCAGCTGTAACATCCACAACGTGGAAGTTTTCTTTTTCCAAGAAGTCTTTCACAACCTCTTTCAATCTCAAACCTGCAGCATCTGCACCGATAACAATAGACATATTGTTTACTCCTTTTTACTTTTCTAGGCCAGTAAAGACTTTTATAACCTATAAAAGACTTTCTAGCAGTTTAGTGACAAATTTGATTGAATGAGATGAATAACACCTTATCCAAGTCCAGGAAATCAAGTTCCTAGAAACAAACTTTCTCCTCGAAAGAGAATATAACAAGTGATTTTTTGTTTGTTATAAACATCATTTGTTGTTTACAAACATAATATACTCCTATTTTTAGAAAAAGTCAACACTAAATGTTTGTTTTTGTGTTTTATTTTTTAATCTAAAAGATTTCAATATCAAAGCCAATCTGATCGAATTGGCCTGGTTCCAAGAGCCGAACATTCTTCTTATCTTCTAGATGATCTCCTTCTTCAAGTGAAGTTGATAAGCCTAACCAGGGTTCAAAAGCGATGAAAGGTCCCTTATTCAAAGTTGACCAAATGATGAGATTTGAGAACTCTTGGAAGTGTACTTTTAATCCCTTCTCATTCTTACGAGAACGAAGGGCAATTGTTCTGGATTGCAACTCATCCAAGGTCACTGCATCAACACGAAACAGATCGTAACTGAGATCCACTTCCTTTTGTGAATCCAACCATGGAATTCTATCTTGAAAGTCTAACATGCCAGTTTCTGGGAAAGGACGGGGAACAGAGCAAGTCTCTTCTTTCTCAAACTCTAAATAGTAATCTTCATAAGTTTCGCCATCTAGCAGAGGACAATTAAATCCTGGATGTCCTCCTATAAAGAATGGCATTACTTTATTGGTTTCTTTATTGAAAATCTTGTATTGAGTACGAACTGTCTTGCCAGTAATCTTATAAGTGATTTCAAGGCGGAAATGATAAGGATAGTTTTGATAAGTATTCTCATCATCTTCGATAGCAAAGGTTACACTGTTTTCTGTTTGATCAACCAAGTCAAATTCTTTTTTGCGAACCAAACCATGTCGAGGAATAGTTCCTTTCGTCTCCGTTCCATCTGCATAACTGTAGAAGGCTGTATCTTCTCTTAAAGAGCCGCAGATTGGAAAAAGTACTGGCGCTTGTCCACTCCAGTAAGCGGCATCTCCTTGCCACAAATACTCAATGCCTTCTCGGTCCTTGATTGACGACAAGGCTCCACCTAAGGTTTTAAACTGGACCGTTAACTGGTCTGATTTGATTTCAATTACCATAATATTCTCCAACAATTTTTAGATTTTTATATGAAAAACTAGGTTGCCACTCCCAATGTAGGAAATTAACAACCTAGTTTTCACAATTTACATTTTATAGGAGCGAATTATTTAGCATTTGCTGCGTATTCTTCGTTACGTTTAATCATTTGTTTTCTATACCAAGCAAAGATACCCACATAGAATACTAGGAAGGCTACTGCACCAAGGATTGCTTTAATATCACCTGTTGTAGCATTACCGATTGCCCAACCAAATAGTTTTTCGATTGGTCCTTCAAGAGTTGAGTGAGTGATCAATTGTGTTTGGCTCACACCTTCTGGGAAGGCACCTACACCTTTAGCAAGTTCAGTTGCAAATGGAGCGATGAGAGTACCAGAAAGAAGGAAGAGTGGCAACAAGAGTGTTCCGAAGATGATCATACGGAGCAATTTACCACGAGTAACAACCAAGAGAGCTGGAGTTACACCCATGGCGATGATACCAGCAAGTGGCAAGATACCATTTCCGACGTTTGAAAGAAGCACTGCTTCAATCAACATGATTGGTGCAAGTACGTTGGCACATGCCCAGATTTCAGCACGACCAGCGATGAAAGGCCAGTCAAGACCGATGTTGAATTTACGTCCTTGAAGACGTTTAGTAGCAACGTTTGTAATACCTTGTGAAAGTGGTTCTACGGCTGCGATAAACCAAGATCCTATAAGTGAGAAGAGCTCCAAGCAGACACCGGCAGTCAAACCAAGGCTCAACCAACCTTTAATAACTAGTTCCCATGAAGATGCATCTTCTACTCCAGCAACTGGATGCGGAGTTCCCATCAAACCGATAACGATACCAAGGATGAAACCGATGAAGAATTTAGATCCCCAGAAACCGATTTTTTTGTTCAATTTTGCAGCGTCAAAGTCATATTTATCAAGACCAGGCAATACTTTATCAAAAATTTTATCCAAAACCATGATAACTGGGTTCATCATGTAGTTCATGTGAGTTGAAGTCATTGGAGATGAACTTGGTGCATTAAGAAGGTCGTCGAATGTTGGTTTCATCAAGTCAGAGTTGATGATTTTCAAAATACCTACAAGGACAACTGCTGCAGTTGCGATGAAAAGGGAAACACCTTGGCTAACTCCATTGTTGTCTGCGTACCATTTAATCAAAAGACCAGTGATTGACAAGTGCCAGATATCGAAGATATCAACGTCAAGTGTGTCTGTTTTCTTCATTGCAAGCATCACAACGTTGACAATCAACATCACAAGCAAGAAGTAAAGTGTCCAGGCAGATCCCCAAGTGATGGTAGCAAGTGGTGCCCAACCAACGTCAGTGATGTTCAATTGAATACCAGTGTTTTCAACGAATTTCGCAAGTGATGCTGAGAAAGCTCCGTTGAGCATACCGATAATAGCACCGATACCAGTAAGAGCGATGGCAAGTTTAATACCACCTTCAAGCGCTTTGGAGAATTTCACTCCAAAAAGTAGGGCCAATACTGTCAAAATGATCAGCATGATGATAGGGCCACCCATAGCCAAGATAGGTTTGAAGATATCGTTGGCCAGATTGATAATGACATCCATAATAGTTCCTCCCGTTTTTCTAAGTTATATGAATGTTAACAAGATAAAGAATGAATTAGCTTAGTCCATGTTCTTTGATAGCTGCTTCAATATTGTCAAATACTGGAGCGCTCATCGCTGGAATACGGAACAAGATTGGCCCAGCTTCAATTACTGGAATTCCTGGTTCAAAACCAAGGTCAGTTGCAGCGATTGGAGTAAAGATATCGTAGCCCTTGATAAGGTCTTCGTTTACATCTTTCACCATGACTGCATCACAGTGAACATCATAACCACGGTTTGAAAGTTCTTCTTCTAGAGCACTTTTAATTTGGTGACTTGAGTTAACACCTGCACCGCAGGCAGCAAGAATTTTAATCATTTGGATTTCCTCCGATTTTATATTTTAATATACAAGATTAAGCTGTTGCTTCAGCAATATAAGAATAAAGTTTTTCTGGTTCAGAAATTTTTGATAAATCTTCTAGATGATCCTTCCCTGTAAAGAAATCCATCAACTGAGCCAGAATATTCGTTTGACTTGAACTTGAGTTATTAATGATAAAGAAGAGCAGTGAAACTTCAACCTCTCTATCAGGAGCAATCATATTGTGAAAAGTTACTGGTTTTTCTAATCGAACAACCACTACTTTCTCAGCTAGATTATGAACAATATCTGTATGAGGAATAGCCACATTTGGTAGATCTTTCCCCAAAAATTCCATATCTAAACCAGTTGGAAATGACTTCTCACGCGCGATCAAGGCTTCACGATAAGTTGGAGTGACAATTTTTCGTTCTTCCAACAAACTTGCAACCTGATTAAAAAGTTGTTCTTGATTATCCGCTTCTAAGCAAAACACCAGGTTTTTGTCAAAGAAATGATCTAATCCCATAACCTTTTCCCTTCTTTCAATTATCTTTTACGGTATAAGTATAACACTATATGAAATCGTTGTCAATATTTTTTGTTTTATTTTGTTCATTTTTTTGTAATTTTTGTTTTGTTTAAAGAATACAATCAATATCAAACATTTCTGTCTTAAAATCTACAAAAAAAAGAAGAGCCAAGCCTTCTTCTCTTTCCTTACTCAATAGTAGATAAAATCTCTTCTAACTTATGGTAATCTTTTACACTATCAATTTCATAGATACTATTGCCTTCTAATTCTTCGACATAGACATCTAATTCTTTGATATTATCCTTAACCATATTGTCCCAGTAGAGATCAACAAATTCACCACTCTCGTAAGCTTTGTCAATAAAGCCAACAATCTTCTCAGCAGTTGGAGCATCCCAGAATGAAACCCCACTCAAAATGCGACCAGCTTTGCTGTCAACAATAATGTCTTGGACCTTGTAGTCATCACCGTAAACCAAGAACCACTCGTTCGTACAGTCTTCACGATAAACGCTAAAATAGGTAGAACGTTTAAGATCGTTTCGAAACATATTTTTGAAAAGATAGTTATCTGCATCTATGACGTAGCTGTTAGCCAAATCTTCTTTTACTAGATAAAGTGAGTAAAAGTTATTGTAATCAGCATACTTGTCGTTAAAGACTAAACGGACACCATATTTTTCTTTTAGGTAGTCAAATTGTTCTTTGAGGTAACCGATAACGATGATAATCTCATCAATTCCTCTCTCTTTCAAAAACTCGATTTGGTATTCTACCAAGGGCTTTTGATTAACCTTAACCAAAGCTTTTGGGGTATTTTCAGTCATAGGGCGCAGACGAGTTCCTAATCCCGCTGCTAAAATAATCGCTTTCACATGAATCTCCTTTATTCTTTAATAATAATATAAACACCAGCCATAACAATAAGTGAAGTGATAATTGTCAGCATATCTAGCGGTGCACCTAAGAAAACAGCTGCAAATAAGACAGTCCAAACTACATAGCTCACATTCAAACCTGTTGCTTTCGCAGGTTGCAAACGATTAATAGCGATATAATAAGCTAAGTAGGAAATCATATTAAAGGCCGCAAAAACAATCAAGAGTCCTAGTAATTGTCCGTCTGCCACTTCTGCAAATGAATGGTGAGAAAAGAGTACAATCACAAGATAGGACAAGAATGAAGTTACTTGTCGGATTAACAAGGCTTCAATCTCACTTAAGTCACTTTCCATAGCATAGGAGCTGAGAACACTTTCACTCCCCCAGGCAATGGCACAGACAAGGGCACAAAGAATCCCAATGTAAAACGAGTTAACTTGTTCAACCTTGTAGGTTTGAGCAATAATAGCTGCAATAATCAAGAAAACACCAAATACTGTATTCTTTGAAACCTTGTGTTTCAAAATGAAGAAGGCGAGTAAAACTGAAACCGCTGGGTAAATAGCAGACACGGATGAAGCTAGAGAACTACCGATATACTTAACCGCGTAAAGATTAGCTTGCATTCCTATAGGTCCAGCTAGCAAAGCTCCAATAATAACACTGACATTTCGAATATTTAAGAAAATAGAAAGTCGAACTTTTCCTTCTTTTACTAAAAGAAAAGCTAACAAGATAAAGATACTCAAGAAATCATGAGCAGCAGCCACCACAAAAGGCGAAAGATTTGTAAAAATTGAAAAGATATAAGCACTAATCGTTAGACCTAATCCCCAGAAAATACCAGAGAGCAGACCAAAAGAAACACCATTTTTATTCTTCATCCTAACCTCCATAATAAGTCAAACCTTCGACAGCTCTTTGGTAACGACTAACACCGTAATCTCCAAAATCAGCTCCTTGAGCTTCTTTATATACTGTCCACAAACTCCAGATAGTATCTTGCAAGATTTTATAGATACGAATCTTCTCGTGAGATACAGGCGTTTTGTAACTTTCATAGTAGGAAAGGAAATCTTCTTCCTCTTGCTTTGTAAATTCAGACTCTAAGAAAAGAGCTGCCAAATCCCACATCGGATCATTCATAGAAGAGTATTCCCAGTCAATCAAATACAAACGACCTTGAGGTGACTCGATAAAGTTTTCTGGTACCAAATCGATATGACAAGACTTTCTGTCAACACCCAAATCAGCCAATCTCTTTTCGAGTGAAAACACATCTTTTCTAACAGCTTCATAGTTTTCATAAGGGATAGATCCCTCAATCAAGGATTCATATTTTCTGATTTCCTCAAAAGGAGAAAACTCTCCTCTTAATTCTTTCCCTGAAGCGTGGATGGTTTGTAAAATTGGTGCAATCTTTTCAAACTTGGACTTAATTGATGTTGAATCAAGAGTTACTGCTGATTCGATGTATTCATTTACTTTGATTCCTGACTCAATATCAAAGAGGTAATTTTTGACATCTAAATCTAAATCCTCTAAAAGTTCAAGATTGTACTTTTCATTTTGACGATTGATGAGTTTTTCGGTTCCTTTACCAAAAAATTTCACAATATACTGTTTGTTGGTTGTTTTAACCAAATAGTTTTGGTTGGTCATGCCTCCCAATTGTTCAACGCTGAGTACTTCCTCTTCATCAGATAGTAAAGAAGAAATTTTTTCTTTGATGAGTTTTTCCACAATTAACCTCCATCTTCTACACTTCCCACTTAAATACTGTTTTGAAAGCAGTATTAAGATCCGTAGCAAAGACACGGTGAATGTCCTTGATTTCTCTCACTGGTTCTTCAACATAAAGGATATTCTTCAGACGATTCGCAAACTTTTTGACTTCCATCATTTGAATGGCCTTCTCAAAATCGACGCGTCCTGAGCGAGATGAGCCTACTAATAACAATCCTTTTTCCAAAGCATCTCGTGTATTGATATTAACCTTGTACTCGCTCACTCCCATCATGAGGATCGTTCCCTGTGGACGAATATAGCGAATCAGGTCATTGATAGCTGGTCCTGTACCATCACCACCGCAACACTCAAATCCATGATCAAAGGTCAAATCCTCTGGGATATTATCCGTGATATAGCACTCTTTTGCAAAAGAGAAGAGCTCCAATTTTTCCCAATGGCGACCAATAACGATAATCTCTGCTTCCGGTAGTGTGTAATTGATAATATTGGCAACCACAAAGGCCAAACTACCATCTCCAATAACAGCGATGCGCTCTCGCTTGCTATGAGCAAGATGCAGGAATCGATCCATGGCATGCATACCAACACTTACAAACTCAGTAATTGCTGCAACTGTATCTTCGATATCATTATAAGAAACGACTCGGTCTTTTGGAAGAGAGACAAATTCTCGCATAAAACCATCGTGACCACTAGATAGGAAGTAGGTCCCTGTCATGTAGTTCTCGTAGAATTCCTTGTCACTCTGCATAGGCGGTTGATTTGGAATCATGACCACCTTTTGACCGACTTCATAAGTCCCAGTCGGATCTGAAATAACAGTTCCACAAGACTCATGAATCATGGCCATAGGAAGTTTTTTAGCCAATATCTTTGGATCACGCTTCCCTTGATAGTATCGTTGATCCGCATGACAAACCGCCATATAATTTGGACGAATCAGGATATGGTTCTCCTGATCAATGTCCTCTTCTTGGTATTGTACATTGATAAACTTTGGTTTTGTCAGTTGATAAATTTGATTAATCATAGCCTTAGTCTTTCTCAATCATGCTTTTTGCGATTTTCAAGTCTGTTACAGTTGTGATTTTAAGGTTTGAATATTCCCCTTTAGCTAGAGCAACATCTTTTCCTTTGATAACAAAAATCTTACATGCATCCGTTAGGATTTCCTTTTCTTGATCAGATAGGGAACCATACAAATCCATGAAATCCTTGCAACGGAAAGTCTGAGGTGTTTGACCTTGATAGAGGTGAGCACGATTTGGAATATCCGTGATAAACTGACCATTAGTACTTTCAACAATGGTATCAACCGCTTCTACTACTGTGTCAACCGCATCATGATTTTGGGCGAGTTTGATATTGTCCTGAATCATGCGAAGTGTAATAAAAGGACGAACAGAGTCATGGGTAATCACGATATCTTCTGGAGTGATTGGACGGTAGGCATTAATGGCTCCTATAATCTTCTCAATACTGGTATTGCGATCAGCACCACCCTTGGTAATGATGATGCGATCCTTGTGAAGAGAAAGATACTTGTCAACTAGGTCCTCAGCGTGTGACACCCAGTCTCCATGAACTCCAACTACAATTTTTTCAATACTTGGTTCCAAAACAAATTTTTCGATTGTGTGGATCAAAATAGGTCGATCACCCAACTCCAAGAATTGTTTTGGTAAATTACTGATTCCCATGCGTGTGCCAGTTCCTCCGGCTAGGATTCCTGCATAGATCATTTATATTCTCCTTTAGTTTATTCTAAAAAACTCATTACTATCTATTATATCACAATATATGCCTATCATGAAGAAAAGATAAAGAACCACCATGTGAATCGGCTCATTATTTAGGATGAAAAATGAACAATATTCAACAAAATCTGAAAAATTATAATAAATTAAGAAATAAATTTAGGTTATTCTCTATACCCCTCATTCAACGTTCGGTTAATATAGAGTTCTTTAGAATATAATAGAAAACTTAAAGAAAACTTAAATATATTTTTAGAAATACAAGAAAAAGCTAGGAAAATTATGGCATCCATTTTTGTAAATTTAAGAAAGCAATCTCTACGATGTTTTAAACTATTGTTAGACTTTTGCTCCCAAAATTGGTAAAATAAAAAAGAAAATAATAGAAAAAGGAAACTATAAACCGCTATGATGAACATGCAGAACATGATGCGCCAAGCACAAAAACTTCAAAAACAAATGGAACAAAGTCAAGCAGAACTCGCTGCCATGGAATTTGTTGGAAAATCAGCTCAAGACCTTGTCCAAGCAACTCTAACTGGTGATAAGAAAGTGGTCAGCATTGACTTTAACCCAGTAGTTGTAGATCCAGAAGATCTTGAAACCCTTTCTGACATGACTGTTCAAGCGATTAACGCTGCACTTGAACAAATTGATGAAACGACTAAGAAGAAACTAGGTGCTTTCGCTGGAAAATTGCCTTTCTAATCCACAAAAAAAGAGAAACAGATGTTTCTCTTTTTTCTTAGAACTCAAAGAATTCCATTGCTTTCTTTAAGAGTAATTCCGTGTATTCCGGATCATCTTGAGCCATTGTGACTTGTGACTGGACCATTTCAAGATCATCCGTTATCATTCCATCTGCTCCAAGTCTGACTGCCTTATCAAAGGACTCAGAACTATTCACAGTCCAAACATATAGTTTCTGATCTGTTGTCCAAAGTTTATTGACAAAGTATTCATCCAAAGTTGAATATTCCATGGTATAACCAGTCACCTTGGTTCTCGGAAACACACTATTATATGGCAGAATGAAGTACACTGGAATTTCAGGATCGTAAGCCAAGACCTTATCAATCACATGATAGTCTAGTGACTGCATCTGGTGCCCATATTTCTTGATCGTCGTTCCATACTTTTCAAGGAAATGGTCCATCATTTGTGGGCTATCTTTTTTACTGGTTTTAATCTCAATCAGCAATTTTTGGTTTAAAGCATTTGCTCGCTCTAAATAGGCATCAAAACTTGAAATCTTTGTTTGATAGCCATTCTCATAAATATCTGTATTTGTTAATTCATCCAGAGTCAAATCTTGCGGCGTAGCATTAATTCTAGCTAGTGATTTAAGGTTGGCATCGTGCATCACCACAAACTGGCCATCCTTCGTTTCTTGCACATCCATCTCGACGAGATCTGGTTTTAGTTGGGCTGTCTTTTCTAAAGACTGTACTGTATTTTGAACACCATTTTTATTACTTACTCCTCTGTGCGAAATTACTAAAGGTGTATTGGTATCCGGAGACTCCAAATAGATGTAACCTTCTAAAGCAAAGAAGATACTTGCACACCCCATGACTCCCCACCTCATCAAATGGTCTTTCTTTCGCCTTGGCATGATCTCCAACTCTTCTCCTGTCAGGAAGGAAACAAACTTCACTAGGAAATAAGTCAGAGTCATGTAATGGAGGTTTTTAATCAAGATAAAATTAATCACACCAAGAATCAAGGATTCTTTTTGAGTAAAATTATCCATTACTGCCTGAGCAAAGAGCAAGGGAATTAACAAGACAAAGAAGAAGAGATAGGTTTTAATGATAATGAGTAGAAGATGCCAAGAGAAGAAAAGGACGTTTTTCTTCGTCTTTTGGAGACTATATTTCACACTTTCTCTTACTGTCTTTCTTTCAAAGAGTATCTTAGGAAGGGCAAACATGAAGCGAACAGAAATGTAGAGAAAGATCCAAGCGGATGCTATGATCAACAGCCCTACCAGCCAGTTCTTATCTTCTAGGTATGTAACGATAAAATCAGGGATAATAATCTTATTGAGATAGTAGATTTTTAAAATTTTCCTAATAAAAGGAAAAAGTAGAGCTACATAAAAGAAGACAAAGGCCATCTTACAAAAGCTCAATCGTTTGACAAATAGAAAACTCTGGTGAAAGACTTTTCGACTATATTCAATCAGGGTTCTCTTTTCATGGTAGAGAAGGTGACGCGCCCCAATGAACAAAAGACAGATTTGAAAATAAGCCACTAAAAGATTGATTGCTATTAAAATGAGAAAGGCTAAACTGACAAAAGGCGAGCCTTGTATAATCGCCCAAAAGTTATTGTAGGAGATAAACAAGTAACCTGTTTGTCTTAGAAGTATGCCAGCTATCCATGAATTCAATGGCAACCAAACAAACTCAACCATCATAAATATCAAGAAAAATAGAAATAGTATTTTATCTAGGTTATAGTATATCTTCCTAAAACCTAGCTTTTTAGGTTTTTCAGGTTTCATAGGCACTCCTAGTCTAAAAATTGAGATAAATCTAAGCCACCGAAAGGATTATTCAGAGAAAAACTACTCTGGTCTTCTATTAATAGCTTTCCTTCATCCGATTCCAAAAAGGCTTCGTAAACACGCGCCGTCATGCGGGCATCCTCTAAACTGTTATGAGACTTCCCGTGAAAACCTAAAAAATTCGCGACAGTTTGTAATTTAAGATTAGCTATACCGTGTAGGTCAGAACTACGCCGTTCAAAAGCCTCATCATATAGATCAACCTTATACTGGTCTCGATAATCGATACCGTGCTCCAAGAGAATGGGCAAATCACTCTTGGCCGCATTATAACCAACCATAGGTAAATTACCAACAAAGGTCTGAAAATCCCTTAAAACTTGCTCCACCATTGGCGCATCTTTTAAGGTTTCAGCTGTGATTCCAGTCAAGCCATTGATAAAACTCTTCAAAGGTGCTGTAGTATGAACATAAGAATCAAAGGCACCTATTTCTTGACCATTTTGAAAGCGAACTGCTGATACTTGAATCAAATGGGTAACCCCTTCGTATTGATTGAACTCCAAATCAAAGGCAATATAATCTCTTAATTTTTCCATCTTTTACCTCGGTTCCGACTCAATTTAAACCATAAATAATAAAAGAAGCTATCAGGTTAGTGAATAACCCAAACAGCTTCTTTATTTTCCTCCAAATAAGCGAGCAAAAAAGCCTTTTTTGGTAGCTTGAACTTCTTCTTTTGCTTGGTCCAACTCTAGTTTCAAACTTTCTTGATCCTTCATAGCTTGAAGAGTTAATTGTTGCTGTTGGTCCAATTGTTTGTCCTTTTCAGCAATCTGTCGATCTTTAACACGCATCTGTTCATCTTTTTCTGCTAACTGCTGGTCTTTGGCCTTGAGCTGCTCATATAAACGAAGAATTTCAGCATTTTTCTCATCGACTAAGATTTCCATCAGTTCGCGTTGTTTGACATCATCACTGACTGGTTCATCTTCAAAAATCGTTTTTTTATAGATTTCTTCTAGCTTAATCAAGCCACTTCGAGTAACTACAGTTACACCTTTGTCATTTTTTTTCGTGTCCTCTTCTGGAAGTTCTTTGACACGATTGTTGATTGCTTGACGAGAGAGTCCTAAGACCTCTGCAATCTCACTGACGGTCATTTCAATACTCATAATATCCTCTGAAACGTTTTCTAGCTTTTCTTTACTTAAATCTTATCATAAGCTAGATAAACTGTCAAATTTCCGCTTAATCCATAGCCTTTAAAAAGGCCAGTAAAACTTGGGCAGAACGACATCCAGCTTCAATGATAAACTCATCAAAAGAGATAGAAGCTTCGTGATTGGCATTGTCGCTCATGGCACGAATGACTAAGAAAGGTAGGCCAAGAGCCTGAGCTGCCTGTGCAATCGCTGCCCCTTCCATTTCAACTGCTAAAACATCTGGAAAGTGAGATTTGATACTAGCAATCCTATCATCACCAGCTACAAAGCTATCTCCTGTAGCAATCAAGCCTAGGTGCCAGGTCTGTTCTAACTGAGATAAGTTTTCTTTAATCCTAGCGATAAAGTTCTTATCGGATTCAAAGTAAAGAGGTTGACCAGCCATCTGACCATAAGCATAGCCAAAAGCAGTTACATCCACATCATGGTAAGCCAACTTATCCGCAATCACTACATCTCCAACGGCAATACCTTCTGCAACTGCACCTGCCGATCCTGTATTGATAACGGCATCTACTTTGAAGTGGTCAGCTAACACCGCTACACTCATAGCTGACATGACCTTTCCAATCCCACTCTGAACTAGAACAACTTCTGTCTTGCCAACAGCGCCAGTATAGTAAGTATTTCCGAGGACTTGGACTTCTTGTGCTCGGTCTAAATTCTGAGTCAAGTGTACGAGTTCTTCTGGCATTGCTGCAATGATTCCAATTTTCATTTTATTTCCTTTTCTATTACAAAAGTTTCATCGCCAACACAAGTAAAATCAAGAGTAGGATGACTGTAAATAAGATTCTGTTTAATTTCGAGTTAAAAACATTTCTCTTGGTATTCTCAATGCGACGGCTCTTATGAATCGTTGGCTCTACTTCGATTGTTAAAGTATCTTGAATAGAATTATAGTCTCTAGAACGTGAATAACCAAAGTTTTGTGAAGAAGTTGATAAAATTTTAGTTTCCTCGTCATCCTGAAGAGGTGGCCCAGAGATTTTCTCTCCACGATTGGCACGTTCGATTATTTCATCTGTTAACAAAGGTTTTCCCATGGGCTACTCCTCTATTTCTTTTGCAATTCCCAGTACTGGATTGCCATAATCGTCTTGGCATCACAGATATGGCCAGACTGAATTAAGTTTTTTGCTTCTTCAAGGCTGACCTCTAGAACTTCCAAGGTTTCATCATCATCTTGCGGACGAGGATTTTCCACCTTAGTTAAATCTCTTGCGAGGTAGAGTTTTAATTTTTCGTTACAAAAACCAATAGCAGAGTAGAAATCATATAGAAGCTCTAACTTACCCGTATAGGCAACCTCCTCCTCCAATTCACGAAGGGCTGCCGACATGGGATCTGCATTTTCACCAATTTCCAGTTTACCAGCAGGAATTTCATAAGAGATAGCTTCAATAGCTTTTCTGTATTGCTTAACAAGGACGATTTTATCCTCAGCTGTTACAGCTAGAACACATACGCCTCCATTGTGAAAAATCAGATCACGTTGGGCAGTTCCCTTCCCTTCTGGTAGTTCCACCTGATCTTGCACTAGCTTAAAAATAGGACCTCGGTAGATTTCCTTCCGGCTAATCGTTTTTTCTTCAAATTCCATGATAGACTCCTACTGATTCTTAGGATGATGAGGCAAACGTAATGCATATTCATCTTTATTAACTTGACGTCCACGTCCAATAGCAATGGCATCAGCTGGAACATCTTTTGTAATCGTTGAACCAGCTCCAACTAGTGAATTATCACCAAGTTCTACTGGAGCAATGATGGTTGAGTTTGATCCAACAAAGACATTGTTGCCAATGACAGTCTTGTACTTATTCTTCCCGTCGTAGTTAACTGTAATCGTACCTGCACCAAAGTTAACATGGCTACCCACTTCACAGTTTCCGATATAGGTTAAATGACCTGCCTTAGTATTTTCACCGATTGAAGATCCTTTTACTTCAACAAAGTTTCCAATGTGAACTTGAGAAGCAAGACTTGAGCCTGGACGAATATGAGCATACGGACCGACTGTCACACCATCTGCAACTGTACTTTCCTCAATCATGGAATTTGTAATCACAGCTCCAGCTCCGATAGCGCTATCTACGATATAAGTTCCATTTGTCAAAACAGTTTCCGACCCAATCTTCGTTTGACCTTTCAAGGTAACGTTGGCTTCGATTTGAACTTCAGGTGCAATCTCGACATCAATATCAATGTAAGTCACTTCAGGATTGACAAAGCTAACACCATTAACCATGTGCTTTTGATTGATACGGCGGCGCATCACTGCTTCCGCAGTGGCAAGAGCCACACGGTCGTTTACTCCAAGACTTTCATCAAAATCCTTGAGAGTATAGGCGCCAACCTTCTCACCTGCGTTACGGAAAATACCAATCACATCAGTAATATAGTATTCACCTTGGGCATTGTTGGTGTTGATGTTTTTAAGGGCCTCAAAAAGACGTTCATTGTCAAATACATATGTTCCTGTATTGATTTCCTTAATTTGCTTTTCAAAGTCTGTGGCATCTTTCTGCTCCACAATGCGAAGAACTTCAGCATTATCGTTACGGACGATACGACCATACCCAAAAGGATCTGCTGCTTCAGCCGTTAAAATAGTCGCCACATTTTTGTGATTGATATGGAAATCCAAGAGATTTTTCAAGCTTTCACCTGTAATCAGAGGAGTATCTCCAGCGATAACCAAGGTGTGCCCAGAGCGGTTTTGGAGAATGGGTTCTGCCATCATTACAGCATGCCCTGTGCCCAGTTGTTCCGATTGAGTGACAAAGTCTGTCTGTCCAGCCAAGACTTGCTCAACTAGCTCCGCCTTGTGTCCCACAACAGTGACTGTTTTTTCAGGTTGAATAGCACCAACACTACGAAAAACATGTTCCAACATCGAAATTCCTGCTACCTTATGAAGTACCTTTGGAAGATCTGATTTCATGCGAGTACCTTTACCCGCTGCTAAAATAATGGCATAATTTGACATACTATTCTCTTTTCTGTAAAAATTCCCTTATATTATACCATAATTTACTTCCTTAGGAGTAAACAAACAGAGAAATAGGGGAAAACATGCTAGTTCATTCATCTTTTCAACGTTTTCTTTGATTTTTTTATCTATTTACGTTAAACTAATTAGATATGAGAAAAGAGATTCATCCAGCTATTATTTTTAGTCTATTCACCATTGTTATAGCTATTTTAATCTTTAATAAACCAGCTTATGAAGACCATTCGGTCAAGTCAAAAAGCAACACTGTCCAAGTTGAAAACCAGGCCTTGCATAATCTTGATAAACCCATTATTGACATTTCTGGTTGGCAAAGACCGGAGGAGATAAACTACGATATTTTATCTCAAAATATTTCTGGAGCTATTGTTCGTGTGCACAGTGGTACTCAACACACGGAAGCAAATAATGCAGCCTTTATCAACGGGGTTGATAAATCCTATAAAAATCACATTTCAGAATTTCAAAAGCGCAATGTCCCCGTAGCCGTTTATGCTTATCTAGCTGGTACGAACAAAGAAGAAATGGAAAAAGCGGCTGAAGTTTTCTACAATTCTGCTTCTCCATATAATCCTAGTTATTACTGGCTTGACGTTGAGGAAAAAACAATGGCCGATATGAATGACGGAGTCGAAGCTTTTCGGGCTAAACTTGAATCGCTGGGCGCTAAAAATATCGGGATTTACATTGGTGTTTATTTCATGCAAGAACATAGCATCAATACGAAGAATTTCTCCGCTGTTTGGATTCCTTCTTATGGGACAGACTCAGGCTACTTTGAGGCCACACCCAATACTGATTTAGACTATGACCTCCATCAGTATACTTCCAAAGGAAAAATTGCAGGATTTGAACATCACCTAGACATCAATCTCATTTCTACTGATAAGGAAAAAGAAGAAACCTTCAGAAAGCTATTTTTAAGACCATAAAGCAAGTGAAAATCGCAACTTTTTCACTTGCTTTTTCATTTTTTTGCCGTCTGTGTTATAATTGATAGGATAGAAAAAGAAATTTATGAAATTGAGGAGTCTAATATGTTTTCATGGATTGCAAGAGTTATTAAAGGAATCGTCATCGCCTTAGGATTTATCCTACCTGGAATTTCTGGTGGTGTTCTGGCAGCGATTTTGGGGATCTACGAGCGAATGATTGGCTTTCTTGCTCATCCCTTTAAGGATTTTAAAGAGAATGTCCTATACTTTATCCCAGTAGCTATTGGGATGTTGCTAGGTATTGGTTTGTTTTCCTATCCGATCGAGTATTTGCTAGAAAATTACCAAGTCTATGTTTTATGGAGCTTTGCTGGAGCTATCATTGGTACAGTTCCTAGTCTCCTTAAAGAATCTACTCGAGAATCTGATCGTGATAAGGTTGACCTAGTCTGGTTCTGGACCACCTTTATCCTTTCAGGACTAGGGCTCTACGCGCTAAACTTTGTTGTTGGTTCTCTCAGCGCCAGTTTCGCTAGTTTCATCTTAGCGGGTGTTCTTTTAGCTCTTGGTGTCTTGGTACCTGGTTTAAGTCCATCAAATCTACTCTTGATTTTAGGACTGTACGCTCCAATGTTAACTGGCTTTAAGACCTTTGATTTATTTGGTACCTTCCTTCCTATCGGGATTGGTGCGGGTGCAACTCTCATCGTTTTTTCAAAATTAATGGACCATGCCTTGAACAACTACCACTCCCGTGTTTATCACTTTATTATTGGAATTGTGCTATCAAGCACCCTCTTGATTTTGATTCCAAATGCTGGAAGTGCTGAAAGTATCCAATACACTGGACTTTCCATCGTAAGCTATGTTCTCATCGCCTTCTTCTTTGCACTTGGCATTTGGCTTGGTATCTGGATGAGTCAATTGGAGGATAAGTATAAATAATGGCAAAGAAAGTTAAGATTAAGAAAACCTTGGTCGAACAAATCTTGACCAAGGCAGGAATTGAGCACACAGGGATTCAAATCAATGCGCTTGAGGGTGAACTTCCTTCGGAATATGATCGAACACATATTTTTAAAACCTTGGCTCTGCTGGGGGACAAGACAGGCCCAATTATCGGAATCGTCCCCATAACAGAACACCTCGCTGAAAAAAAATTAGCAAAGGTTTCTGGTAATAAAAAAGTGAGTATGATTCCACAAAAAGACCTAGAAAAAACGACAGGCTATATTCATGGGGCAAATAACCCCGTCGGTATTCGCCAAAAACACAACTATCCTATTTTTATTGATCAAAAAGCCTTGGATTTGGATAAAATGATTGTCTCTGCTGGGGAAGTCGGGCATAGTATCATTATTGCTCCACAAGACTTGGCTAGCTTTGTGAAAGCAGATTTTGCAGATATCTTGGAGGAAGACAACTGATGAAACTCTATTTTGTGCGTCATGGCCGAACTATCTGGAATCTTGAAGGACGTTTCCAAGGTGCCGGAGGGGACTCACCTCTTCTTCCTGAGTCTATTGATACCTTAAAGGCGCTCGGTCAATATCTCAGCAATATCCCTTTCGATGAGATTTATTCAAGTGATTTACCAAGAGCGGTCAAATCTGCTGAAATTATCCAAAGTCAACTCCAGATACAATGTCCTTTAAAGGCTATTCCTGACCTGCGTGAATGGCATCTCGGAAAACTAGAGGGATTAAAAATTGCAACATTAGAGGCCATCTACCCACAACAAATCAAGGCTTTTCGTACAAACTTAGCTAAGTTCGATACAAGAATGTTTGAAGCGGAATCCCTCTACTCTACAACTCAACGCACCATTCAATTTATCAAATCTCTGAAGGGGAGTCAGGCTGAGAGAGTTCTAATCGTTGGTCATGGTGCGAATCTCACTGCTAGTCTTCGTACCCTTCTCGGTTATAAAGAACCCCTTCTTCGAAAAGATGGAGGTTTAGCAAATGCTAGTCTAACAGTTTTAGAAACCGAGGATTTTGAAACCTTCACTCTTGAAAGGTGGAATGACACTTCCTATCAGGGAAAGTAATGGAACTTGATCTTAATGGTCAAGTTCTTTTTAGTTTTCAAAGAATATCCGTGAATTTCTCTGTTATTTATGATAAAATGGGAGTATCGTGAAAAATTGATTTATTATTTCAAAATTTGATTAAAAATTAGGAGGAACCCATGTCTACAGAACATATGGAAGAACTAAATGACCAGCAGATCGTTCGCCGTGAAAAAATGGCTGCGCTTCGTGAACAAGGAATTGATCCTTTCGGTAAACGTTTTGAACGTACTGCTAACTCTCAAGAACTAAAAGACAAATTTGCAGAACTCGATAAAGAACAATTACATGAATTAAACGAAACTGCTACTATCGCTGGACGTTTAGTTAGTAAACGTGGTAAAGGAAAAGTCGGCTTCGCCCATCTTCAAGACCGAGAAGGTCAAATCCAAATCTACGTTCGTAAAGATGAAGTTGGTGAAGAAAACTACGAAATCTTCAAAAAGGCTGACCTTGGTGACTTCCTTGGTGTCGAAGGTGAAGTCATGCGAACAGATATGGGAGAACTTTCTATCAAGGCAACTCACATTACACACTTGTCTAAAGCACTTCGCCCGCTTCCTGAGAAATTCCACGGTTTGACTGACGTTGAAACAATTTACCGTAAACGTTACCTTGATTTAATTTCAAATCGCGAAAGTTTTGAACGCTTTGTCACTCGTTCAAAAATCATCTCTGAAATTCGTCGTTATCTAGATGGACATGATTTTCTTGAAGTGGAAACACCTGTACTTCACAACGAGGCCGGTGGTGCTGCTGCCAAACCATTTATTACACACCACAATGCTCAAAATATTGACATGGTGCTTCGGATAGCTCTAGAACTTCATCTTAAACGTCTAATTGTCGGTGGTATGGAACGCGTCTATGAGATTGGCCGTATCTTCCGTAACGAAGGAATGGATGCAACTCATAATCCTGAATTTACTATGATTGAGGTTTACCAAGCTTATGCCGATTTCCATGATATTATGGATTTGACAGAAGGTATTATCCAGCATGCTGCAAAGGCTGTCAAAGGTGATGGTCCAGTCAACTACCAAGGTACTGAAATCAAAATCAATGAACCATTTAAACGTGTTCACATGGTGGATGCTATCAAAGAAACTACTGGTGTAGACTTCTGGCAAGATATGACTTTCGAGGAAGCCAAAGCTATCGCTGCTGAGAAGAAAGTTCCAGTTGAGAAACACTACACTGAAGTTGGTCACATCATCAATGCCTTCTTTGAAGAATTTGTCGAAGAAACATTGATCCAACCAACCTTCGTTTATGGACATCCAGTAGCTGTCTCTCCACTTGCTAAGAAAAACCCTGAAGATGAACGCTTTACTGACCGTTTTGAGCTCTTTATCATGACTAAGGAGTACGGTAATGCCTATTCTGAGTTGAACGACCCAATCGACCAGCTTAGCCGTTTCGAAGCCCAAGCAAAAGCCAAAGAACTTGGTGATGATGAGGCAACAGGTATCGACTATGACTACATCGAAGCTCTTGAATACGGTATGCCACCAACAGGTGGTTTGGGTATCGGTATCGACCGTCTTTGCATGCTCCTCACTGATACAACCACTATCCGTGATGTATTGCTCTTCCCAACAATGAAATAATACTCTTCGAAAATCTCTTCAAACTACGTCAGCGTTGCCTTGCCGTAGATATATGTTCCTGACTTTGTCAGTCTTATCTACAACCTCAAAACAGTGTTTTGAGCAGCCTGCGGCTAGCTTCCTAGTTTGCTCTTTGATTTTCATTGAGTATAAACTCTTATCCTCTGGTACTTGCCAGAGGATTTTTCGATACAAAAAGAGACTGAGGAAAAACTCAATCTCTTTTTCTTATTCTTGATTTTTAACTTGACTGGTGGCTACATCTTCCCCAAACCATTTCTGGCTGATTTCCTGGAATTTTTCTTCTTGGTATAGTGATACAAAGGCTTGATTCAAGGCAGCTAGCAAAGTTTTATCAGCAGGTCTAACACCCACTGCAAAAGCTTCACTTTCAAATCCAGCTGAAAAGACATTGTAGTCATTTAATATTCCTTCAGACTGGAGATAATAATTGGCATATACCCGGTCAATTAACAAGGCATCAATCCGATCATTTTTCAAATCAATTAAGGCTTCATTGAAACTTTGGTATTGATTAGCCTTCTGGTCTTTGACACGATTTTTCAATAAGTCTGGCTGGGCTTCAAAATCCAAATAACCAGAAGATCCAGCCTGAGCCCCTAAAACTTTGTCTGTCATATCCTGAATTGAGTGGATATTTTGAGACTTTTTAGAGACCAAAACTTGTTGATTTTCCATGTAAGGAATGGTAAAGGCAACCTTCTCTTTCCGTTCATCTGTAGCTGTATAGCCATTCCAGATGGCATCAATGGTACCATTTTGTAGTTCGGTTTCTTTCATATCCCAATCGATGGGTTGAAATTTAATCTGAATTCCTAGCTTTTCAGAAACAGCTTGGGCTAGGTCAATATCAAAGCCCGCGTACTGGCCATTCTTTTCCTCAAATCCCATGGGAACAAAGGTATTGTCAAAGCCAATGGTAATGCTACCCTGCTTTTGATATTTGGCCAAATTATTCTGATTTGGATCACTTGCCTTCTGAGTACAAGCTGTCAGGAAGAAGCTAAAGAACAGAGCAAGTACAAGGGCAATTTTCTTTCTCTTCATAGGCACCTCCTACTCCTATTTTGGATCAACCTTAAGGATCTGATCAGCAATGTTTTCCGCAAACTGAAGATCGTGGGTCACAACAATCTGGGTCATCCCACGCTCTTTATTTTGAAGGATAAGTTTTTCTACTTCTAATCGCAATTCTGGGTCTAAGGCTGATGTAGGCTCATCATATCCAATAATTTCTGGGTTTATCATCATAGCACGCGCTAAGGCCACCCGTTGTTTTTGCCCACCAGATAATGAGAACGGAAAGGCATCTGCATGCCCAGCTAACCCAAGTTGTTCTAACAAACCACGAGCCTTCTTCTCAGCTACTTCCTTCTCCATGCTCATCGTTTTTATGGGCGACAGAGTTAAGTTATCTAGAACTGACAAATGTGGAAAGAGTTGAAAATCTTGGAAAACAAATCCCAGAAGATTGCGCTTTTCTAGTTCGTCTATAGCTAGCGATTCACCGTTATAGTAGATTTCTCCAGAATCGATGGTTTCCAGTCCAGCTAGCATACGTAATAGGGTTGTCTTTCCGCCTCCTGATGGACCTACGATTGCAAGGATTTGCTTTTCAGGAATTGATAGACTGAAATTAGTTAAGATTTGTTTGCCACCAAAGGCTTTGTTGATGTTTCGTAATTCTAACATAGCAATCCTCCTATCTGTAATAACTGTACTTCTTCTCAAGTTTTTTCGCTACAATGGTTACAAGACCAATCATGATCAAATAAATCGCCCCAGCTAAAAACATAGGCACAAGGCTGGCATCTCGATTGGCTGCTGTCCGACTTGCCAAAATCAAATCTGAAATCCCAAGGGCATAAACCAATGAAGTATCCTTGACCAGACTCATAATTTCATTAAAGACACTCGGTAAAACAATCTTTGTAACCTGTGGCAAAATGATATAGCGCACTGTGTCAAAAGGACTAAACTTCAAGACCTTAGCAGCCTCATACTGTCCTTTGGGAATGGTTTCAATCCCTCCACGAAAGATTTCAGCAAAGTAGGCTGCATAGTTCAATACAAAAGCAATCACAGCAGCTGGCAAACGATCTAAACGTATCCCAACACTAGGGAGCACATAGTAAATAAAGATTAATTGCAAAAGCAAGGGAGTTCCTCGCATTACCCAAATATAAAGGTCAATCAGATAATGGAGGGGTTTCCAACGGACTTGCAAAGCAAAGGCAACGACAATACCTAAGGGAATTGAAAAAATTAAAACCAGAGCAAAGACTTGAAGTGTCATACTTGCACCGTTTAACAAACTTGGTAATATCTCAAACATATAAGACATACTGCACCTCCTAAAAATAATTGTTCCTATTATAGCATAAATAAACAATTTAGCAAGAGTAATTGTAAAAAAATTCCATTTCTCCTAAAAAAACGTATCTGACAAATTGACGGATACGTTTTTCGAGAGATAACTTTTAAAGTGTTTCTAAGAGTTCTTGCATCTGAACATCATCTGGAATGAGTTTTAAATAAGCTTCAACTTGTATCTTGGCCTCTTCAAAATATCCTAATTCACGCAGGAGATAGCTATACTGCTCCAGAAACTCAGGATTATCCTTGAGGTCAGACGATAGTTCCTGATAGAGCTCATAGGCCTTATCTAAATCCTCGATTTCCTGGTAAGAACGGGCAATCATCCACCTAGTCAAGAGATTTTCAGGTTCTTGACTTTGGAGAGCAATGATATCTTCATACCGCTCTTGTTCCATATAAATAGTTGCAAGGCGAAGGAAAATTTCTTCTGTATCCTCTGCATCATCCTTAGCAGTAAGGAGAAACTGCTCTGCAGCACTAGGATCATGCAATTCGTACGAGAACTGAGAAGCAGCTAGTAAGAGCCGAGTCTCAAATGGATTTTTCTCCAGTCCTTTTTTAACGATACTAAGGGCCTCTTCCACCTGATGTTCCTTATGCAAGGCTTGACTATAACCATACTCATATCCTTCAAAATCTGGTGAAATGGTATCAATCTGCTTAAAGTAAAGAACAGATTTTTGATACTCTTCTTGGTCAAAGTAAAGACTGGCCAGTTCAAAGGCAGTTTGGTCATCATATTCTAATTCTAAAGCTTTTTCTAAGAATTCTGTTGCAGCTTCAAACTTACCTAACTGGGCATAAGCATAGCCAATTCGCTGATAAGTTGAGACACCCGTTTGCTCATAGATAGAGCGATTGTCTAATTGAGCATAGCCCTGAATGGCTTCTTGATAATTCCCTAACTCGCTATCCAACTCAGCCAAACCAAAAACTAATAAGGCATCATCTGAGTAATTTAAGGCTTCCAGTAACTTTTCGCGTGCTACATCTGTCAATCCTTCCAACTGATAGAGGTCTGCCTTCAAGGCCAAGGCCGATACATACCAGTCACTTTCGGGTGTAATTTCCTCAAGGTAAGCAAAGGCTTCTTCAACATTGCCATCCTCGCTAGCAATGCTAGCTAAGTTCAGATTCACTTCTGGAAATTCTGTAACGATATTTTGGTAAATTTCTTTTGCTTGAGGATAAAAGCCAATTCCCTCTAGATAGCTTGCTAGTTCATAGAGAACTTCACTTGAATCTGTTTCGACTGCTTTGTGAAAATACTGATCCGCTTTGCTTAAATCTTGGTCCTCCAAAGCTTGGAGCATGCGTTGACTATTGTTCACTCTTGATTTCCTCCCCTTCTTCTTCATACAAACCGCTGACTTTTTTGTACCAGTTAAAGATAGCTGAGATAACGACCTTGGCAGAGGCATAGACTGGGATTCCCAGCAAGACTCCCCAAATACCAAACATAGACCCTGAAGTTAGGAGAACAAAGAGGACATTGATCGGATGGATGTTTAGCTGACTACCTAAAATAAGCGGAGAAACGAAGCGACCTTCAATCGTTTGTTCAACAATAAAGACAATAATCACTTTCAAAAGCATCACAGGCCCCGCTATTAAGCCCAAAACTAAAGCAGGCAACATCGCTAGAAAACTACCTAGGTAAGGTACTAGATTGAGGATACCAGCCGTGATACCAAGTGTTACAGCATACCTGAGACCAATAATCTTAAAGAAGATAATAAACATAATCGCCACGATAATAGCAACTGTAACCTGCCCTCTAACGTAGTTTGACAACTGTTTATTAACATCTGACAAAACTTGTCCTACTGGTTCTTTTAACTTCGTAGGAATAAACTTGGTCAAATAATCTCGCAAACCTTTTCCATCACGTAAAAGATAAAAGAGCATAAAAGGTACGATAATGACCGCTACAATAACCTGGGATACACTGCTGACAAAGGCACTCACCCAGTTAACGGCTTGGGAAGAGATTTTGCTCGCCCACATGGTCGCTTCAGTAGAAATATTCGCAAGAACCTGCTCCAACTGCGGCCTAAAATCATCTGGCAAACGTTTGGTTACCAGGTCATTGATCACCTTATCAGCATCTTCCAGGTATGTCGGCACATTCTTCGCAAAATTTAAGACATGACGTTGCAGATTTGGAATAGCAACCGCTAGCCCCCAAATGATAAAGAGACCAATTATAACAAAGAGAATACTAATGGCAAGAACACGATTGATTTTGTGTTTCTCCATCCAATCAACAATCGGATTGAGGAGATAATAAAGTAAACCAGATAAAATAACTGGCAACATGACAACTCCTAGAAAATCTAAAACTGGTAAAAGAATAAAACTAATCTTACTTAGAATGAAAAGGTTCAAGCCCAGTAACAGGGTCACCAAGAATACAGTAATAGCTTTGTTATCTAAAAACCACTTGAAGAACCAAGATAGGCTAAAATGTTTCTCTTTATGTTCCATAAATACATCCTTTCTGTCATTCTCTCATTATACCATTTTTAGACTAAAATAACTCTTTTTTAAAGTGCTTACATAGATAGACAAAAAGAAAAAATCTCCTCTATTGAGGAGATTTATTTAATCTTTAATATGACTTGATAGTTGTTTTTGGTATTCTTCGTTTGATTTTGCTTTTTCTTCAGCAAATTTCTTGCGGAATTCTTCCATTTCTTTACTTGTCACAATCTTATCTTGAATCTTCAGATATTTATAACTGTTTTCACCTGTTTTATCACCGACCCAACCATCTGCTCCTGTTCCTGGGACTTTCTTTGTAACAAGCATTTGGGCACCGTCAGAGTTAACAGGGATGATCAAAGCACTATCAGTCAACCATGCTTGAGCTTTAGCATATTTTGAATAGCGTTTTTCGAGATCTGTTTTCTCACTGTTTGCATCATCAAGTAATTCTTTGTATTTATCCAATCCCACTGCCTTAATGGCTGAACTATCTGATCCTAGTGCAATACCAAGTGCTCCAAGAAGAGTTGGTCCAGATGTTGGATCAAATGCATCAAGATAGGTTGATGGATCTGCATAGTCTGGGCTCCATCCACTGTTTGGATTGATATCCCAGTCGATATTGTCTTTTGAAGTTGCAAGAACGGTCATACTTCCCAATTCATCATCAGAAACTTGTTGGATATCAACCACAACATTCTCAACTCCAAGAGCTTCCTCTATTGATTGTTTATACGATTGAGCTTGACGTACAAAATCCGTTTGAGTAGAGGATACTGGCAAGTCCAAATGAATAGGGAACTGAACACCGTCGGCTTGAAGAGTTTTCTTAGCCGCTTCAAGTTTGATTTTAGCTTTATCTACATTATGAAGTGAATCTTGTGCATCATCTAAGCTAACATCGCTCCAAGCAGTATCCAACTTGTCAAGTTCTGTTTTTGTTACTTGACCAAAAGATTGATCCCCAATTTGAACAAATGTTGGAGGTGTAAAGCTAGTACGTAATTTACGAGGGGCAACTTCATCACCAAATACTTGAGAGACAGCAGCCTTACGATCTGCTCCAAAAGCCAAGGCTTGGCGGAAATCTTTGTTCAACAAAGCTTTCTTAGTAGATGTCTTTTCTTCGTCCGTTGTTTTAGAAGTATGGTTATAGGCTACACGGTCAATATTAGTTGAAATGTAGTAGCTACCTCCTCTTTGTTGACCATACACAATATTGTCTTTGTATTTTTCTTTGAATCGCTCATAGTTTGCAGAATTCTTAAAGAGCGGAGCTGCTGGGTAGTGTCCTTCATCAAAACCACGACCAAGAGAGTCTGCATCTTGACCATCAAAGAAAGTCAATTTTATATCATCAATGAAGACGTTTCCTTTATCCCAATAGTTTTGGTTTTTCGTCATCTCAATTGAAGATTTCGATGTGAGACCTTTCAGAAGGTAAGGACCATTGTATAGAATACTTGTAACATCAGTAGGTTTACCAAAATCATCCCCTTTAGAGGCTAAAAAGTCTTCATTGATTGGTGCTAAAACACCCATCGTTGTCTTGGAATTCCAGAAAGATTCAGGATTATTAAGCGTATAAACAAGTGTATAATCATCTGTCGCCTTAATTCCAACAGTAGAAAAATCATTTGTTTTCCCGTTAATATAATCATCCAACCCTTTGATTGAATCCTGTACGAGATAGAGGGCTTGTGATTTCTTAGCGACAGCATGTTTCAAACCTGTCACGAAATCCTGAGCCTTTACTTCACCATATTCTTCGCCTTCATTAGTGTACCACTTAATCCCTTTTCGGATTTTATAGGTGTAAGTCAAACCATCTTTAGAAACACTCCAGTCCTCTGCTACAGACGGTACAAGATTTCCATATTGGTCATTCTCAAGCAAACCATCGATGACATTCCCAGTCACCTGTTTGGTACTGGAATTTCCAGAAACTGTGTAGTCCAAAGTTGCGGGATCCGATGAGAAGACATAAGTATAAGTCACAGGTTGGTTGGCATTTTTACCACCAGACGAACAAGCTGCTAGTAGTGCTGAGGACAACACTGCTACTGCAGCCGTTAGAAAAATACGTTTTTTCATAAGGCACTCCTTTAAATCAAATATATGATTATTATATCACTTTGATTTTTGAAAGCAAGGTAAAAACTAAATAAATCTCCCTAAGATGTTTTCTGTAATTTTCAAAAAATGATGAAAGTCAGTTAAGAATTTCATTTTGTGGTATAATAAATTTATCATTATTAAGAGGTATGGACATGAAAGAAACTGTTTATTTTGGAACTTACACTCGTCGCTTATCTAAAGGGATTTACAAAGCTGATTTTAATACAGAAACAGGACAGCTTGCAAATCTTGAACTCTTTGCTGCTGAACCAAGTCCGACCTACCTTGCCTTTGACCAACAGCAACACTTATACACTGTAGGGAGCCAGGATGGCTTAGGTGGAATCGCTGCTTACAAGACAGATGGCACTTTGTTAAATCATGTGGTGGAAGAAGGCGCTCCCCATTGTTATGTGGCAGTGGATGAAAAGCGTGGTCTCGTTTATGGAGCCAACTATCATAAAGGACAAGTTCTGGTTTATAAACGTCAAACGGATGGTAGCCTCATCCAAACAGATCTAGATCAGCATAGTGGACAAGGCCCTCATGAAAACCAAGCTTCCCCACATGTACACTTTACGGATCTAACACCTGACCAGTATCTCGTTACATGTGATCTGGGCACGGATGAAGTAACTACCTACGATGTTAGCCCAGAAGGAAAACTAAGTAAACTCTACACTTATAACAGCCAAGCTGGGGCAGGTGCTCGCCACATCGTTTTCCATCATCATTATAAGATTGCCTACCTCATCTGTGAACTCAACAGTACCATTGAAGTCTTGATTTACGATGGTGTTGGTGAATTTGAACGCATGCAAGTCATTTCGACTTTGCCAGATGGATATGAGGGATTTAATGCTACTGCCGCCATTCGTCTTTCAAAAGATGGTAAATATCTCTATGCATCCAACCGTGGTCATGATTCCATTGCTGTATTTAGCATCCTAGCTGATGGTAGTCTGGAGTTATTAGAAATTGTGCCCAGCCACGGACAAAATCCGCGCGATTTCAATCTTACTCCTGACCAAGAATTTCTAATTGCAGTTCACCAAGATTCAGATAATGCAACCGTCTTTAAACGTAATCCTGAAACTGGTCGATTAGCTGAGCTTTCTAACGATTTCCAAGTTCCCGAAGCTGTTTGCATCACATTTAAACATTAATGTAAAATAAAAATGAACTCGCTTAAGCAAGTTCATTTTTATTTTATAGTTTTTATAGTTTATTTCCGACATTGATACGGTTAATGGCACGTTGTAAAGCAACCTTAGCTCGCCGTTCTTGGTCAATCAAGTGTTTATCTTGTGCTTCTTCAATCTCACGTTCAGCACGAAGTTTAGCACGTTGGGCACGGCTAATATCGATATCACGAGCACGTTCTGCTGAGTCTGCTACAATAGTAATGATGTCATTGGCAATCTCGATAATTCCTCCGTTCACTGCAATCCAGTTCACATGAGTATCGTCATCGATTCGTTTTACCTTTACTTCATCAACCGCTAAAACCGCAATCATATTTTCATGTCGTGGCAAGATCCCCATCTCACCATCCAGAGTTCGTACCGATACAAAGCTGGCATGGTGATCATAGACGAGGCCATCTGGTGTCACGATCTGGACAGTTAAATGAGCCATAGATCACCTCTTAAAATCCCATTTTCTCAGCTTTTGCAATCACATCTTCGATTGAACCGACACCACGGAAAGCATCTTCTGGTAGATGGTCATGTTTTCCTTCAAGGATTTCCTTAAAGCCGCGAACTGTTTCCGCCACTGGTACATAAGAACCAGGTTGGCCAGTAAATTGTTCGGCAACGTTAAAGTTTTGAGACAAGAAGAACTGGATACGACGGGCACGAGCAACCAAAGTCTTTTCTTCATCAGAGAGTTCATCCATACCAAGGATAGCAATGATATCTTGCAATTCATGGTAACGTTGAAGGACACGTTTGACCTCAGCAGCAACTGCATAGTGCTCCTCACCAACAATCTCAGGTGCCAAGGCACGAGAGCTTGAAGCCAGTGGATCAACGGCTGGGTAGATACCCAACTGTACCAACTTACGTTCCAAGTTTGTTGTTGAATCCAAGTGAGCGAAGGCTGTTGCTGGCGCAGGGTCAGTATAGTCATCCGCTGGCACATAGATAGCCTGGATAGAGGTTACAGATCCCTTCTTGGTTGATGTGATACGTTCTTGCAATTGACCCATTTCCGTAGCAAGTGTTGGTTGGTAACCAACGGCTGAAGGCATACGACCCAAAAGGGCAGATACTTCTGAACCAGCTTGAGTGAAACGGAAGATATTATCGATAAAGAGAAGCACATCTTGACCTTCTACATCACGGAAGTATTCAGCAATTGTCAAACCAGTAAGGGCAACACGCATACGTGCTCCAGGTGGTTCATTCATCTGACCAAATACCATGGCTGTTTTCTCGATAACGCCTGATTCTTTCATTTCCCAGTAAAGGTCGTTCCCTTCACGAGTACGTTCCCCAACACCAGTAAATACTGAAATACCACCGTGTTCTTGGGCAATGTTGTGAATCAATTCTTGGATCAAGACAGTTTTACCAACTCCGGCACCACCGAAGAGTCCAACTTTCCCACCTTTAAGGTAAGGGGCAAGAAGGTCGATAACCTTGATCCCTGTTTCCAAGATTTCAGATGAGGTAGACAATTCATCAAAAGTTGGAGCTTTCTTATGAATTGGCTGACGCTCAGCGTCTTCATCGAAAGGAGCATCCAAGTCAATGGTATCTCCCAAAACGTTGAAGACACGTCCCAAAGTTTCTTTACCTACTGGCACAGAGATTGGACGGCCCGTGTCCAAAACTTCCATTCCACGAGTCAAACCATCTGTTGATTCCATGGCGATCGTACGAACCATACCATCACCCAACTCCAAGGCTACTTCAAGGACGATTTTTGTTTTTCTTTCGTCATTTTTGTAGACGACAAGTGCATTATTAATCTCAGGAAGTGTTTCACCTGCTGCGAACAAGACGTCGACAACGGGTCCAATAACCTGAGCAATTTTACCTGAACTCATCTCCTTCTCCTATTCTATATAAGATACTGTCGGTTCCTAGTTCACCTAGGGCCTAAGTTCATTTTAATACGAGGGAGGCAAAGCCTTATTCTAAGGCACTAGCCCCCGCTACAATTTCTGTAATTTCTTGTGTAATCGCCGCCTGTCTGGCACGGTTATACTGAATTGTCAAATCATTGATGACTTTCTTGGCATTATCAGTCGCCGTTTGCATGGCTGTCATACCTGCAGCATTCTCAGCTGTCTTGGCATCGATAATAGCCCCGTATATCATACTTTCTGCAAACTGAGGTAACAACTGCTCTAGAATCTCATCACGACTCGTTTCCAACTCAAATGTCAAGCTATACTCTTCATCCGCTTCATTTGGATCCAAGTCAACAATCGGCAGCATTTGTTCCACACGCATTTGACTTGTGAGAGTATTGACATGATGGTTGTAACAAACATAGAGTTCATCAAAAAGTTCGTTTTGGTACATCTCAATCGTTTTTGAAATAATTTTACGAACTTCATCAAAACTAGGTTGGTCGGCCAAGCCACGTAGTTCATAGATTGGTTGAATGCCACGAGCCTTAAAGAAATCAGCTCCCATACTACCAATACAGATTATCTCAAAACCTGTACCATCTGGATGGTATTCTTCTTTCAACTCCATCACAGCTTTAAGGATGGAAGCATTATAACCTCCAACCAAGCCACGGTCTGAAGTAATAACGATATAGCCTGTTTTCTTAACTGGGCGACTAATGAGCATCGGATTGGTAGAACCACCAGATCCGTTACCATGCAGAATATCCGTCAAAAGCTTACGAACCTTCTGAGCATAAACTTGAAAGTTGCGTGCTGCTTCTTCAGAGCGACCTAACTTGGCAGCCGATACCATTTGCATGGCATTGGTGATTTGACTAGTATTTTTTGTTGAGGCGATTTTTGTTTTAATATCATTTAGAGATACTGCCATTTGACACCTCTATTCTTATTGGAAGCTGGATTGATTGAGAAACTCTGTAATCGCAGCATCCAAGACTGCTTCTTCTGGCAAGTCTTTTGTTTCACGAATAGTTTCCAAAATCTCTGGATGTTGTGCATCAAAGAAATCATGAAACTCTTCCTCAAAACGAACAATGTCATCTACAGGAATCGTATCCAAGAAACCATGTGTCAAAGCATAAAGAATGGTTACTTGTTTCTCAACAGGTAATGGTTTATGAACTGGTTGTTTCAGAACTTCAACGGTACGACGTCCACGATTTAACTTAGCTTGAGTAGCCGCATCCAAATCAGAACCAAACTTAGTGAAGGCTTCCAACTCACGATATGAAGCAAGGTCGATACGAAGTGTACCAGCAACCTTCTTCATAGCTTTGATTTGTGCAGAACCACCTACACGGGATACAGATGAACCCGCATCGATAGCTGGACGAATACCCGCATTGAAGAGACCATCGCCAAGGAAGATTTGACCATCTGTGATTGAAATCACGTTGGTTGCGATATAAGCAGAGATATCTCCTGCTTGTGTCTCGATAAATGGTAGAGCTGTGATTGAACCACCACCAAGTTCATCAGAAACCTTAGCTGAACGCTCAAGCAAACGGCTATGAAGGTAGAAAACATCCCCAGGGAAGGCTTCACGACCTGGTGGACGACGAAGCAAGAGGGAAAGTTCACGATAAGCGACCGCTTGTTTTGAAAGATCATCATAAACGATCAAAACATGCTTCCCTTGGTACATAAACTCTTCTGCCATGGCAACCCCAGCATAAGGAGCTAGGAAGAGCAATGGAGAAGGTTGTGAAGCAGAAGCTGTCACAACGATTGTATAGTCCAAGGCACCGTACTGACGAAGTGTTTCAACTTGCGTACGAACAGTTGACTCTTTTTGTCCAATCGCTACATAGATACAGATCATATCTTGATCTTTTTGGTTCAAAATAGCATCAATAGCGATGGTTGTTTTCCCTGTCTGACGGTCACCGATAATCAACTCACGTTGACCACGACCAATCGGAACAAGGGCATCAATAGCTTTCAAACCTGTTTGCAATGGTTCTGATACAGACTTACGTTGCATAACGCCAGGAGCCGGCGCCTCTACTGGACGAGACTTATCAGTATGGATTTCTCCAAGACCGTCAACTGGACGACCAAGCGGGTCGACAACACGTCCAATAAGGCCCTCACCAACAGGAACCTCCATGATTTTACCTGTACGACGAATAGTATCGCCTTCACGGATATCTGTAAAGTCACCTAAGATGATAATCCCAACGTCTGTAGACTCCAAGTTTTGCGCCATTCCATAAGAGCCATTTTCAAAAATCAACAGCTCTCCACTCATGGCATTTTCAAGGCCGTGAGCACGCGCAATTCCGTCCCCGATATAGGTTACAACACCTGTTTCAGATACATCAAAATTGGGTTTGAAATTTTCAATTTGTTGCTTAATTAAAGCGCTGATTTCTTGTGCGTTAATTGCCAAAAGAACACCACTTTCTATTTCAAATTTTCTTTAACAACTCGAAGTTGTTGTTTAATACTCACATCAATTGTCTTGTGATTAGCAAAAATGATAAAACCACCAATGAGTCCTTCATCAATTTGTTCTTTGACGCTCCGCACTTTCAGAGACATTTTTTTCTCTATCAATGGGAGCAGACGTTCCTTCTGTTCATCTGTTAAAGGATGGGCTGAAGAAATCGTGACTACAAAACGATTGGTCTCTTTTTCAAGGCGATTCAAACAATCCGCAATTACTTCATAAAAAAGATTTGCTCTGTGATTGTAAACCAGAACCTGAATAAAGTTTTGCATTAAAGGTGACACAGAGTCTTGAAAGAAACGAACTGTTTTTTCCTTATCTGACTCATCAACTGCTACCTGAGCTAAAAAAGAAGGTAAGCCAGTTTCTTCTGCGACTTGCTTGATTTGATCCAAGTCTGAAAAAATCCGGTCCTCTTCTCCTTTTTCAATCACTAATTGGACAAAAGGCATGCTGTACTTTTCAATGACCTTTGCTGTTTTCTTGTCCATTAGGCTTCTCCTAGCTGATCGATATACTGATCAATGAGTTCCTTATGGGCATGACTGTCAAGGTTTTGTGAGATGATTTTTCCAGCTAGACTAACTGTCAAATCTGCCACCTCGCCCTTAACACTTTGTAAAGCTTCAGCTTTATTTTGAGCAATTTCTTGGTTGGCTTTTTCTTTTAAGCGCCCTGCTTCAAGTTTAGCTTCGGCTAAAATATCGGCTTTACTTTTCTCAGCAGTTCCCTTTGCATTCTCGATAATCGTTTTAGCTTCGGTACGGCTACCTGCTAACTCAGCTTCACGTTTGTTAGCTAGTTCCTCAGCCTTTTTACGGGCTTCCTCGGCACCATCAATATCTGAAGAAATCTTTTCAGCACGTTCATCCAAGATGCTGGAAATATTTCCCCAAGCATATTTTTTCACTAAAAAGATCAATAAAAGGAAGGAACCAGCGATAAGAATAAAGTCACCGATAATGGTACTAATAGTTAAATCCATCTTCTAATCCTCCTCTACTTACTCTTCCCCTTCATTTATTTTTTTACCAATGTACATAGATGACAACATGGTAAATACATAAGCCTGAATACATGAAATGAAAATTGAAAAGGCTGTCCATAACATGTTTGCGATAAAGGCAAAAGGATACCAATACAAAGCATTTTGTGACAAGGCTAATAGCAATCCAGCTAAGACCTCACCGGCAAAAATATTTCCGTAGATCCGAATCGCCAAGGAAGCAAAATTGGTGAACTCTTCTAAAATGTTCATCGGAGTCATAAAGCCAGGTGTAACAAATGCTCTCAAATATTCTTTAACGCCTCTACGACGAACTCCTTCTACATGGGCGATCAAAGTGATCAAGAATGATAGGGATAAATCGTATCCAAGGTTGGCTGTTGGGGAAGTCCACAAGTTATAACCGTTTGTTGTTTGTACTTTTGCCATTAAGCCGATATTATTGGCAACCAAGATAAACAGAAATAGAGAAAACAGAAATAAGGAATAATCCTTGATGTATGATTCTCCAATGTTTGGTTTGGTAAAACCAATCACAAAGTCGTAAATCATCTCAAGAGCATTTTGTTTGCCCTTTGGACGGATGGTCATTTTACGACTTGCCCAGTAGACAAAGGCAAAAACCATCAAAACAGTTACAAGAGACATGGCAAGCAGGGTCAAATCAAAGGATATTGGTCCAATATTAACGGTTGGATTCAAACTTTCTTCCATGGTTTGACACCTCCATTTCTAAATAGAGTTGTCTATTTAATGACAAATGACATCGCCAAGGTTACAAAGAATGTTCCTTCGATAAAGGCAATCCCCATGATCATCAAACTACGCAATTGTGGGATGATATCTGGTTGGCGTGCTGCAGACTTGAACAAACCGTTCATCAAAAATCCTTCTGCAAGGGATACACCCATACAGGCAAGACATAGACCGAAAAATGTTAAATTCATGATAAATTCTCCTTTTATTTAAAATTTACTTACTTAGTTTAGTCCTAAAATTTGTTTTTGTCAACTTTTTACTAGTAATGGAAGCGTTTTGAATCATTTATTTCCAATTTTACGATTTTCAAGACAATTGTATAGAAAATTTTATTCCCTTTTCACGACCCTTTCACTATCTTTCTATGTTTTCTGAAAACAAAAATCCGAGTTTTACAACTCGGATGTATCATTTTTTATCTGAAATAAATTGAATGATGATTTTGACAAGCTGGATTAAATGCAGCATTACAAAATGGACAAGTCCCCTTCTCGGTATACTCCACATAGGTTAGCGTATTCCCACAGGATCCACATAAAATCGGTCGATCCTCGGTAAGCGTCAAGGGGTAGGGTGAAAACAAATGCGTTTCTATAGCATTGTGGCACTGATAGCATGCATAGTATTTCTTGCATTCATAACACTGGAGTGAAACAATATCCTTTTCACTATGATAATGAACACATCTGCTTTCATCATCTACTAATAAACCTTGTGCTTGAATCATTCCCTTTTCCTTATCTAGGCACGAACTGTGACACTTGTCCCATCTTCCTTATAGAGATTGATAAGACCTTCCTTAAGAGCGCGGACCATGTCACCTGCCTGAACAGGTTGTGGAACCTTGATTGTCAAGAGTTCCATTGGATTTGGAGCACGGTCGATTTTATTTCCTTTAGAATCGTGAAGATTTTCGATATAGGTTTCAAAATGACGGAAACCTGGTCCGTAAAACTCAACTTGATCGCCTTCATTGATGACATTTCGTTGACGAATAGTTGCTGTCTGGGTTGCTTCATCATAAGCTACCACTTCAGCAACAAACTTGTATTCAGGGATTTTACGACGTGCACCAAACAACTGTTCATTTTCTGTAGGTGTGCTATAGTAGAAACCTGTTGCCAATTCACGTTGGGCAACTTTCCACATTTCATCCACCAAGTCCTGTTTGATAGCTTCAAATTTCTCAGGACTTTCAAGATAAGCATCCACAGCCGCCTTGTAACAGTTGGTTACAGTTGAAACATAGTGAATAGATTTCATGCGTCCTTCAATCTTGAGACTGTCTACACCATTTTCAATCATATCTGGAATATGGTCAATCATGGACATGTCAACGGCTGACATCGAAAATTCTTCAGGAATTTCACCTTTAAGACTCTTGCGTTCTTGACCAAAAGGCATGTCGTAAAGGTCGTATTTCCAACGGCAAGACTGAGAACAGCCACCACGGTTGGCATCACGCATACTCATGTGATTTGACAGCGTACAGCGACCTGAGTAGGAAATACACATCGCTCCGTGGACAAAGGCTTCAATCTCTACGTCTGTGCGTTTGCGAATCTCTGCCAATTCTTCCATTGAGACCTCACGCGCCAAAACGACACGAGTCAAGCCCAGTTCTTTCCAAAATTCAAGCGTTTCATAGTTCGTCGCACTGGCTTGGGTAGAGAGGTGGATTTCAAGACCTGGCGCTTCTGTTGCTGCAATCATAATCAAGGCCGGATCTGACACGATAACTGCCGCAATCCCAATGTCACGCAACTTACGGAACCACTCACCAGCCCCAGCTTCATTTCCTTCGTGCATAACCATGTTGGCAGCTACATAGACCTTGGCACCATACTTGGCAGCGAACTGCACGCCTTCTTCCATCTGTTCAAAGGTGAAGTTTCCTGCACGGCTACGAAGACCATAAGCTTGTCCACCTATAAAAACAGCATCAGCTCCATACCGAACAGCCACTTTTAGCTTCTCTAAAGTCCCTGCAGGCGATAAAACCTCAGGACGTTTTAATGTTTTTGTCATGTTTTCTCCTATTTGCAATATAAAAGTTTGACGTTTTTCCTTTTCATTTTATAGTAAATAATAGATAAAATCAAGCCTAGACAGATTGTTTTGACAATTCTAATCTTTTAAGAAAACAAAAAACTAGCCTTTCTAAACTAGTTATTTTCAAGATAAAATTCAAAGCGTTCACCCACGTATTGACTCTTTACATATTCAAAAGCTGTCCCATCTTCAAGATAAGAAACCTGAGTCAAGGCTAAAATCGCATGCCCCTTTTCGACTTCCAGATAGTCAGCAATCTTTTCCTTAGCCAATCTCGCATAAATGGTCTGTTGGGATTTGCCAATCCGGTAGCCATACTGCTGCAAGGTTTGAAAGAAGTGACTGGTGATTTCTTCTTTTTTGAAATCCTTAATAAATTTCTCAGGAATGGATGCGACTTCATAGACTAGTGGAACTTGGTCAGCATAACGCACCCGTTCCATGCGGATAATATTCTCTGTTGGAGTAATCCCCAGCTTAGCGACCTCTTGTTCATTTGGAATGGTTCTTCTGTAAGAAATGAGTTGGCTGGAAGGTACTTTCCCCTGAGATTTGACAATCTCCGTAAAACTAGTCGTTCCCCGCATTTTTTCTTGGACACGAGTGCTAGAGACAAAAGTCCCACTTCCTACACGACGCTCCAAAACTCCTTCCTCAACCAAGAGAGAGATAGCTTGGCGTAATGTCATCCGGCTAACTTGAAACTGTTCAGCTAAATCTCGCTCACTTGGAAGCCTCTCACCAATTTTCCAATGATGCTCATCTATATCTTTCTTGATCTGATCGTGGATTTTCATATAAGCTGGTAACATGATTCTCACTTCTTTTCTTTATTTTCTCCATTGTACCGTATTTGCTAAGAAAAAGTCAAACTTTGCCTTGTTTAGTTGGTAATTCGCCCCTATTTGTGATAGAATATTGAAAAAGATATTTCTTTTGAGAAAGGAAAAAGATGAGCAACATTTCAACTGATTTGCAAGATGTCGAAAAAATCATCGTGCTGGATTATGGTAGCCAATACAACCAGCTGATTTCACGCCGTATTCGTGAAATTGGTGTTTTTTCAGAGCTAAAAAGTCACAAAATCTCAGCCGCAGAAGTTCGTGCGATTAACCCTGTAGGGATCATCCTCTCTGGTGGACCAAACTCTGTATACGAAGATGGTTCATTTGATATTGACCCAGAAATTTTTGAACTTGGCATTCCAATTTTAGGAATCTGCTATGGTATGCAACTTTTAACTCATAAACTTGGAGGAAAAGTTGTCCCTGCAGGTGATGCTGGTAACCGCGAGTATGGCCAATCACCACTTACCCATACCACTTCTGCCCTCTTTGAAGGGACTCCTGAAGAACAGATTGTTTTGATGAGCCATGGCGATGCTGTTACAGAGATTCCAGCTGATTTTGTTCGTACTGGTACTTCTGCTGACTGTCCTTATGCAGCTATTGAAAACCCAGGAAAGCACATTTATGGTATCCAATTCCACCCAGAAGTGCGCCATTCTGTATACGGAAATGATATCCTTCGCAACTTTGCCCTTAACATCTGTAAAGCTAAGGGTGACTGGTCAATGGACAACTTTATCGATATGCAGATCAAGAAAATCCGTGAAACTGTAGGTGACAAGCGTGTTCTTCTCGGTCTATCAGGTGGTGTTGACTCTTCTGTTGTTGGAGTTCTTCTCCAAAAAGCAATCGGTGATCAATTAATCTGTATCTTTGTAGACCACGGTCTTCTCCGTAAGGGAGAGGCTGACCAAGTTATGGACATGCTTGGTGGTAAGTTCGGTTTGAACATTGTCAAAGCAGATGCTTCAAAACGTTTCCTTGACAAACTTGCTGGCGTTTCTGACCCTGAACAAAAACGTAAAATTATTGGTAACGAATTTGTTTATGTCTTTGATGACGAAGCTAGCAAGCTAAAAGATGTAAAATTCCTTGCTCAGGGAACGCTTTACACTGACGTGATTGAGTCTGGTACAGATACTGCTCAAACCATCAAATCACACCACAATGTTGGTGGTCTTCCAGAAGACATGCAGTTTGAATTGATTGAACCACTCAATACTCTCTATAAAGACGAAGTCCGTGCTCTTGGTACAGAACTTGGTATGCCGGACCACATCGTATGGCGCCAACCATTCCCAGGACCAGGACTTGCTATCCGTGTCATGGGTGAAATCACTGAAGAAAAACTAGAAACTGTTCGTGAGTCTGATGCTATCCTGCGTGAAGAAATCGCTAAAGCTGGTCTTGACCGCGATATCTGGCAATACTTCACTGTCAACACAGGCGTTCGTTCAGTTGGTGTTATGGGTGATGGTCGTACTTATGACTACACAATCGCCATTCGTGCAATCACTTCTATCGATGGTATGACAGCAGACTTTGCCAAAATTCCTTGGGAAGTCCTTCAAAAGATTTCCGTACGAATCGTAAATGAAGTGGATCACGTTAACCGTATCGTCTACGATATTACAAGTAAACCACCTGCAACTGTAGAGTGGGAATAAACCAATCAAACACAAAAGAACTCTGAATCAGATTCAGAGTTCTTTTTTATATGCAGGGAAAGCATTGCTGCTTTCCTTTTTTTATTTGCGTTTCTTCTTCGCTTTTTTCATTTTGTTGGCCATGCGTTTCATAGACTGTTTCATGGCAAATTCACCGATTTTACCTTTGAGTCCGCCACCAAACATCTGGCTCATATCTGGCATGCCTGCGCCTCCGAGACCTGACATATCCGGCATTCCACCTTGTCCCATCATGCCTTCGAGGGCAGACATATCCATCTCTCCCATATTTGGCATATTTTTTGGAAGGTTATTTGGATTGATTCCCATTTGCTTCATCATCTTGTTCATATCCCCAGACATGACACCTTGCATGAGCTGTTTGGCCTGATTAAAGTCCTTGATAAATTTATTGACTTCGACAAAGGTATTTCCAGAACCAGCAGCGATACGACGGCGACGACTTGGATTTAACAAATCAGGATTTTCACGCTCCTCAGGTGTCATGGAAGACACAATGGCACGTTTGCGCGCAATCTGGCGCTCATCCACCTTCATATTTTGAAGGGCTGGATTGTTAGCCATACCTGGGATCATCTTGAGCAAGTCTTCCATTGGTCCCATGTTTTGCACCTGATCCAATTGATCAATGAAATCATTGAAATCAAAGGTGTTTTCACGCATCTTCTCAGCCATTTCAAGGGCTTTTTGCTCATCGTATTCCTGAGAAGCTTTCTCAATCAAGGTCAGCATATCCCCCATACCAAGGATACGACTTGACATACGGTCTGGGTGGAAGGTTTCAATATCTGTAATCTTTTCACCCGTACCAGTGAACTTGATAGGTTTACCAGTGATGTGGCGAACAGACAAAGCTGCACCACCACGAGTATCCCCATCAATCTTGGTAAGGATAACCCCAGTCACTTCTAACTGAGCATTGAACTCACGGGCAACATTAGCCGCTTCCTGACCAATCATGGCGTCCACTACGAGTAGCATTTCGTTTGGTTGGGCCAATGCTTTTACGTCACGAAGCTCATTCATCAAGAGCTCATCAATCTGTAAACGACCTGCCGTATCGATCAAGACATAGTCGTTGTGATTGGCTTGTGCTTGCTCCAAACCTTGACGAACAATCTCAACAGCTGGAACCTCTGTTCCAAGTGCAAAGACAGGAACATCAATTTGTTGTCCAAGTGTTTTCAACTGATCGATGGCTGCTGGACGATAAATATCTGCCGCAATCATCAAAGGACGAGCATTTTCTTCCTTCTTGAGTTTATTAGCCAGCTTACCAGCAAATGTTGTTTTACCAGCCCCCTGCAAACCGACCATCATGATAATGGTTGGAATTTTTGGTGACTTGATAATCTCTGCCGTATCGGAACCTAAAACAGCTGTCAGTTCCTCATCAACGATTTTGATAATCTGTTGTGCAGGATTGAGGGTATCAATGACGTCGTGCCCTACTGCACGCTCACGAACCTTCTTGATAAAATCCTTTACAACAGGCAAGGCAACGTCAGCTTCCAGCAAGGCCAAACGAATCTCTTTGGTTGCTTCCTGGACATCAGCCTCAGTGATTTTTCCCTTTTTACGTAGATTTTTAAAAACGTTCTGTAAACGTTCTGTTAAACTTTCAAATGCCATTTTTCTTCCTCTTATTCTCTATTATCAATGCTTGTTAAAACTTCTATCTGCCCCTGCAGAAAGTCATCCTCGGGATAACGCTCCAAGATCTGGTCAAAAATCTGACTGCGGACAATGTAGTCCGAATACATGTGCAATTTCATCTCATAATCTTCTAGAATCTTTTCTGTCCGCTTGATATTATCATAAACAGCTTGACGACTGACACCGAACTCTTCAGCAATCTCAGCAAGACTGTAGTCATCAGCATAGTAGAGTTCAATATAGTTCATCTGCTTGTCTGTCAAAAGCGCAGCATAAAATTCAAAAAGCGCATTCATACGATTGGTTTTTTCGATTTCCATAACCTTTATTATACCAAAAAAACGATTTTACTGCTAGAGTAGAAGCACTTCAAATAGAGTAAGAAGAAAAAAAGAACCTTGCAAGGCAAGATTCTTTTAGTGTCTGACTTAAATAATTGTTCTTCTGGGAACTTAATCGAATTAAGCTTCGATTTCTGTAACCATACCTGAACCAACAGTACGTCCACCCTCACGGATAGAGAATGTAGTACCTTGTTCTACGGCGATTGGGTGGATCAACTCAACGTCGATAGTCACGTTATCACCAGGCATTACCATTTCAGTACCTGCTGGAAGTTCGATTGAACCTGTAACGTCAGTAGTACGGAAGTAGAATTGTGGGCGGTAGTTGTTGAAGAATGGAGTGTGACGTCCACCTTCTTCTTTAGTAAGGATGTAGACTTCACCTTTGAATTTAGTGTGTGGGTTGATTGAACCTGGTTTAGCGATAACTTGTCCACGTTCGATTTCGTCACGTTGAATACCACGAAGAAGGACACCTACGTTATCTCCGGCAAGACCTTCATCAAGTTGTTTACGGAACATTTCAACACCAGTAACAACTGCTTTTTGAGTTTCGTCTTTGATACCAACGATTTCGATTTCGTCGTTGACACGAACAGTACCACGGTCGATACGTCCTGAAGCAACAGTACCACGTCCAGTGATTGAGAATACGTCTTCGACTGGGAGAAGCAATGGTTTATCTGTATCACGTTCTGGTTCTGGGATGTACTCATCAACAGTATCCATCAATTCCATGATGATATCTTCGTATTTAGTATCACCTTCAAGTGCTTTAAGAGCTGAACCTTGGATAACTGGAAGATCGTCACCTGGGAAGTCGTATTCTGACAAGAGGTCACGGATTTCCATTTCAACCAATTCAAGCAATTCTTCGTCGTCTACCAAGTCAACTTTGTTCATGAAGACGATAAGGTGTTTAACACCAACTTGACGTGAAAGAAGGATGTGTTCACGAGTTTGTGGCATTGGTCCGTCAGTTGAAGCTACTACAAGGATAGCTCCGTCCATTTGAGCGGCACCAGTGATCATGTTTTTAACGTAGTCCGCGTGTCCTGGAGCGTCGATGTGAGCATAGTGACGTTTTGCAGTTTCATACTCAACGTGCGCAGTGTTGATAGTGATACCGCGTTCGCGTTCTTCTGGAGCAGCATCGATAGACGCATAGTCTTTAGGTTGGTTAACTGCTGAAGGCAAGCGACGTGCCAAAACAGTTGTGATAGCTGCAGTCAAAGTAGTTTTACCGTGGTCAACGTGTCCGATAGTACCAATGTTAACGTGTGGTTTACTACGATCGTATTTTTCTTTTGCCATTTGAGTAAAAGCCTCCAATAAAATATATTTTATAGATAGACAGTAGGCAATACAGTCTAACTTTCCTTACTATTTTATCAAATTTCTGCTAAATTGCAAGTGTTTTACACATATTTTGTGAATTAATCTGAATCTTACAAAGTGCTGTTCTTCTGCTTCTTTATACAATTCAAGCTTATTTCATTCTAGCAGTATTATGCTCACAAAAAAATCAGGTTTCCCTGATTCTAAATGGATTCTGATTTTTCCAGTTCTTTAGCTTCCTTATGATTTTCATATAATTTTGCCAAGAACTTAGTGATTTCTTTGAGAATAGAGTAGGTTGGTACTGCTACAATCATCCCTATGACGCCGTAGATATTACTTGACAATAAGAGAAGTACCAAAATCGTAATCGGGTGTACTTTCATAACCCCTCCAACGATACGTGGATAGAGAACATTTCCATCAATCTGCTGAATAATAAGCATATAGGCAACCGCAATCAGCATACGATGAGGATCCGTGAATACATTCGCAATCACCATCGGAATCAAGCCAATACTTGGACCAACATAAGGAATCAAATTTGCGATTCCAGAGAAAATAGCAAAAACAAGAGCGTACTTTAATCCGATAACGCTATAACCAATATAGGCTAAACATCCAATAATAACCGCATCAATCGCAATTCCGCTGATATAACGTGCTATGGTTGTATTGAGATTGGTTAAAAGGCTAGAAAGATTTAATTTATCATGTTTTAAGACAGTTCGTTCCAACATGGGCAGCAACTTATGTCCATCTAACAAGAAATAAATCAAGAAGACGGGGGTCATAATGAGAATCAAAACCGTGCTAAACAAGGCTGAAAGGACGCTTCCTAAACTGTTGCTGACGCTATTAAGAATATTCTGTAGGATATCCACATAGGAGAGATTTAACTGTTGAATTGTTTGTTGAATATCGATATTCTGGAAAATAGGGTTCATCGACAAATCAATAACCAAATCCTGCAATCTGCTATAGATATTTTGACTAGAAATAATCAAGCTAGTCAACTGATTAATCAGAATCGGCAAGAGATAGACGACCCCTACAACGATGGCACCAATTAAAGCACAGAGAGTGACCAAGACACCAATTAGACGATTAATCTTACATCTCTTTTCCAAAAAGGTAACGATTGGATTGGTAATGTAGTAAAAAAATCCACCTAACAAAAATGGAATCATGATGGTATTCACAACCGTCACGAAAGGAGTAATAATCGCTCCCATCTCTCTCCAAAGATAGAAAATCAGTGTTAATAATAAAATTTCAGCTGTCCAAAAAAATAATTTGTTTCTACGGAACATAGGCATCCTCCTCTATTTATTTTATCATATTTCTTCAAAAGATAAGATGGCTTTAGTATAAAAGCGAGAAAAATTTTTTTCTTTATGATAAAATAAAGCTAATATGAAAAAAATAATTCTATCTTTTATAACACTTTTTGTTTTTGGAACAGTTTCTACTGTTTCTGCTCAGGAGTTTGATGTTGCTGCTAAACATGCCATTGCTGTCGAGGCCACAACTGGAAAAATCCTCTACGAGAAAGATGCAAATCAGCCTGTAGAAATTGCTTCTATTACCAAACTTGTTACAGTCTATTTGGTCTATGAAGCTCTGGAACAAGGAACTATCAGCCTATCTACACCTGTTGATATTTCGGACTATCCTTACAAACTTACAACTAATTCTGAGGCGAGTAACGTCCCTATGGAAGCTCGAAATTATACTGTTGAACAACTATTAGAGGCTACAATGGTATCCAGTGCAAACAGCGCTGCGATTGCGCTAGCAGAAAAGATTGCTGGTTCTGAGAAAGACTTTGTAGACAAAATGAGGGCTAAACTTCTTGAATGGGGAATTCAAGATGCAACTATTGTAAACACAACTGGTTTAAATAATGAGACCCTTGGCGATAATATCTATCCTGGTTCTAAAAAAGACGATGAAAACAAGTTGAGTGCCTACGACGTTGCAATAGTCGCTCGTAATCTCATCCGAGATTATCCTCAAGTTTTGGAAATCACCAAAAAACCAACTTCTACTTTTGCTGGACTTGAAATCCACTCAACCAACTATATGTTGGAAGGAATGCCAGCCTATCGTGGTGGTGTCGACGGTTTGAAAACAGGTACTACCGACAAAGCTGGTGCTTCTTTCGTTGGAACAACCGTTGAAAAAGGGATGCGTATTATTACGGTTGTTTTAAATGCGGACCAACAAGATAGCAACCCTTATGCACGTTTTACTGCAACTTCTTCACTTTTAGATTATGTTTCTGCAAACTTTGCTTTAAAAACTGTCGTTCAGAAAGGCGAAACCTATAAAGATAGCAAAGTGACAGTCCTTGATGGGAAAGAAGATAAGGTAGCTGCAATTGCTAAGTCAGATATTTCAATCGTCCAACGAGTTGGAAGTGAAACAACATCAGCTCTTCAATTCACACCAAAATCAGAAATAGCTCCACTGGAAGAAGGTAAGGTTGTCGGTACTCTAACCTATGACGATCAGGATTTGGTCGGTCAAGGTTATCTCACTTCTGAAAAACCTTCTTTTGAAATGGTCGCTGAAAGGAACGTTGAAAAAGCCTTCTTTTTGAAGGTTTGGTGGAATCGTTTTATCCGTTTTATCAATGAGAAACTATAAAAAAATCGCGAAGAATCGCGATTTTTTCTTTATTTCATTTCATCTCTTTAAAAGCTGCTTCCGCATCCGCATTGCTAATAGCACCGAACTGAATTTTCCCGATTTTACCTTGACTGTCAATCAAGTATTCCGTTGGGATACTACGAATTTGGTAGGCTTGAAAGGCAGTTGCTTGGGTATCATACAAGACTGGTATATCCTTATACCCTTGCTCTTGAAACCATTTTGGAAAGTCTTGAACTGTTTTTTCACCTTGTAGACCAGGTGCAATGACACTCAAAATTTCAAAGTCTCGATCTTGTTTGGCAGCTAATTCCATCAACTCAGGCATGCTTTTTTTGCATGGTCCACACCAAGAAGCCCAAAATTTTAAATAGACCTTTTTCCCTTTATAGTCTGATAACTTTACTTCTTTGCCATCCATAGACTGTAAGGTAAAGTCTGGTGCATCCTTACCGACTGCGATTTGTTGTACAGCTGGTTGTTTTGGACTGCTTGTCTGTTTGGTTTCTTTTTCACCACAGGCAATCAACAAGAATAGAGACATGAGGCTCAATCCAGCAAAAATAACTTTTTTCATTTTTTCTCCTTTTATCCAAGAATTCCTGACAAGGCATTTAACTGCCCTAGCATTAATAATAATCCCATCAAAATAATCAAAGCTCCCCCGATTTTCTTTAGTAGGATCATATGGGGTTTTAATTTACTAAAATAGGGCATAATCCAGCCCGAAGCTAAGGCCAAACCAAGGAAAGGAAGTGCCATTCCAAATGTGTATACTAATGTTAACACGGCTCCTTGCCAAGCACCATTCCCTCCTGAAGCCGCTAGAGCTAAGACCGAACTTAAAACCGGTCCGATACAAGGGGTCCAACCAAAACTAAAGGTTATCCCAAGTAAAAAGGCTGACAGATAGTGATTAGACTTTGATTGTTTGAAGGTGACTGTCTTTTGAACTTCCAGTTTATTGAAATGCAAGATTTCCATCTGGTGAAACCCTAAAAGAATAATGACTATTCCCATAGTATAACGAAACCAGTCTGCATAGAGCATGTGCCCTAGGAATCCGGCTCCAAATCCTAAAATAAAGAAAATGAGGGAAATTCCTGCAATAAAACACAAGGTCCGAATTAAGCCTGACCAGGCAATGTCTCTTCCAAAAAAGCGGAAACTTTTCGAATTTCCTTGATCATCCAGTAAAATACCAGCATAGACAGGTAGCAAAGGAAAGATGCAGGGTGAAAAGAAGGACAGAATACCTGCCAAAAAAACGGATACTAGAAATATAATCGACTCCAACGAATTACCTACTTTCTCAAAATTCTAATCTTATTTTACTATAAAAGAAAAAAATTGTGATAACTTTGCTACGTTTATTTATTTTGACTAAATTTGACACAAAAAAAGGAGCTAAGCTCCTTTTTTTTAATACGTTCCTTCTTCACCTTGACTAGTCAAGATAACAGGACCGTCTTTGGTAATAACAAACTGGTGTTCATATTGGCAAGACAGTCCACCATCTATAGTCTTATGAGCCCAGCCAGTCTTCATATCTGTATCAATTTCCCAGTCACCAGTATTGATCATGGGTTCAATGGTTAGTACCATTCCTTCACGGAGACGGAGTCCACGACCTGCAATACCGTAGTTAGGAACCATTGGCTCCTCGTGCATAGTTGGACCAACACCATGACCAACCAAATCACGAACGACACCGTAACCGCGACTTTCAGCGTATTCTTGAATGGCCGCACCGATATCACCGATACGATTTCCAACAACCGCTTTCTCAATCCCTATATACATAGCTTCCTTGGTCACGTCCATCAAGTTTTTCACTTCTTCAGACGGTGTACCAACCGCATAAGCCCAACATGAGTCTGCTAAACCACCAGTATAGCTTTGGGTGTATTTTTTCATTTGCTCAACATTGTTGAAGTTAAGTTTAGATACATTGAGGTCGGATTTGGCAATCGGACCACCCAGTACCATGTCAACCTTGAGCAAATCGCCATCTTTCAAGATGTAATGACGTGGAAAAGCGTGAGCTACTTCGTCGTTGAGAGAGCAACAAGTGGCATAGGGGTAATCCATGACTGCACCATCCACACCAATCTGTAAAGGAAGAAAATTCTCCTCTTTGCAACGTCGACGAACATACTCTTCGACTTCCCACATATCTACGCCTGGCTTAATCAAATCACGTAAGCCGATATGGATACTTGCTAGAAAATCACCAGCCTTGTCCATGGCTTCGATTTCACGTGCTGATTTTAAAGTTATCATTTTTTCTCCTAGATTCTAATTAATTTTAACTGTAACATTTGCTTTTGAAACAATCTGATGACCATGATAAATATCATAATCAATAATAGCTGAGCGTCTCGTGTGGTGAATAATACGAGCCTGAATCCGCAAAATATCATCTATCTGCACAGCCTGCAAGAAATAAATCAACATCTGCTCAATGATGAGATTACGTCCGCTATTGACAACAAGGTCTTGGGTCATATGGTTGAGAATTTCAGCCAAGACTCCATTAGCAAGGACTCCATTTTTCTCCAACATGAAGGGCTCAACAGTTATGACGACTTCATCATGATGATAAGAGAGTTTTTGCCCGATTTGCTCTGAGAAGGTCGGCAAAGCAGAAACTTGGGAACGGCTCATCTTTTCCATGACATCTCGTCGTGTTACGACACCAAGTAGAGTTTGGTTACTTCTGACAACGGGAACCATCTCAAAGTCTTCTGCAATCATTCGTTGACTGACATTGGCAATATTCGTCGCTAACCCTGTTACGAATATACTGCGCGTCATCACCTTGTCAATCGTCGTGCTGGGAGACTTGTCTCCTGCGTCACGCATAGTAACAACCCCAACAACCACTTGGTGTTGGTTAATGACTGGAAAACGGCTACTTCTGTTCTTACGAACCAAGTCTAGATAATCTTTGACTGTATCGGTTTCTCTCAAAAAACCATACTCATGACTGGGGCGATAGAGCTTTTCAACTGTCAGAATATCGGTTTTGATTTGAACGTTTGAGAGGGCTTTGTTAATCATGGTCGCTACTGTAAAAGTGTCATCTTTACTTCTTAGAACTGGAATCCCTTTTTTATTGGCCAACTCAAGAACATCGTCCTGAACATAGAAACCACCTGTCACGAGGACCGCATTTTCATTTTCCAAGGCTAGAAGTTGAATACGAGTACGGTCACCTACGATCACAAGACCACCATCATGGAGATAGGATCGGATATTCTGCTCTGTCATGGCCCCAATGGAAAATTTGCTAAACTCTCTCTCCAGCCCTTCCTGACCGGCTAAAACCTCAGAGGAGGTGACTTCAGCGATTTCAGCATAGGTTAGCCGTTCAATAGCCACTTTCTTTGGCTTAACTCGTATGGTTCCACTACGTGGCCGAGTTTCAACGATGCCACGATTTTCAGCTTCTTTGATAGCTCGGTAGGCGGTTCCATCACTAACACCTAGGTGATTAGAGATACTGCGAACACTAACTCTTTTCCCAATTGGCAACTCTTCCAGATAGGACAAAATTTCCTGGTGTTTACTCATTGAATTCTCCTTTTATATATCGAAATTCAAGATAGTCCCTCATTTTTCGTGTATAGCGGTCGCTCCCCTTAAACTGTCGGAAGAGACTAAAGCCTGATTTTAAGGCTACTTTTTGACTAGCTTGATTCTCCAGATGAGTGATGATGGATAATTGTTTTAAACCAAATTCTTCAAAGGAAAGCTGACAAAGCTTGGTAACTACTTCTGTCATAAAACCTTGTGACCAAGAATCCTTTTTTAAGAAATAACCAATTTCTGCTTCTTTTTTGATTTCATCAATTTTTTCAAATTTAATGGAGCCAATCATTTCCTGATTTCCTTGGAGACAAATTGCCCAAACACCTAGAGGATTCTTCATAAAATAGTTGGCAAGCGCATATTGACTTTCTTCTAAACTTGATTGACTGGGAAAAATAAACTGCAAATTTTCAGGATTGGAAGCAATATCGAAAAACGCTTGACTGTCACTAAAAAAGAAAGGACGCAAATACAAGCGCTCCGTTTCAAAAAAAGAAAACATTGCTAATTTGGTCCAAATATTCATAATCACCTCAACGGTTTAGTCTTCAATGAGTGTAATATCCGCTCCAAGACTACGCAATTTCTCAATAATATCTGAGTAGCCTCGCAGGATAAACTCAATATTTGTAATTTCAGTTTTACCTTCAGCCATCAAACCAGCAATAACAAGCGCTGCACCAGCTCGCAAGTCTGTAGCTTTTACGCTTGCCCCGTGCAATCTACGACCACCGTTGTAGATAATATGATCATTCGTAGTCGTAATATCCGCATCCATTTTTGCTAATTCAAAAACATGGTTAACACGTTTTTCATAGATCGTATCAATAATGGTTCCACGACCTTGAGCAGTCAACAATAGCGGAGTTATAGGCTGTTGCAAATCGGTTGCAAATCCAGGATAAGGAGCTGTTTTGATATTGATAGCCTTCAAATCAGACTGTTCTTCAACGAAGATACTGTCTTCTGAGACTGTCATATGAACGCCCATTTCCTCTAGTTTGGCGATAAAACCTTCTAAGTGCTCATAGAGAACGTTGTTAATGCGAATTCCTTTTCCTACCGCTGCAGCAAGTGAAATATAGGTTCCAGCTTCGATACGGTCTGGAATGACTTGGTGACGCGTTCCATGAAGTTTCTCAACACCATCAATAATGATGATATCGGTCCCCGCACCACGAATGTGGGCACCCATATTGTTCAAAAGGGTAGCGACATCGATAATTTCCGGTTCACGAGCCGCATTTTCAATGACAGTGCGTCCCTTAGCTTTAACCGCAGCAATCATAGTGTTAATCGTTGCACCAACGCTGACGGTATCCATGTAAATACTTGCGCCATGAAGTCCCTTACCTTGGGCAGATAAATTCATATTATCTCCCTCATAGCTGACCTTAGCACCCATGGCTTCAAAGGCTTTTAAGTGAAGGTCAATCGGACGAGGTCCCAGATCACATCCACCAGGAAGTCCAACTGTAGCTTCACCAAAGCGACCTAAAAGACTTCCGTAGAAATAATAAGAAGCACGTAAGCTATTAATCTTACCATAAGGCATAGGAATGTTTTGAACGCCTCTTGGATCAATTTCCAAGACATCGTCATAACGCTTAACAGTTGCCCCCATAATCTCCATGATTTCGACAAGACTAGCAACGTCTGAAATATCTGGAACACAATCTAAAGTGACAATATCATCTGATAAGATAATAGCTGGAATAAGTGCTACAACACTATTTTTAGCACCACTAATGGTGATCTCACCTTGCAATGGACGTCCACCATTGATGACAATTTTTCTCATGTTTTACTCTTTCAAAATTTACTAAAAAGGTCTTTTCGTTCTATTATACCACAATTTTCAATTTTTTCCCATTCCTATTGATTAAACATTCCATTTCGATAAAAAAACCTATCATTCAAGCTGTTCAGCTTGAATGATAGGTTTTAATGTTAGATTAGCGTACTGTACGGATGCGCATTGTGTTTGTACGAACAGCTTCTCCAACTGGTACACCTGCAACGATAACGATATCGTCACCAGATTGTACAAGACCTGCTTCAACTGCTTTACGTTCAGCGATTTCGAACATATCGTCAGTTGATGATGGAGCATCTGTCAACATTGGGATAACACCCCAGTTCAACATCAATCCACGTTCTGTCAATTCGTCAAATGTCAATGCCAAGATATCAGCATTTGGACGGTATTTAGAAATCAAACGTGCTGTGTGACCTGTCTTAGTAAGAGTTACAACCAATTTGATGTCCATTGAGTTAGTAGCGTCTTTAACAGCTGAAGCCATAACTTCTGTCTTAGAGTTACGTTCGAAAGTATCTGAGTTCAAACGTCCGTATTCATTAAGAAGAGTTTGTGCGTTCTTGTCAATTGTAGCCATTGTTGCTACTGACTCAAGTGGGTATTTACCATTTGCAGACTCACCTGAAAGCATTGTTGCGTCAGTTCCGTCGATAACAGCGTTAAATACGTCTGATACTTCTGAACGAGTTGCACGTGGTTTTTCAGTCATTGTTTCAAGCATGTTTGTTGCTGTGATAACAACTTTACCTGCTGCGTTCACTTTAGTGATAATCATTTTTTGGTAAACTGGAACCATTTCGAATGGTACTTCGATACCCATGTCACCACGAGCGATCATGATACCGTCAGCAGCTTCAATGATTTCATCCAAGTTTTCGATACCTTGTTGGTTTTCGATTTTAGCGAACAATTGAACGTGGCCGTTACCAGTTTCTTCACAGATTGCACGAACTTCGTTAACGTCTTTTGCAGTACGAACGAATGAAATCGCGATGAAGTTAATACCTTGTTCAAGACCAAAGCGGATATCATCGTTATCACGTTCAGCAAGAGCTGGGAAAGGAATTTTAGTGTTAGGGATGTTTACACCTTTTTGTTTAGCGATCACACCGTCATTTTCAACTTCAACTACAAATTCACGAGTTGCATCGTCTTTTTCCACAACGCGAAGACCAAGTTTACCATCGTCAACCAATACTTGGCGACCAACTTCAACGTCATCATAGATGTCAAGAGCACCAGCAACGTTCAAAGCAATCACTTCACGAGTTGATTTGATTCCTTGTTTAGTTGCAACACGGATTTTTTCACCAGTTTTGTATGAGTACTCTTTAGCTTCACCTTCGAACAATTCAGTACGGATTTCTGGTCCTTTAGTATCAAGAAGGAAACCAACTTTTTTACCTGCAAGTTTTTCTGCAAGTTTAACAGTTGCCATACGTTCACCTTGTTCTTGGTGGTCACCGTGTGAGAAGTTGAAACGGAAAGTGTTAGCTCCTGCTTCAATCAATTTAGCAATGTTTTTTGCTGAAGCTTCAACGTCAAGTTTTTCACCCCAGTATCCGTCATCACCGAATTTTTTCCCACCACGGATTTCAACCGCAGGACCCAAAGTTGCAACGATTTTTACACGTTTATTCATGATTTGTGACTCCTTTATATAATTTGACCTTTATGGTCATTTTACCAGATTAGTTAAAGTTGATTATGACAAGCTCTTGTTCAAGCTAGCAAGTCCAAGGTCAGCTTTGTGAGGGTTGTTAACAACGATTTTGCCATCAGCTGTCAGGCTGAACAAGGCTCCTTCTTCTGCTGTTCCAAGAATTGGGTTTTCAACCATTTTTTCGTTACGGATACCAACAGCGACACCACCGATTCCTTGTTTAAGAAGTTTAACAGCGTGTGCTCCCATACGTGACGCTAATACACGGTCACGAGCGGTTGGTGAACCACCACGTTGGATATGTCCAAGCTCAGTCACACGAAGGTCACTAGTATCTCCTGCTTCCTTGAGTTTCTTACCGAATTCATCGGCTGACATAACTCCCTCGGCCAAAACGATGATGTTGTGTTTTTTACCACATTCATAACCAGCTTTGATACTAGCTACGATATCTTCCATCTTGAAGCCTTCTTCAGGGATAATGATTTCATCAGCACCAGTTGCAATACCTGCCCAAAGTGCGATATCACCAGCATTACGTCCCATTACTTCAACAACGAAAGTACGACGGTGACTTGATGATGTATCACGAATCTTATCGATTGCATCCATTGCAGTAGTAACTGCGGTATCAAATCCGATTGTGAAGTCAGTACCTACGATATCGTTATCGATTGTACCTGGAAGTCCGATAGCAGGGAATCCATGCTCAGTCAAGCGCATAGCTCCGTGATAAGAACCATCACCACCGATAACAACGACACCTTCGATACCGTGTTTTTTCAACTGCTCAATCCCTTTAAGTTGACCTTCAAGTTGTGCAAACTCAGGGTAACGAGCAGAGTGAAGGAAAGTACCACCACGGGAAATGATGTCTCCTACTGAAGCAGCATCAAGTGGATAAATTTCGCCGGCAACCATACCTGCATACCCATCATAGATACCAAAAACTTCCATTCCTTCTGAGATTGCTTGGCGAACTACTGCACGGATGGCAGCATTCATACCAGGGGCGTCTCCACCACTGGTCAAAACAGCAATACGTTTCATTTGGTTTTTGCTCCTTTTCCTTTTAACATTCTTACTGATTATACCACATTTAAATCGAAAATTCTTCTATTTTTCGTATTTTTAGTGATAAATCGTTTTCATGGTAATTTCCTTTAATTTCTCCTGTAAAGCAGGCTCTTTTTTTACAAAATGCCGTGTAGAAACAACTGTTTTTTGCTCCTCTTCATACCTGATAATGACAGGAATTGGGCCTTTGTATTGTTCTAGGATATTTGAAATCTCTTTATCGTATTCATGATTTTTAACTTGAATCCAGAATCGTTCCGCTACTGCTTCCTTCAAATCTTGTGCAATCATTTGCAGACGACCATCTCGAGATTGAACCTTCCCATTGATATAGTAAAATTTCCCTTCGGAGAGGATGGGGGCGAATTTTCTATATTGATCTGAAAATACAGTCACATCCATCCGAGACTTACTGTCATGAACCTGTAGGAAAGCCATGTTCTCGCCCTTCTTGGTTCGAATCACTTTTAGTTTTTGCACTTCAACTAGGAGAGTAGCTTGAGCTCCCTCGGTTAGATTAGTGATTGGCGTCGTCGGATATAGGGCTTGTTTGGCAAGAGTTTGGAGAGGATGGGCACTGATACCTACCCCAATCAGTTCCTGCTCCTTGTAAAATTTCTCCGCCTCAGTAAAATCATCAGCTTCAGTCCAACTATAGGTTGTATCCGCAAAGAGTCCACCTAACTCCTCAACAAAAACAAATAAGTTTGGTAGGTTCACTAAGACTTTCTGGCGATTCTTGTCAAATTCATCAAAAAGCCCTAGTTCAACCAAAGGAGTCAAAAGCGACAGTTTCTTGTAATTCTTGGAAAGACGTGTGACAAAATCTTCAATGCTTGAGAAAGGACGATTTTCGATGATCCAGTAAGAAAAATCTCTTGGCATGCCCTTAATGGCTTTTAGACCAAGATATATTTTCTTCTGAGCAATCTTGTCATGATAGGGAATGCTATTGATTGCTAACGGGGCTACTTCAAAGCCCATCTGCAATGCATCCACAATGTAATCGCTACTGGAATAATTCAACATGACTTGGAAGAAAATAGCGGAATAGTGTGTCTTGAAATAAGCAAGCTGGAAAGCTAGGGCTGAGTAGGCATATGCGTGGGATCGGTTAAATCCATAGCCTGCAAACTTTTCCATCACTGCAAAAACTTGGTTGGCCTTTTCTTCTGTATGCCCCAATTTCATAGCTCCAGAGATAAAATCTTCCTTCATTAAATGCATCTCTTTAGCATTTTTCTTACCCATGGCTCGTCTGAGAATATCAGCTTTACCAAGGCTGAAGCCTCCAAATCGCTGAGCTACCTGCATGACCTGCTCTTGATAGAGCATAATACCATAAGTTGATGACAGAATGTCCTCCAAGACAGGATCCAGCACCGTCACCTTTTCTTTGCCGTGCTTCCGAGCGACAAAGTTATCAATATAATCACTAGCCCCTGGTCTGTTGAGGGAGGTTGTGGCTACTACCTCTTCAAAGACTTGTGGCTGAACTCGTTTCAAGAGTCGAATGGCACCAGGTTGTTCAAATTGGAAAATCCCCTTGGTATTTCCAGCAGCAAAGAGGGCAAGAGTTTCCTTGTCTTCCAAATCAATCTCTTCGATTTTCAGATGAATACCTTCTGACTCAGCCAGTAATTCCTGCATTTTTTGGACAAAAGTTAAGTTACGCAGACCTAGGAAATCCATTTTTAAAAGGCCATTAGCTTCAACTGCATGTGCATCATATTGAGTGATCAGCATATCCTCACCGTATTTAAGTGGAATATAGTCTGTCAGGTCTTGGTCACTCATAACAACTCCTGCCGCATGGATAGAGGTCTGACGAGGATACCCTTCAATCTTTCGAGCAATCTCAAAAGCTTTTTGGTATTCAATCTTGCTATTGATAATCTGCCTAAACTGCAAATTCTTTTCATAGGCTGTCGTTAGCGTATCTCGGAAACTGATTTTTTTCGTAATATTGGTTAATTCGTACTCTGGAACGCCATAACGTTTAAAAACATCACGAATTGCCTGTTTTGCTCCAAAGGTCGAATAAGTGACAATCTGTGCCACGTGTTGACTACCATAGCGATCACGAACATAGCGAATGAACTCTGGTCTATAGAGGTCAGGGATGTCGATATCGATATCAGGCATGGTGTAGCGCTCACGATTTAAAAAGCGTTCGAAAATCAAGTTCTTTTCAACCGGGTTGATTCCTGTAATATCCAGTGAGTAAGCCACCAGACTACCAACCGCAGAACCACGCCCCATTCCCATATAATATCCTTGGGAACGTCCAAAACGGAGCAAATCCCAAACTACAAGGAAATAGTCGTCAAAGCCCATATCATGAATCACAGCCAATTCTTCATTTAGTCGCTCACGATAGAGAGCCGAGGTTAGCCCCTTGTCACTCAAGCCTTGCTCAGCCCTCTCTCGAAGTTCTTCTACTGCTGGTCTTTCAGGATTAAAGCGAGGAAGTTTTAAACTTGGGTCGATTTGATAGCTTACATTCTCTATCAAATCCTGGAGATTGGCAAGCGCCTGAGGGAAGCGATTCATAAAACGTGCTTCCAAGTCTGAGGCAGGTAGAAATATTCCTTGTTGTGAATGCAGATCCACTTCTCTTAGGCTGACATTATCCTTGACTGCTGACAAGATTTGTAAAACTTGGATATCTTCTTTTTCAAAAGAGTTGACTTGATACAGTGGAAGAATGGGTCTAGTAAAGGCTTCTTGAGGAGTATCTGGACTGACACCGATAAAATAATCATGCCCTAAATCCAGCTGTTCGACCCCATTAAAATAGGGAACAATAATAGCAACATCTTCGAGGTGGGAGGTGAAGTCAGACCAATTTTTCCGTCCAGTCATTTTTAAAGTGGATAACTTCATCAACTCTTGATAACCTTTAGTGGATAGGGCTAGAAAACGTAGAGAGAGATTCTCCTCATCTTTGACCAAGGTCATTTCTAAACCAATTAAAGGTTGAATGCCATGCTTACGAGTTGCTTCTAGAAAATGATAGGCTCCATAGAGATTATCCACATCCATGATAGCAAGGTGAGAATAGCCGTATTCTTTAGCCATTTGTACATATTTTTCAATCGAAACCACACTTCCCATAAAACTATAAACAGTCTTGGTGTCGAGCTGTGCAATCATTTCTTCTCCTCCTTGCTTTCGTTTTACTACTATTATACCATTTTAAGTTGGATATTGAAGCAACTCGGATGCTTTCTTTTCAACATCAGCATTTACAACCTCTCCGTCTTTCTTCCCTTTAATTTTTAATATCATAAGATAGATTTGAATGTCATTTTAGACATTTTTATACTAAGTAAAGTATAATAAAGCCGGACTCTATATGCAATTTCACATATAAAAAATTCTAAGAAAGGGCTTTTTATTATAGTATTTATTCATCATTTTATAATAACTTACTAAATAGGTATTCCGCTTCACGAAATTTCTTGCATCAAAGTTTATTTATTCCATTTTTCCTTATTTTTTGATATAATAAATTCAGTCTGTTTTCAAAGGAGAGAACCATGCGTTTTAATCAATTTAGCTATCTTCCGACCTCTAGTTCTCAACAATTAGATGAATTAGCAAGTCTTGGTCTGGAATTGTCCCCTCAACTGCCCTTAAAAAAGCAATTTGAAGACTTCATCCGCTGGAGTTTTTTCACTTATTCTAACACGGATTATGTCTTATCCACTTTAGCCGCGGATAACGAAACAGATCTATTAACTTTTTTCCAATCAGAGCGTGATTTAACTGCTGATGTTTTCTACACGGTAGTTTTTCAACTTTTAGGGTTTAACTATCTTGTTGACTTTGAGGACGCCGAACAATTCCGTAAAGAAACTGGATTTCCTATTGTTTATGGAGATCTCATCGAAAATCTTTATCAGTTACTCAATACGCGAACGAAAAAAGGAAATACGCTCATCGACCAACTTGTTAGTGACGGACTCATTTCAGAAGACAATCACTACCACTACTTTAACGGTAAGAGCTTGGCAACCTTCTCTACTCATGATGTCATTCGTGAAGTCGTGTATGTCGAGAGCCGTGTGGATACTGATAAAGACGGTCTCCCTGACTTAGTCAAGGTCAGCATTATTCGCCCGTGTTATGATGGACAAATTCCTTCAGTTATGACTGCCAGCCCTTATCACCAAGGGACCAACGTCAAAGCTAGCGATAAAGCTCTCTACAAAATGGAAGGGGAGCTTGAGGTCAAACCTGCCCACACCATTCAGCTTGAGGAGCCCAAGCTGAATTTAGTCGAGCCTATCGGCCAAGCTGAACTCGTCTCTGAAGCTAAAGAAAAGTTAGCTCATATCAATAGCTCATACACTCTCAACGACTACTTCCTCCCACGAGGATTTGCCAATCTCTATGTATCGGGTGTTGGAACTAAAGATTCTCAAGGTCTCATGACCAATGGGGACTACCAGCAAATTGAAGCATATAAAAACGTGATTGACTGGCTTAATGGTCATTGCCGTGCTTTCACAGACCACACACGCAAACGGCAAGTCAAGGCTGATTGGTCAAACGGCAAAGTTGCAACAACAGGAATTTCCTATCTAGGCACCATGTCCAATGGTCTCGCCACCACTGGTGTTGATGGCTTAGAGGTCATTATCGCTGAAGCAGGTATTTCCTCTTGGTACAACTACTATCGAGAAAATGGTTTGGTGACTAACCCAGGTGGCTATCCAGGTGAGGATTTTGACTCACTTGCTGAATTGACCTACTCTCGCAACCTCCAAGCCGGTGACTATATTCGTGCCAATGAAGCTCATCAAGCAGACTTAGAAAAGGTTAAAGAGAAACTCGATCGCAAGACTGGTGACTACAATCAGTTTTGGCATGACCGCAACTATCTGCTCAATGCTCATAAGGTTCAAGCTGAGGTCGTCTTTACGCATGGTTCTCAAGATTGGAACGTCAAACCTCTTCATGTTTACCAGATGTTTCATGCTCTTCCACCTCATATTAACAAGCACCTCTTTTTCCATCATGGTGCCCATGTCTATATGAACAACTGGCAGTCAATTGACTTCCGCGAGTCCATGAATGCCTTGTTGAGTAAGAAATTGTTAGGACTTGACTCAGGCTATCAACTTCCGACTGTCATCTGGCAGGACAATACCGCACCGCAAACTTGGCAGAGACTTGATAACTTTGACAAACAGGACGAACTGCATACCTTCTCTCTTGGAACTGAAGAAAAAGTGATTCAAAACCAGTATGATCAAAAAGATTTTGAACGTTATGGAAAGACTTACCAGACCTTCAACACTGAACTTTACCAAGGAAAAGCCAATCAAATCACCATTGACCTTCCGGTGACTAAAGACATTCACTTAAATGGTCGAGTGGACCTGAAACTTCGTGTCAAATCAAGTACAAATAAGGGATTATTGTCTGCTCAAGTCCTCCAACTAGGACAACAGAAGTACCTTCAACCCTATCCAGCAGTTCAATCAGTTCGAACGATTGACAATGGTCGTTACCACATGTTAGAAAATCTCTGTGAACTGCCATTCAATCCAAGTGCCCAACGTGTTATCACTAAAGGCTACCTCAATCTTCAAAACCGAAATGATCTCTTGACAATCGAAGAAATTCAACCAAATGAATGGATGGACTTCAAGCTAGAGCTTCAACCAACTATTTACAGACTTAAAGAGGGAGACACTCTCCGCTTGGTTCTCTACACAACAGACTTTGAGATTACAGTTCGAGATAATACAGACTATCACTTGACTGTTGATTTAGCACAGTCTACTATCACTATTCCCTCATAAAAGGAGCTATTAACACTTATGAACAAATCTGAACACAGACATCAACTTATTCGTGCCCTCGTTTCAAAAAATAAAATCCATACCCAAGCAGAATTGCAAGCCTTGTTAGCCGAAAACGATATCCAGGTTACACAGGCTACCTTATCACGCGATATCAAAACCATGAACCTTTCAAAAGTACGAGAAGAAGATAATTCTTACTACGTGTTAAATACAGGCTCTATCTCCAAGTGGGAAAAACGTCTCGAAAATTATATGGAAGATGCTCTTGTTATGTTGCGTCCTGTCCAACACCAGGTTATTTTGAAAACTTTACCCGGTTTAGCCCAATCGTTTGGATCTGTAATTGATTCCTTGGACTTTCCAGATGTCATTGCAACGCTTTGTGGAGATGATGTCTGCATGATTATCTGTAAAGATGCTACAAAAGCGCAAGCTTGTTTTGAAAGCCTTAAAAAATACGCACCACCATTTTTCTTTGGTGAATAAAACAAATCCCGTGATCAAAAGATCACGGGAATTTTTTATTTCTTTGACTGTGTTTCTTCTTTCTTTGTACGTGCCAATCGAAGAGCACGTTTAGGGTTGAGACGATTAAACAATTCTTCTAGTTTCTTTTCATTCCACACATCTGCTGCAGAAACAAAATTTCCATCTGCATCTCGGAATGATATCGGTTTATCTCCCATATCAATCTCCTAGTCTACAAATTCAAACTCAAATTTACCGATTCGGACCAAATCACCATCTTTGGCTCCACGCGCACGAAGGGCTTCGTCAACCCCCATACCACGAAGCTGGCGAGCAAATTTCATAACTGATTCGTCACGGTCAAAGTTGGTCATGTTAAAGAGTTTCATGAGTTTTTCACCAGAAAGTACCCATGTCGCATCATCATCACGACTAATCTCAAAGGCTTTTTCTTCCTCATCAAAGCCGTAGTATGCCTCTTCTTCCATATCGGATTCATCATAAATCGGAAATTCTGGAGTCTTGTCTAACAATTCAGCTGTCGCATCCAAAAGTGTAGCCAAACCTTGCTTGGTCAATCCAGAAATAGGGAAGATGGCTGGAAGTTCCTCAAACTCGTCGTAGTTTGCTGCCAACTTTTCCTTGAAGGCTTTAAGATTTTCCTGACTTTCAGGCATATCCATCTTGTTGGCAACGATGATCTGCGGACGTTCCATGAGACGAAGGTTATAGGATTCCAATTCCTTATTGATAGCAAGGTAATCCTCATAAGGATCACGACCTTCGCTAGCAGACATATCGATGACATGGAGGATAACTCGAGTGCGTTCGATATGTCGAAGGAACTGGGTTCCAAGACCAACACCTTGACTGGCACCTTCAATCAAACCTGGAAGGTCTGCTACTGCAAAAGATTCACCTGACTGCGTACGAACCATTCCCAAATTAGGGACAATCGTCGTAAAGTGGTAAGCACCAATTTTGGGTTTGGCTGAAGTGATGACACTGAGCAAAGTTGACTTTCCGACAGATGGGAAACCGACTAGACCAACATCCGCTAGAATCTTCAATTCCAGTTGTAACTCACGTTCTTGACCTGGTTCTCCATTCTCAGAGATTTCAGGCGCAGGATTTTTTGGTGTTGCAAAACGGATATTCCCACGACCGCCTCGACCGCCGTGAGCCACGATAAATTCTTGACCATGTGCAATCAAGTCTGTAATGACTTTACCTGTTTCTGCATCACGTACAGTAGTTCCCTGTGGCACACGAACACGAAGGTCTTCTGCACCACGTCCATGCATTCCTTTGGTCATCCCTTTTTCACCGGAATCAGCCTTGAAATGACGGTTATAGCGGAAATCCATCAAGGTACGTAAGCCTTCGTCTACCACGAAAACAACGTTACCTCCACGTCCACCATCACCACCCCACGGACCGCCATTAGGGACATATTTTTCACGACGAAAGGCAACCATGCCATCGCCACCATTACCAGCCTTGACCTTGATCTTGGCTGTATCTAAAAACATACTCATATTTTCTTCTCACTTTAAAAAGGCTGGGGAGAACCCAGTCATTAGTTATTGTTTCTATTCTCGCAGCTTGCTTAGAATCTGCTAAAAGCTCCAAGCGCAGTTGCAAAGATACCAGCAAGGGTTACAAACAACATGATGAGCACGACAACAAGTGTCACTTTCTCAAACAATGTTTTTTTACGTTTTCCATTATCTCCAAAAGCCATAACTTCTCCTTTTCACTTTATAATTCTAAATTAATAGTCTGTTGAAACCGGTGCAACCACCCATAAAATGATGTAAGCAAGGATTCCTGCTCCATAACAAAATGCAAGAACACCCCAAACAACACGAACAATTGTTGGGTCAATATCAAAATAATGGGCAACTCCTGCACAAACTCCACCAATTATTTGATTTTTTCCACTTCGCATTAATTTTTTCATAATATTTTCCTCTTATTCTATTATTTGAATTCATCTTTCCAATAATCTCTGATGCTGGATAATTGCTTCCGAGAAGCCCGTAAAATACGCTTAGACTCTTTTACTGGACTTGTAACAGCCTGTTGGGGTAGATATAAAATCGTTTTCAAAAAGCGCTGACTGACAGGTTTTCCATCATGCAATTCATGTTCAAAGTTATTTGAGATAATGGCATCAAGGTAAAACTCATGTACTCGTTTTCCAAAGTTCTCAGCCGAAATTTCGTACAACTTATCCGCCAACTTTTGTTCAGACATATCCGGAGTAGCGATTAATGCTTCAAGGATAGCTCCTGCAAGCTCTCGTTCTCCATAGTAGAGGGTACCAAACATTTTATCATTGATCAGATTTTCAAGATAGGGGTTGCCATGAGCGATAACAGGCGTTCCACTGGCTAGACTTTCTAGATAGGTTAAGCCCTGAGTTTCACTCGTAGAGGCAGAGATGAAGAAATCTGCAGCCTTATAGTATAAGGCTGTCTCGCTTGGAGCAATCATACCTGTAAAAATCACATGTTTTTGCAGGTTTAATTTCACTGCTTGCTCTTTCAGACTGTCCAGATAAGGACCGTCTCCAGCAACGACCAGCTTCACCTTATCTTCTTCTTTCAATACTTCAGCAAAAGCATCTAGGACTGCTTGGATATTCTTCTCAAAGGAGATACGAGAAAGACTCAGTAGCATTTTCTCGCCTTCCTGAATACCTAACTTCGAACGAAGTTCTTGCAAGTTTTCCTCTTTAATCTCAGGTCGTTCAAACTTAGCTAGCTCAATTCCGGTTGGAATGACACGTTTTTCAACCTTCACTTTGTATTTAGATAAAAGGTCCCGAACAATCTCACTAGGACAGATTACTCCATCTACATCACGAAGGAAACCACGTACCAGATATTTTACCATACTTGGACGAATCAACATCCCCTTAGCAATATAATGCACATAGTCTTCGTACTGGGTATGATAGGTATGGATAACAGGAATTCTCAATTCTCGTGCAATCCAAATCCCTAACAAACCAAGTGAAAATTCTGTCTGGGTATGAATGATATCGAGTTGATACTGCTTGGCGATTTCAAGTGCCTTTGTAAAACCTCGATAGGCAAATCGTCGATCTTTAAATGCAAAGAAAGGAACACTCGGAATTCGAATAATTTGCCAATCCTCGTAGCGGTTCACATCTTTATCTGTTGTTGTAAAGATAAAAACTGCATGGCCTTGCTTCTCAAGCTCTGTCTTCAAGGTTCGAATACTGGTCGCAACCCCGGAAACCTGAGGAAAATAGGTGTCTGTAAATAAACCAATTCGCATAGATTACCTCACTTTTTACCTAGAGCAGCCTGTTCCCGATAAAATTTTAACCAAATTCCTAGTAAACGCTCTTCTGAATACTGCTTGGATATCCTTTTCGCTTTTTCTTTCAATTCTCTCAATGCTTCAGGATTTTCTTTATATTCTAGGATTGCTTCTCTCATCTCAGAGACATCACTTGTAGCACGATAATCTCCCTCAAGAATGACCTTATACAGGTCCAAATCCCTTAACATAATAGGAGCCTCGCAACTAGCTGCCTCTAAGATGGTCATAGGGAATAGTTCATTATAGCTAGGTAATAAGAACAAATCAGCTAAAGCATACAGTTCCCGCATCCTCTCCGGTGACACAATACCTGGGAAAATTAGATTTTTAGGTGGATTGTCCATAATCTTCTTATAGCGTTCATAACCATCTGTCATCCCGCCAAATGAAAAACCACCAGCCCAGATAAAGGTAATTTCTGGCAATTCTTCAGCAAGACGGATAAAATCATCTATCCCTTTTCGTTTCTGAACCTGGCCCGCACCAACCACGACAAACTGATCTTTTGCGAGATCCATTTCTTCACGAAGTTGTGCAACTTGTTCAGCTGGTAATGGATGCCATTTTTCTTTGTTTACAAAATTTGGAATATAAGTTATTTTTTCTCGTGGAATACCCGCAGCCACTAAATCCTCGATAAACATGGGATTGACCACCACCAAGTGTTCCATCCGATTGTAAAAGGAAAAAACATAGCGTTTGACAATTCCTTTTAAGAAAAATGGGATTTTCAAACTCCCCTCGAGTGTCTCAGGCAAGAAATGCACATAGCCAACTTTTCTCCCAGAGCGTTTCTTTTGAAATGTGGATAAATAATAAGGGAAATCAATGGTGTGAAAGTGGGTTACATCTGCCTCTACAGGAAGATTCTCCGTAACAATCAACTGATCTTTGGCATCACGATGAAGGAGACTCACTAATTCACGGTAGGCTCCTGACACTCCTTGACCAGCCACTTTTTCACTTGAACTTAGCATATTAATACGCAATTTTTTGTTTTCCATATTACTCATTATACCATTTTATTTCAAGAAAATCAGTAAAAGAAAGAAGAGACCAGAGGAAAATGGAGGAGCCCCTCTCTTTTCCAATCGTCTCTCGTAATTTTCCAATCGATTACTTAATTCCTAGGGCGATACGCGCATAGCGACTCATTTTTTCAACCGTCCAGGCTGGATACCAGACCAATTTGACTTCGATATTGGTTACCTCAGGCACCTCTGTCATCGCATCGTGTATCTGGTCTGTTAAGAGGTCAGCCAGTGGGCAGCCCATAGTTGTCAAGGTCATATCAATTTCCGTGTGACCTGTTTCACCATCAAAACGAATTTCATAAATCAAACCTAGGTTGACAATATCAATTCCCAACTCAGGGTCGATGACTTCTTCCAAAGCATTTAAAATGCGTGTTTTGATCGTTTCAATTTGCTCTTCTGTATAAGCCATGTTATTCCTCACTCTTAGTCTTCAATAAAATCACGAAGGGGTTTGCTGCGACTTGGTTGGCGCAATTTTCTCAAAGCCTTGGCCTCGATCTGACGGATACGCTCACGAGTCACGTTAAAGACTTTACCAACATCTTCAAGAGTACGCATTTTCCCATCGTCCAAACCGAAGCGCAAGCGCAAGACGTTTTCTTCACGGTCTGTAAGAGTATCCAAAACTTCATCCAACTGCTCACGCAAAACGATACGAGTTGTGTAGTCTACGGGATTTTCAATCACTTCGTCTTCGATAAAGTCCCCAAGATGGCTATCGTCCTCTTCACCAATCGGTGTTTCAAGTGATACTGGCTCTTGGGCGATTTTCAAGATTTCACGCACCTTGTCAGGTGTCATATCCATACGCTCAGCAATTTGTTCAGGAGTTGGATCTTGTCCCAATTCTTGAAGGAGATTCCGCTGTTCACGGACAAGCTTGTTAATGGTTTCAACCATGTGGACAGGGATACGAATAGTACGGGCCTGGTCAGCAATGGCACGGGTAATCGCCTGACGAATCCACCAAGTTGCGTAAGTTGAGAACTTGAATCCTTTAGAATAGTCAAATTTGTCAACTGCCTTCATCAAACCCATGTTTCCTTCTTGGATCAAGTCAAGAAACTGCATGCCACGCCCTACGTAGCGCTTAGCAATGGAAACCACCAAACGAAGGTTGGCTTCTGCAAGACGTTGTTTGGCTTCGATATCACCTGCTTCAACTGCTAGGGCCAATTCTTTTTCCTCTTCGTTGGTCAAGAGAGGAACAACCCCAATTTCCTTCAAATACATACGGACTGGGTCATTGACCTTGGCAGAAGTTGAGCCAATCAAGTCCTCATCACTGAGTTCTGGTTCCTCTTCTGCACTAAGCACACGCGCACTTGGATTTCCTTCGTTGTCTGTGATAGAAATTCCAGCATCCTGAATCCGTTGCAAAAGGTCTTCAATGCCGTCTGCATCGAGGGTGAAAGGAATAACCAGACTTGAATTGATTTCGTCATCTGTTGCTGTTCCTGTTTTTTTGTGGTTACGGATAAAGTCTGCTACTTGCACATCAAATGTGGTTACTTCTTTTTGTTTTGTTGCCATTATTACTCCATTCTTCTCTTTTGGGAAATCAATCGTTGCAATTCTTCCAAGGCCGTATCTGTATCTCCTACATGACTAGCTTCCTGCACTTTCTTTTTAATTCTTAAGTTGTCCTTGCTGAGGAGAGCACGGTTTCGAGTCGCTTCGACTTCCGCTAGCTCCTGAGGCGACATCTCAGCTGGCAAATCCAGACTAAGCACATGGTACCAAGCATTTTCAACCTCAGGTGTCTGATGAGAAAGCTCCTCTGAGCCGATTTCTCCCTGCTCACTTAATAATTCGTAAAGAATCTGAAATTCTGGGGTATCAAAGAAAAAATCTTCTCTTAATCGGTAGTCATTTAACACAACTGGGTTCTCAGCCATCCTATAGAGGAGATGAGCCTCTGCTCTCATGACTGCTGTCAGTTGCCGCGTTACAGGTAAACTAATCGCTGCTGGAGGTTGCTCCTCTTTGACTCTTTCCTGCCTTTGAACAATTCGACTTTCATTTACTATCTGTTCCACCTGCTGGTAATCAAAAGAAGGTAGATTATCCGCCAGAATGTGGATATAAGAATTCTGGGCAGTGATAGACTTTTCTTTGGCGATTAGGGGTGCAATCTTTTCAATGAATTCGATTTGCGCCTGTAAGTTATCACTATTTTCAGGCTTTAGCTGGTGAATATAGAACTCTATAGGACTGATACGAGTCTTGGTTAAAAGGTAAGCCAGGTCTTCAGCAGAATTCTTTTGCAAATACTCATCTGGGTCCATGGCATCAGGTACTCGAACAACCTCCACTGAGAAGTCTTTTAATTCCACTAGAGCCTTGGCTGTTGCTGCCTGCCCTGCCTTGTCACCATCATAGCTGAGAACAATTTTTTTGGTAAAGCGTTTGAGGTGGTCAACATGCTCCTTGCTTAAGGCTGTTCCCATGGAAGCTACAGCATTTTCTATACCAGCACGGTAGGCTGCGATTACATCCATGAAGCCTTCCATCAGATAGAGCTCTGTGATCTTACCTGTTCCCTTTTTTGCCTTGTCCAAATGATACAATTCGTAACTCTTGTTAAAAATTGCAGTCGAGCGACTATTTTTATACTTAGCAGTCTGACTATCCGTTTCTTGCCAGATACGACCTGAAAAGGCAATAACCTGCCCCTTGTCATTGGTCAAAGGAAAGATGATCCGTCCGAAAAAGGTATCATAAAATTGATTGCCATCTGACAGGTAAAACAAGCCCGAATCCAATAAATCTTTTTCCTCAAACTTGTCAGCCAAACGTTGATAAAGATAGGTTCTCTCTGCTGGAGCCAGTCCAATTTGGAAGTGCTTCAGAACATCGTCTGTCAACCCTCGCTTATATAGATAAGCCCTTGCTTCTTCTCCCATCTTGGTCGTCATGAGAATTGCATGGTAAAAACGAGCAGCTTCTTCATGCATATCATATAGAGCTTGATGGGGAGAAGCTTGTTGAGGACGAGACTGGACAGGCATGGCTAGTTGAATACCGACGCGCTCCCCTAAGAGCTGAACGGCTTCCATAAAGGACACACCTTGGTATTCTTCGATGAACTTAAAAACATCTCCTGAACGACCACAGCCGAAGCAATGATAAAACTGCTTGTCTTCCACAACGTTGAAAGAGGGGGTCTTCTCACCATGAAAAGGACAGAGCCCTAAATAGTTCCGTCCAGCCTTTTGTAAAGAAATCACGTCGCCTATGACTTCCACAATGTTGGTATTGTTTTTGATTTCTTCAATAACTTGCTTGTCAACCATACACAATACCTCCATGTTATCATAGTTTTACGTTAACTAGTATAGCTTATTTCTGAAAAAAAGTAAACCATTTCATACGCTTTCCCTACTTATATTTCATAAAAACTCACTGTTATCATGTTATCGGGAATCTTCTCCTTAACTCCTCCAACTTATCCTTTTATTTTCTTGTAAGATTGCTCATAAGTTACTTTTATTTTACTTGTTCTTGAAGATTATTTTTCAGTATTCTGCTAATATATTGTCCATCTTTTCTGCTGATACAAGCCGTTGCAAAAGTCATGGGTGCTATATATACTTCTCCTCGATAGGAAGGATCAACCAACACAGGCATGGAATAATAAGCATTCTTTTTATTCTTTAGGTCAATGAACCACTTGCCACCTAAGTGCTTGCGGAAGGTTTCTCCGATATAGACTGTTAAATAATCCAAGAGTTTTTTATCCTCTATCAAGACATGGTGATTTTCGTAATGAGCCAAAATCCAAGCCTCCAAATCATCCAAGGACTGCATGCTATAGTCCAAGATTAAATTTTGCTCTTGGGCAAAATCCTTAGTAAAATAATCCATTTTAAATTCAATCTGGAAAATCCATTCCTGAAAATCTTCTTGTGTGTAAGTCATTTTTTACCTCCATAAACAATATGTTTTATTTAATTTTTTCACTGTGAATGACTTATTATTATCCTAGATATCCTTGATTTTGATATTTTCTTAAAAGGCTAGGAATAATCTTGTATTTATACTCCATGTTGATACTTATTATACTATAAAATGAAGCAACTTGGACAAGTGCACCAATCGATCTAATTATGTCACTAAAAAAACTAGAAACATCTGCGTGCTTCTAAGTTTTGATTTTATATAGTCTCAGGAAGTTCCTGCCGTCTCCTATTCAAACAGTTGATAGTAGTCTGAAATTTTCATCTTAGCTTTTTCTTCTTTATTGAAGTCTTGGATGATTCGGCCTTCCTTCATGACTATCAGACGATTTCCATACTTCAGTGCATCTTCCATATGGTGAGTAATCATCAAGGCTGTCAGATGATCCTTGCTGACAAAGTCATCTGTTAATTCCATCAAGGCCACACTTGTTTTTGGGTCAAGAGCTGCTGTGTGTTCATCCAACAAGAGCAACTCTGGTCGCTTCAAGGTTGCCATCAAGAGACTCAAGGCCTGACGTTGTCCACCTGATAGAAACTCAATCGGAGTATCTAGGTGCTTTTCAAGGCCATTCCCCACTTTTTCAATGGTAGCCTGAAACTCTTCCCGATGACTTGATAGCCTTCTAGGAAGGAGTCCTCTCTTCTCACCACGAAACTTGGCAATCAAGAGATTTTCTGCCACCGTCATACGGGGAGCCGTACCCATCTTAGGATCCTGAAAGACACGAGACAAGTACTTAGCCCGCTTTTCAGGTGAAAAATGCGTCACGTCCTCGCCCATGATACGGATACTTCCACTTGTTAAAGGCAAGGTACCTGCAATAGTGTTAAAAAGCGTTGATTTCCCTGCTCCATTTCCCCCTAGGATGGTAATGAAATCATGTTCGAAAATTTCAAGAGAAACATCATTCAGAATGATTTTTTCCTCATCAAAGCCATTCGTGATGACTTTGGTAGCATTTTTTAATTCTACAATTGCTGTCATTTGCTAAACTTGACTCCTTTCAGGTATTTGCTTTTGAAGGTTGGAATCATAAGGCAAACTGCCAAAATCAAGGCGCTGTACAAGCGAAGATAACTTGTATTAAACCCAAGAGCAATCACTCCCCAAACGAGGAACTGATAAGCGATAGAGCCTACGACAATGGTCATGAGACGCTCTGCCAAGGTCAAACTCTTGAACAATACCTCACCAATAATCAAGCTGGCAAGCCCTACGACAATCACACCGATTCCTCGAGAAACATCTGCATATCCTTCTTGTTGAGCAATTAAGGCTCCTGCAAGCGCGATAATCCCATTTGAGAGAACCAAGCCCATGAGTTCCATACGTCCCGTATTGATACCAAAGCTACGAGCCATATCAGGATTGTCACCTGTAGCGATGTAGGCTTGGCCTAGTTTGGTATCAAGGAAAAAGAGCATGAGGACAATAACAAGAGCTACAAAGATTAATCCAGTCAGGAGTTGGTTAAGGTCTGAATCAAAAGGCAAGACATCCTGAATTTGCTTGGTTCCAAGAAGCCCCAGATTGGCACGTCCCATAATCATGAGCATGATGGAATGGCAAGAAGTCATTACTAAAATCCCTGATAAGAGAGTTGGGATTTTTCCTTTGGCATATAAGAGTCCCGTCGCCATTCCAGCTAGACAGCCCGCCCCTACTGCAGCTAGGGTTGCTAAAAATGGGTTGGCTCCCTGCGTTATCAAGGTTACAGCTACAGCTCCCCCTAGAGGAAAAGAGCCCTCAGTAGTCATATCTGGAAAATTCAAAATTCGGAAAGTCATAAAAATTCCCAAACCTAAAATCGCCCAGACCATCCCCTGAGAAATAATGGATACTATCATAATCTTTCACTCATTTCTTTCTTTAGTAAAAATGGGAGGAGATGTGTCCAGCTCCTCCTTTATCTTTATTCAATCACTTGTCCTGCTTCTTTTAGAACGGACTCAGGAATGGTTATACCAAGTTCCTGCGCTAGTTTTTTGTTAATCACTGACTTACCAGTTGAGAAGACATTAACTGGCGTATCAGCTGGTTTTTCACCTTTCAATACTTTGGCAATCATCTTACCAGTAGCCACTCCAAGATCGTGTTGGTCAACTACTACAGATGCTAATCCACCTGCTTCTACCATGGCAGTGGCACTTGGATAGATTGGCTTTTTAGCTGTTTGGTTGCTTGAAACAACTGTTGAAAATGCGGATGCGATGGTGTTATCAATTGGAACCCAAATCGCATCGACCTTGCTGGTCATAACATTGACTGTTGAAGCAATTTCATTGGTTGATGGAACGGCAAATGTTTCGACTGTCAAACCTGCTTTTTCAGCATAAGCCTTGAATTCTTCAACTTGTGATTTTGAGTTATCTTCACTGCTTGAGTAGAGAGCTCCGATCGTTTTGACATTTGGTGTGAGGGTTTTAATCAACTCTACTTGCTGTTCAGCTGGGTTATGGTCTGACACCCCTGTGATGTTGCCACCTGGTTTTTTCAAATCTTTGACCAAGTTAGCACCGATTGGGTCTGTAATAGCAGCCATGATAACAGGTAGGTCTTTTGTAGCACTAGCAAGTCCTTGAGCAGCTGGTGTTGCGATCCCAACAACAACATCGTTTCCATTAGCAACCAATTGTTTACTCATGGTTGCAACCTTGCTCTGATCGCCTTCAGAGTTCATAAAGTCAATTTTTACCTGGTCGTCCTTATAGCCTTCTTCAGCTAGTCCATCTTGAATCCCTTGGTAAATCAAGTCCAAGGATGGGTGACTAACAAATTGAAGGACACCAACCTTAGCAGCCTTTTGCTCTTCCTTAGCTGCAGGCTTGTTCATTGATGAATAAATCAAGCTAGCCACTACCAATACTGCTAATCCAGCGATAATTCCCATTAAACGTTTATTTTTCATATTCTTTCTCCTTTTAAATCACTTGTATAATACTCTTTTCACTCAAAACAAGCGACGCCATCGATTAAATTTCATAATCTTTCCTCCCATAAAAAATCCTCACACAAAAAACTTGTGTGAGGACGTCGATGCGCGGTACCACCTCAATTATAGGGAATATCCCTATCGCTCTTTCTCGCATTCACGAGTTGCACTGTAAGGTGTGCTCACCGAATTTTTATGATTTCAAATTCTTTATAACATTCAGCCCAATTTTCATCACTTTCATCTATCTGCTTCCACCAACCACAGACTCTCTCAAAAATGAGCATGATTACTTTCTGAATGTTTAAATTATATCATTTTTCAACTACTTGTCAAGACTATTTTTAGAATTTTTTAAACAATTCAAAAACTTCCCCTTGAAAAAAGAGGAAGTTTGTAGAATATCAGCCTGAATTACGCAAACCGGTTGCAATTCCGTTGATAGTTGTATGGATCAGTTTTTCTTCGTCTGCTGACAATTCACCGCGGCGTTGACGTTTGATCAATTCCAACTGGATGTAGTTAAGGATATTAAAGTAAGGCATACGATAGTTTAGGCTGTCTTTTAGGTAAGAGTTTTCTGCCAAGAGTTCGTCATAGCCTTCGATAGCTAAAATAACGTCCTTAGTCAACTGCCATTCATCTAAAATAGTGTAGTAGATAGCCTGCACTTCTTCATCTTCACAGAGCTTGGCATATTCAAAAGCAATGTTCATGTTAGACTTAGATAAGACCATGTCTACATTGGAAAGCAAAGATTGGAAGAAAGGCCAGTTTTGGTACATGTCTCGAAGAAACTCGATATTCTTTGGATCTTGATCAATAAACTCTTTAAAGCTTGATCCTACACCATACCATCCAGGAAACATGACACGACTTTGTGACCATGAGAAGACCCAAGGAATGGCACGCAAACCGCCGATTTCAGTGATGGTCTTACGAGCTGCTGGACGCGAACCGATATTGAAGCTTGAAATAGCCTTGATTGGGCTTGACTCGAAGAAATAGTCATAGAAATGTTCATTTCCAAAGACCAAATCACGGTAGATATCGTAGCTACGGTCCACCACTTGATCCATAACAGCTTCATAACGATTTGACGTGTTGGTATCGCTCTTCTTCTTGGTAATCATACGGTTAATGGCTGCAGAAACCAACATTTCAAGGTTATAATAGGCAGCGTCTTTGTTTCCGTATTTGTTTCCAATCACTTCTCCTTGCTCAGTCAGACGGATACGGTCCTTGATAGACTTGAGCGGTTGAGATGTGATGGCTTCATAAGTTGGACCACCACCTCGACCAACAGTACCACCACGTCCATGGAAGAAGGTGACTTTAACGCCAAATTCATCCCCAATAGCAGTCAGTTGTTGTTGTGCTTTATAGAGAGTCCAACATGATGATAAATAACCACCGTCTTTATTACTATCGGAGTAGCCAAGCATGATTTCTTGGTAGTTGTCTTTTGAAGCAATCCATTTTTTAGCCAATGGAAGAGAGAAGTATCTTCTCATGGTTTCTTCCGAGTGATCCAAGTCTTCAATCGTTTCAAAGAGGGGAACAATCTGAACGCGCGCTTTTTGAGCATCAACCAAGCCCACTTCCTTGAGCATGATGGCTAATTCTAGCATATCAGATACACTTGTTGCGTGAGAGATGATGGTTTGGCGAATGACATTTTCACCCAATTTATCCTTCAACTTGCGAGCAGTTTTGAAGATAGACAATTCTTTCTCAAGCAGTTCTGACTTTTCAGCATGAGTAGCTGAGAGGATACGAGGATCTTCTTCCAACTCTTTTAAGAGGAGGGCGCATTTTTCATCTTCAGAGAGATCGCTATAATGGTCGTTGATGCCAGCAGATGCTAACAATTCAGCCACACAGGCTTCATGAACACTAGAGTCTTGGCGCATATCGATAGAAGCAAGGTAGAAGCCAAAGATTTCAACGGCTTGCATCAGTTCAACAAATTCTCCTGAAATCAGGTATTCCCCCTTGTTCTCAAGGAGAGAATCTCGAATGGCCAACAAGTCTTGATAAAATTCATCTGCAGTAGCATATCTAGGCTGAAGATCCCTGTCTTCAATGAGATAAGCCTTAGTTGCCTGCATCTTAGCTTGGATATCAAAAAGAGCACGACGATAGAGTTCTTTTTCGCGATAAATGGAGTTATCTTGTGACTTCAGCGCCATCTCACGGACCTTGTCGCTGACATTCACGATGCTGGTTGACAGTGAAAATTCACGATAAAGATTATAAATCTTTTCATCATAGTAGTTCATGATGACTTTGCACTGGGTCAAGGCTGATTTATTGAGAGTTTCCGCTGTTACGAAAGGATTTCCATCACGGTCTCCTCCAATCCACATCCCCATGGTAATTGGTTTTGGATGTTGGAGCTCGATACCTTGTTCTTTAGCTAGTTTCTTATACTCAGCCGTCAAACGTGGAACAGCATTCAGGAAAGAACTTTGGTAGTACTCCATCACGTTGGTGATTTCGTTAGTTACTTTCAACTTCTTCTCACGAATCATGTCTGTTTGCATGATAATTTCAATGTAACGACGGAGATCCATGTTCCATTTTTCTTTATTAATCAAGCCTAGTTTGACATCACGGTACTTACGCAAGAGCGTATGGATATGGTTGGTCAAGTCCAGCATACTCTTGCGTTGTACTTGCGTTGGATGGGCGGTTAAGACAGGAACGACATTTAACTTTTCTAAAATTTCAGCTGCATTTTCTTTTTCAGCTACCATCTTTATGGTTGTAGACAATTTCCCTAGATAGTCTTGGTCCACATTGTTCTGGTGGTTAATTTTATAGGCTAAGTCCACATCCTCAGATATATTAATCAAGAGTGGAAGGATAGAGAAATAACGAGAAATGTAAATCATTTCTTCATTGGAAAGGCTAGTCACCAGTTCATTGAGCCCTTGATAGTTTTCATTTGTTGATAATTCCTTCAACTGCATGATTTTTTCAAAGGTCTCTGGCGCTAGCATATTTTTTGTGATATCTTCTAGCAGCTCAGTCAAAATCAAGACTTCTTCTTGGACGACGGCTTTATTACTATAGTTTTCTAATTTCTGAAGAGACATATATTTTTCCTTTCCATACAATCCTTACAGACCTTCAACAGTTTGAGATTCGTATTCTCTAATGAGTTTAGCACGTTTCTCGCTGGCATCGATATTTAATACAAGGGCAATGGCTACGGATAATACCAGGAGACTGTTCCCACCTTGTGAAAGGAAGGGGAAGGTCACCCCTGTAGAAGGAATCAAACCAGAAATCCCACCGATATTGACAAAGACCTGGACAAGAATCATCCCTCCGACACCGATAGCAACCATGGAGTTAAAAGGATCCTTGGCTCGAATACCAACCAAGATGATTCGCAAAATTAAGAAGAAGAGTAAAGCCAAAATCATACTCGCTCCTACGAATCCAAACTCTTCGATAACAATCGAAAACACGAAATCCGTATGGGCTTCTGGCAGATAACCACGCTTCTCGATAGAATTTCCCAAGCCCAGTCCGAACCAGCCACCATTTACCATGGCATAGTAGGAATTTGCAAGCTGGTGTCCTGCACCTGCCAAGTCATTAAAGGGATTAAAGAAGGCACTAAAACGTTTAGCAACGTAACCAAATACCGGTATCTGAGAAAATTTTTCAACCCCAACGAGACGAATGACAGACAATACTAAAATTGAACTCCCTGCTAAGAGAGCTAGAATGGTCGAGAACCAACGATAGGCGATTCCACTAACGGTGTACATAATGAGCGCCACCAAAACCAAGATGGTCGCATTTCCCAAGTCGGGGAAGATCCCCAAGCTACCAATCAGAACCAGCAGAACAAAACGCCAGTCGTTAAAAGCCCGAGGTAGCCATTGATTTTGGGTCAACACCTGGAAATCATAAACCGCAATCTCATCTTGCTGTTTTGAAAAACGATGTGCCAAGTACCAGATGATGATAATCTTAAGGTATTCAGCCGGCTGAATCGTTACAGGTCCTACAGAAATCCATCCGTATGCTCCATTGACAGGTGTTCCGACCAGACGCGCTAGGGCTAAAAGAACCATCTCCACAATCATCACGATAAAAATGAGACGTCCATTTCTCAGGAAACCTAATTTTAATTTATAGATTAAGGCAATCAAAACCAAACTAGCCACCCAGAAAATCCCCTGGTTACGTACCAATTGAAAAGCGCTTTTTCCTTCTTCAATTAGGGTTGCACTCGTTGTCGAGTAAACTACAATCAATCCCAAAATCGACAGAAGAAAATAAGGAATCAAAATGGAATAGTTTAGTAGGTGCCTTTTACTAATTTTCATATTTCACCACTCTAATAGGAACAGAGGTGGTTGTCCCTAATTCCGTTTTATTTTCTAGTTTTGATTGTTATTATACCACTTTTTCAGAAAGAAAAAAACTATTATCCTTTAATCCTTCGAATTTTACTTATTTTTTGTCTTCAAGCATAAAAAATACAAACCTCAAATGAGATTTGTATTTTCATTGCTTAATTAGATGAAGAGCTACTGCTTGAGCTTGAGTCACCACCACCGATGTATTGGGTGAAGATGTTTTGGAAGGCTTGGTCTTTGACCTTGATGTTTGCTGCTTGTAATTCTTTACCAATTACTCCTTGAACAAAGGCTGAATCATTTTGTTTTTGAGTCAAAATGATGGTCTTCAATTTTTCTTTGTAATCCTCTAAGTTAGAAGATTTTTCTGTCTTCTTCGTTACTTTAACGATGTAGAATTGATTGCTGTAGGCTTGTGTTCCAGTAGCCGTAATCACATCAGAAACACCGTTCACATCCAAGGCAAAGGCTGCTTTTTTGACTTGTTCTGGAAGTTCTGTTGAAGCAGAGTCAAAAGTGATTTCTCCACCATTTTCTTTTGTTTTGTCATCGTTAGAGTTGTCTTTCGCCAACTGAGCAAAATCTGCACCTTCTGCTTTGGCTTTCTCAAGCACTTCTTTTGCCTTGTCTTCATTATCCATACGGATGATTTGAGCTGTCACATCTGGTGTATAGGACTCAAAAGCCTTTTGGTAAGCCTCATCTGTCAATTCACTCTCGGCAGCCTTCTTAACTGCCAATTCAACCAATTTGCTAGTACGAATTTGAGCTTTACGAGTTTCAGCAGTCATACCTGCCCGTTGAAGTACGCTATTGTAGCTATCGCCGTATTTCTTTTGTTCTTCAGCAACGGCGTCATCCACATCTTTATCCGTTACTTCTGATCCATATTGTTGTTCAAATACTTTCTGGATGGTCATATTGAGCAAGACTTGTTGTGCAGTTGGATTGTTCTTTACTTCTTCAAAGAATTGATGCTCTGTAATCACATCGCCCTTCATGCTGATCAAATCTTTTCCTTCAGAACTATTTGAACAAGCTGCAAGTGTTGCTACTGATAAAAGTGTGATGGCTCCTGCCATAAGTTTTTTCTTCATGTTTACTCCTTTTACGGTAAGTGTTACTTTATCTATTTTACTATAATTTCTTAAATTTTTCTGAAAATCATTTATCATCAGGTAGCTGTACATCTGCTACATTCTTTCGTAGCATGAGAATGCCATCACCAAGAGGAACTAGAGTTGCTGTTAGACCTGGATTGTCCAAAGTTGCGTCGAAAAGTCTTTGCAAACCACGATAAATGGTTCGTTGACCACGGCGGACTTCCATGATGTCCTTGGCAACATCTCCTCCTTGAAAAATATCATCCAAGACAACCACTCCACCAACTTCAAGTCGTTTGAGGATTTCAGGTAGAAAGACGATGTACTTGGACTTAGCCGAATCCATAAAGACAAAGTCATAAGTTTCTGTCAGGCTAGACAAAACATCTACGGCATCTCCCTCTAAGAGGGTGATTTGCTTACGACTGTCAAACTGGGCAAAGTTTTCCTTGGCAAAGCCTATCATCTCAGGATTGCGGTCAATGGTTGTAATCTTAGCATCTGGCGCATGCTCCGCCATCAAAAGAGCTGAAAAACCGATAGCTGTCCCAATTTCTAAAATATTCTTAGGCTGCAGACTTTCCATGAGAAATCGAAAGTAAGCAACTGTTTCATGAGGAATGATTGGGATATTTTCCTTGCGAGCGAAGGCTTCCAATTCTTTCAAAGAACCAGTCACCTGCTTTTGACGCTGGCGCATGAGTTCAACGATTTCTTCCTTGACGACGGGACGACGCATATTGTGATTGGCATTTTTACTATAAGACTCTACCATCTTATGCTAATCCCAATTTTTCAACAAGGGCTTCAAACTCGTTCAAGCGACGTTCAAAGACTGCAAAGGCATCGTTAAGATAGTCTTCTTTTTCCATATCAACACCCGCTTTTCTCATAACATTGAGCGGATAGTCAGACTTACCTGCCTTGAGGTAGTCGATATAGCGGTCACGATCTTCTTGACTACCATGGACAATCTTCTCAGCCAAGGCTGAAGCAGCTGCAAAACCAGTTGAATATTGATAAACATAGTAGTTATAGTAGAAGTGTGGGATTCGTGCCCACTCGTATTGGATTTGAGGATTGTCTTCCTTGCTGAGTCCATAGTACTCTTGGTTCAAGTCAGCGTATAGCTTATTGAGGAAATCACTTGTCAAGACTTCTCCATTTTGGTCTGCTTGGTGAATGGCATGTTCAAACTCAGCGAATTGAGTTTGACGGAAGACTGTTCCACGGAAACCGTCCAAGAAGTTATTGAGAATAGCAAAGCGCGTTGCGTCGTCTTCTACTTCTTCCAATAATTTCTCTGTCAAGATATTTTCGTTGGTCGTTGAGGCAATCTCAGCCAAGAAGATAGAATAATCTCCGTAAACATAAGGTTGGGTTTCACGAGTATAGCTTGAGTGCATACTATGACCTGTTTCATGGACAAGGGTAAAGAGATTGTCTAGATTGTCCTGCCAGTTGAGAAGCATGAAGGCATTGGTATCGTAAGAACCACCAGAGTAAGCACCAGAACGCTTGCCTTGGTTTTCATAGACATCAATCCAACGCTCACTGAAGGCACGTTTGACACGACTCAAGTAGTCATCACCTAAAACCGCCAAAGCTTCTTCTGCCTTTTTCAAGGCTTCTTCGTAGGTAAAGCTATAATCTACTGACGAAAGCGGTGTGTAGACATCGTACATCTTGAGGTCGGAAATACCCAAGATTTTAGAACGAAGTTCTAGGTAACGATGCAAGAGTGGCAAATGCTTGCGAACTGCAGCTACTAGATTGTCATAGACACTTTCTGGAACAAAATTTGCTGCGAGGGCTGCATGGCGAGCACTCTTATAGTTGTGAACTTTTGCTCGGTAGTTTTGCACCTTAACATTTGTCTGCAAGGTCTTAGCGTAAGTGTGTTGGAATTGCTCGTAAGTCGCATAAAGGGCTTCATAGGCACCACGACGCACTTCACGATTTTTAGACTCCATCAAGCGAATGTAAGTACCATGTGAGAGTTGCACTTTCTTGCCTTCGTCATCAAGCACGTATGGGAAGCTAATATCCGCATTGTCCAAAATAGCGAAGGTTTCACTAGCAGCGCCAAAGATTTCTCCTGCTCCAGCAAGTAATTCTTCCTCACGTTGCGAAAGAACATGGTCTTTCTTTTGCAAGAGCTTATCAAAAAAGTGCTTGTAAACTTGGAGTTTTGGTTGAGCTTCTAGGAAGGCCGCATACTGCTCTTCGCTAATCTCCATAAACTCAGGTTCATAGAATGAAAAGGCTTGTTCTAACTGACTGTATAGGGTCATTGCCTTAGCATAGTACTCTTGGTACTTGGCTTCACGCGTGTCCTGGTCATTTTTCATATGCGCATAGACATAAAGCTTTTCAACTTGGCGTTCCAAGTCGAGTGAGAATTCTGTGATCTCAAGCAAACTGTCTGCGCTGTCCAAGAGATGTCCCTCATACTGAGATGCTGTTTGTACTTTTTCAGTTAAATCTTTCAAGGCTTCTTCCCAAGCCTGGTCTGTTGGGTAGATTGTCGAAAGATCCCATGTATCTTTTTCATTTATTTCATGTCGTTGTAATACCATAAGATTCCTCCATCCTTTCTATTTTACCACATTTTTTGAGAAATATAAGTGATAAAAGGCTGGTGGATAGAGCTTTTGGCGATTATTTTTCGGATTTTTTTGATAGTAAGCCTGAAAATTTCTATAATAGCTAGTCAGATCCGTTTCAATCTGCAAAAAATTTCCTGATTCTATCGGCTTGACTTGAGGATACCAGTCGTCTAGTTGATGGTTTAATAGATTGTCTCCTCGATGATAAGCTTCCTCCTGCTTCTTCATCCAGTAAGGCGTTTGGTAGTACAACTGCTGACGAATGTAGTGACAGATAGTTAAATCTTGCACGACTGCAAAACGAGGCAGTTTTTGTTTTTGATAAGGAAATCGTAAGATTTCCAAGAGATTTCCTTTTCCATAGGGAAATTCTTTGACCTGAAAATGAAGCTTGCCACGTAGGTCCTGATGCAGAAGATATTTGAGTCTCAAAACTTGCTTTTTGAGATCCAGTTCCCAAACATAGAAACCCATATTTTGACTAAAATAGAGGAATCCTCTTTGCAGTTGTGTTAACCGCTCTTTTAACCAGAGTTTTTCTCCCAGTAGCCAGATAACCTGATAGCCCTGACTGCGGTATCCTTGGCTTCTATCTCCTAAAAGCTTTTGAGACAAGGGACTGCACTGAACCTCCAGAGCTAATTTCTCATTGACGAGAACATCTGCTATCTGCTGGATCTCGGGCAAACTATATTCTAAGGCGACCTGATTGTCCTTCTTGGCCCAGTAATAAAGGGCCTCTTTGTTGCCTAAGTGTTCTGGACTTTCATTTTCAAAAATGGCAATACAATCTCTTAACCTTTCATGAGCAAAGTGCGTTCGAATGCTCTGTCCTTGGCGTAATCGTAGCCCGCCCCCACAGGCGGGGCAGGTATAAGCTTGCTTAGTCACGTCTTTTTCGAGGGCATTCACCAATTTTCCCTTGGCATCTCTGGCTACAAACATGGTCTACCTCCTTTTCTCATTTATTCGAAAAAGAATTAAAAAAGACTGGAATCCAGCCTTTCATGATATTATTTCTCATCTTTTTTGTCTCTTAGAATATTTTTTTAGCATGGGAATGAGATTGGGAATCTGCTCACTTCTAATGACCAGCACGCCGTATTCCTGGCAGCGATTGGCATAAACGGGATTGATTTTCCCCGTACAGACAATTAACTTGAGGCAACTCTCTCCAGCAAAATGATTGGCATAGACCTCTAGCTCATTGATGGCTTCAACTGATAAATCTGTCATCTTGCAAGAGATAAAGGTAATCGAGCGTCCCTTTCTCAGAATGACATCAATCTCATTTTGAACATTGTCCGCCTCTGGAAAGATGCCATTCCAATCAATCTCACCGCCTATCATGCACTCATCAAACAGCTGAGATTCAATCGCCAAGAGATAGAGATATACCTCTAAAATATGCCCCTTGTTGCGGCAAAAAACTTGAGCTTCTTGACTTGGAAAGCTGTAGCTTACTCGCTCTTTGTCCTCGCTTTCAATACAAAGCATCCCCGCTTCCACTAGTAAGGGAATGAAGGATTCTGGATAGCGATAATATTTGCCGTTGTTTTCCAGTATCTTTTCAGTTTCAGCATGCAGATCATTGGTCTTTGCTAGAGAGAAAAATTGGGTCACTTGGTACCAGTGGGCTGGATTGGTAATAGCCGAGCTGGCTAATTTTTTGATGGCTGAAATTTCTTGAACTGAGTGGATAGGGCGTTTTGATTTGAGCATTTTTCCACCACGCAAGGCTATCAGCTGTTGGATGCTTAGGGTTGGAATGTCCAAGTCTTCTTTTTCCAACTGACCGGCTACCCACTTGTATTGTTTTCCCCGCTCGATATCCATGGCAACGATGGGGAGGTCCCGATCCAAGCCGTATTGATAGAGAGATAAGGCTAGTAGCGAATCCCCACCAAAAACATCAAGAAGAATCTGGTCATAGCCTGCTAGACAATAATCTAACTGATCTGCTAGTTGTTCTAAGGATAACTGACGAAAGGTCACTCGTTGGATATGAGGCACCTCTTCCACGATGAACTGACGGAGAGAGAGTTTCTCTTCATTGCTTATTTTCGTCAAAGATAGAAAAAGAATCTCGTCACAATCACTGATAAAGGCTTGGTAGACATTCTTTTCCAATACATGCCGATCATACAATTCCACCAAAAGACTCGTCATTCGACTACCTCCATCATAAAGACTTTCTTGCGCTGAGAGTGTCAGAAACACAGCTCTACTACTCACATTTCCTACTTCTAGTATAGCATAAAATCCTGCTCGCCCCAATCAACCAACGCAAACAAAAACGAATAGAAACTTTGCAAAGTGGTTTCTATTCGCTGGTATATGTTTGATTTACTTGACTTTTTTAGCTAACATAGTCGCAAAGCGTAGTTGAATGCGATTGCCATTTTCATCACGACGGTGCAGATGTCCTGGATTTTCATTGTACTTAATCAATTCCCAATCCTTGTAGTAGTCCGCCAACTCCCCTTCTTTAAATGTGAATGGAAAATTGACTGAGCAAGGATAATCCTCCGTATCCATAGCACAGACGATAAGGTTGTAACCACCGACCGTGGTATGCTCCTGCATATTTTGGATAATAGCTGGAATGCGGTCCGCTTGTAGGAACATCAGAACAACTGTCGATACGATGAAATCATAGTCTTGGCTAATGCTGGCTGAATTGATATCATAAAGTCCGACAGGCATGTCTAGATCCTCTTGCTCTACGATGCTTTGCAAGATTTCAAGGGACAATTCATTTTGATCCACAGCTGTCACATCAAAACCATTCTGTGCAAGAAAGAGAGAGTTACGACCCTGACCACAACCCAAATCTAAGGCTCTTCCTGGTTTCACCGTTTGCATGGCTTCTAGGACCTCTGAATGGACTGGATTGGTCTGGTATTTCTTAGGGAAATAATCCTCAGGTTTACAATAAAATTCCAAGTACCACTCTACATCGTCTGTTGCGGCCTCTACTCGGTGCCAGGCTTGTGGTTGCGCCATGGGGTTGTCTGCTCCTGCCTCAAAGAGGTGCTCAGCTAGAACCTCACCATCTTCAGTCAACTCAATAAACTTGAGTATGCCCTTCAAGACCGTGATTTTCCCCCAAGTCCCGACCTTAGTATTGTGCTTTTGCTGGACAATTTCTGGCATGGTCTGTTTATTCCATAAGGGCATCCGTTTATAGGCAATTAATTTTTCCATTTTACTTCCTCTTCTTATCGCTGGTTGACAGCTTTCATCACACGCGCGATGTCGCGGTTTTGTTCACGACGCTTGATGGATTCGCGTTTGTCATAGTCATGTTTCCCTTTAGCAAGTCCTAAAAGAAGCTTGGCATAGCCATCTTTAATATAGACTTTGAGGGGAACAAGGGTCATTCCTGTCCCTTTGGTTTCCTGTTCCAGTTTTTGAATTTGCTTCTTATGGAGCAGGAGTTTGCGGCGGCGTTCCGGTTCCTGGTTCCAGATATTCCCCTCTTCGTAAGGGGCGATATGAACATTGCTCAGCCAGACTTCCCCATTTTTTACTTGGGCAAAGCCGTCCTTGAGATTGATTCGAGCTGCTCGAACGCTCTTGATTTCCGTTCCTGTCAGGACCATTCCTGCTTCAAGCGTATCTACGATTGTATAGTCGTGGTGTGCTTTTTTATTTTGTGCGACGACCTTTCCCTCGCCCTTTGCCATGCTTGGCTCCTTTCTTAGCTACTTCTTTGTAAAAAGGTTTCTTTCCCTTTTTCTTCTTATCTTTTTGTGAATGCTTGTGCTTATCATTTGAGCGCCCTGATTTTCTCTTATCTTCCTTCTTGTCCGAACGACGATTTGAACCACGACCTCTGTCACTGCGATTAGACTGTTTCAAGCCCTTTTCGATGACATCAAACTCACTTGGAATATAAGAGAAATCAATCTCTCCCGTCATCTTATCGGCTCTTTCAACTCGAATGCGAATTTGCTGTCCTACACGGAAGGTTATGCCCGATTTCTCTCCGCGGAGTGTCAAGTCACGCTCATTGAAATGATAAAATTCAGGCAAATTAGTGATGTGAATCAAACCTTCAACTGTATTTGGCAATTCGACAAAGAGACCAAACTTAACAATGCTGGATACAACAGCGTCATACTCTTCACCCACGTATTCTTCCATGTACTCAGCCTTTTTCATGGCTTCGACTTCACGCTCGGCCTCGATGGCACGACGCTCACGGTTGGAAGACTGGGTTGCAATCTCTGGTATCACTTGTTCAAAATGCTCTGCTATTTCCTTAGAACGGCCGTAATCCCGAATCATTCGATGAACAAGGAGGTCTGGATAACGACGAATCGGACTGGTAAAGTGAGTATAATAGTCAGCTGCTAGTCCATAGTGACCGTGATTGTGCTCCGAATAGCGAGCTTGTTGCATAGAACGGAGAAGCATCATTGACAATACATCCGCATAGGGTTCTCCCTCAACAGCACGCATGATGTCTTGAAGCGCCTCCTGGCTAATCTCACTGGCCGTTCCGTAAATTCGCAAACCAAAGCTTGAAGCATAGTCAATAAACTTCTGAACTTTTTCAGCCTTGGGCTCCTCGTGAATTCGATAAATGAAAGGTAGGTCCAGCTTGCTAAAGTGCTCGGCAACCGTTTCATTAGCAATCAACATGAAGGACTCGATCATCCGCTCAGCAACACCACGCTGACGAAGAACGATATCCACTGGCTTACCTTTTTTATCCACTAAAATCTTAGCTTCACTGGTATCAAAATTGAGAGCTCCACGTTTCTCACGCATGCTTTCTAGCCTTTCATGTAGCTTGGCCATGAGCTCGATACTTGGAACAATTTTCTTAAACTCTTGTCTCTTTTCCTCATCGCCAGCCAGGATGTCATTGACAGCGCTATAGGTCATACGGAAACTAGTCTTGATGACTGTTTGGGTAATGGTGTAATTAACCACACGACCATGTTTATCAATTTCCATAATAGCAGACTGGGTCAAGCGATCTACTTGAGGATTGAGAGAGCAGATGCCATTTGACAATCGTTCAGGAAGCATTGGTACCACACGGTCTGTCACGTAGACAGAAGTCGCGCGATTAAGGGCTTCCTTGTCGAGGGCAGAACCCTCGGTCACATAGTAGGAAACATCTGCGATGTGAACTCCGAGTTCTAGATTGCCATTTTTCAAAGGCTTGATGTGAACTGCATCGTCCAAGTCCTTGGCATCCGCGCCGTCAATGGTAAAGGTAAGCTCATCTCTTAAATCAAGACGCCCTTCCATATCCTTTTGAGACGGAGCATCTGGTACACTTTCTGCCTCCTTGAGAACAGCTTCTGTAAATTCTGAAACAATATCCACGGATTCCAAGACTTCAAGAACGTCAATCCCAGCATCAGTCGAGTGCCCCACCACGTCTAGCACACTAGCGACAAAGAAATCATGTTTCTTACTTGGGTATTTGTCGATAAAGACCTTGAGAACTTCAGTACCTTCCAACTTGATAGCCGGTTTCTTCACATAAATCGGTTGGCTGATTTTCTGATTCTTTGAACGAATGTAGCCCGCATACTTGGGCTTTTCCTGATCCAGAACGATTTGCCCGACAACTGTCGTCAGGCTATGCTCTAGGATATCGATAATTTTTGCTTCTGCAGCAGTTCCCTTGTTACGGTCAGCGACTTTCTTGATAACGACCTCAACGGTATCGCCATCAATAGCGTAGTTGACATCGTTTTTTCCTACAAAAAGGTCGTCCTCTTCGCCTTCCAGACTGACAAATCCAAAGCCATTTTTATGGGCATGAAAAACCCCTTTGAGGGTAATTTCATGTTTCTTCTTTTGGTCCAGACATAAACTACCATCATCTTCAAAACGAATCTGGTGCTTTCTTTCCATCAGAGACAGGTTTTTAATTAACTCACGGAAATCCTTGGACCCATCCTTTCCGAGAGCCTGAGCTAGATCATTTACCGTCACTCGCCCCTTCTCTTGCAAATATTCTTTAATTTTATCTTTCATGTTTTCTTTCTAGATTTTTATAATTTCTTTTTGAGTGATAACTTTAGTAAACATCATTCAAAATAAAAATAGGCTAAGACCTAGTCTCGCCCATTTCTTATCTACTTGATAATACCGTCAATGCTAAGGCAATGGCTAGCCAGAAAAAGACTAAAATACCTGTCAAACGTTGCATCACAGCTTCAAAACCACGCGCCTTACTACGTTCAAACAAATCACCTGAGCTGGCATCAAATACATTGCTGGATTGGTTCTTAGTTGGTTGCATGAAAATCGCAATCACAATCACAACAGATAATACTAATAAAATGGTTAACAATAGGTTATACATATCAAACTCCTTAAAATCCCTATTATTTTACCATAAAATCTACTTAGATTCAAGATGTAGGGTTACTTTTCTTTCCTTGGGACAATACTTTAAAACCTCAATCTTGTCAGGATGAGTTTTGGAGTTCTTACTGGTTAGATAATTCATGCTACCGCAAGAGGAGCACTTGAGATTGATTTTTACTCGCACTAGATTTCCTTTACTTTTAATAATGATCTAAATTGCACTAAATTACATAAACAACTGAAAGCTACACAGGCTGCTGTCGCATAAAAGACAGCATGGTAGCCCAAATATCCTGCAACTGCGGATCCCGCCATAGGTCCAATCACTCCACCGAGGTAAAAAAAGACTTGGTTGAAGGCGAAAATCCTGGAAATACCTGATTTTGGAGTCATTTTGCTGAGAAGGGCATTGACTCCCGGTATGAGAGCTCCCGTTCCCAAACCAAAGAGAAAACGATACAAGCCAAGTTGAAGGGGGCTGGTCGCATGGGCACAAAGAAGGTAAATGATGACAGAATAAATCTGCGCTGCGACTAACAATCTATGATTCCCTACCTTATCGCCAAGTTTTCCTAGAACTCCAGCACTCATCATGCTAGAAAATCCCATGCTGGATACGATCAATCCTGATACAAATAGGAGATTTTCAGTCTGCCCTAAGTCCCGCACATAGAGAGCCAGAATAGGGCCAATTGATTGAGCTGAAAATTGAATGACAAAGCTCGTCAAAAATAGGTTTACTAAGAGCCTAGGATACTTGAAAGAAGAAAATACTTCTTTCGTTGGAATAGCCTTCTCCTTAGCCACGGGCTGAAAATCTTCCTTGATAAAGAAAATGGTTAGGATTGCAGCTAAAAATAAGAAAGCACCTACCAATAAAAAGACATTACGAATGCCAAAAATTTCAGCAATAAAGCCTCCAACAAAGGGACCCGTCAGTGTTCCTGCAACAACACCTGTAGATAGAGTTCCCAGAGCCGCTCCCGACTTATCTTTCGGTACCTGACTAGCAATCAAGGCTGTTGCATTGGGGACAAAACCAGTAAATACACCATTGAGCAAGCGCAAAAAGAGTAGCCAATAGATATTTGGCACGAAGGCCAAACCTCCCATAGTGATGGTCATGGCAAGACCTGCTCGAATCATCATGGGTTTTCGACCGTACTTATCAGCAAGAATACCCCAGATGGGAGAAACTAGAGCTGCTGAAACAGCGGAAACTGAGATGGCTAATCCAGCATAAAAAGCAACTTGGTCCCCTTCAATTCCCAACTGTTCTACAAAGATAGGCATGAAAGGAACGACCAAGGAAATGCTGGCGCCCGTTAGAAAACTACCGAACCAGGCGACACGAAGATTCTCTTTCCAACTAATCTCTTGCACAGCTATCGCCTCCTTCAAGTAACTTCACTACTTGAGTCACAAGCTGATCACGACTGCCATTGTTGTCTAGAACATGACTGGCCAAATCTTTCTTTTTCTCTAAAGACCATTGGGCGGCCAAACGCGACTCTGCTACTTCCTTAGAAAGTTGATCCCGTTTCATGAAACGTTCCACCTGAACATCTCGGTCCACATAGACCAGCCACGTTTCATCAAACCAAGCACTGTAGTCCTGTTCAAAAAGTAGGGGAATATCCATGAAAAAAATCGCTTCTGTCTGAGCCAACTGGTCTCTCAGTGCAGCCAATTCCTCACGAATAATCTCTCCTTGGGTTTGTTTAGACCATTCTCGTTCTTCAGGGTTTGAAAAGATGAGACTAGCCAGGAGAGGGCGATTGAGTTCTCCATTTTCAAGGATTATTTTTTGTCCAAAGTGCTGAACTAAGAGCTGATAAAGACGACCACCAGGTTTTTGTAGCTGGTGGACGACTGCGTCAGCATCAACCACTTGAAAACCTTGCTCTCTTAGGAAATTTGTCACAGTTGACTTACCTGAGGCAATTCCTCCTGTGATTCCGATGATTTTTCCCATCAGCTCCTCCTTTGACACTGAGGACAAAAATGAGTTCCCCGTCCACCGAGCTGGAATTTCTCAATCACTGTCCCACAGCGCGAACATGCTTGTCCAGTCTTATCATAGACCTGATGAAAATCCTGCATGGTTCCGTCTTCCCCAAAGGCATTGGTATAGGTCCGAATGGTGGAGCCGCCCTTTTCAACTGCCTGCCCCAAAACAGCAATGGTCTGGTCATGAATGGCTGTCGCTTCTTCTGCTGTCAAAGTCTGGGAAGGTCTTGCTGGATGAACCTGAGCTCGCCAAAGAACCTCATCCACATAGATATTGCCAAGACCAGCTACCAAGGTCTGATCTAGGAGGTGAGATTTGATAGGCTTTTTAGACTTGGATAGAGCAGCTTGAAAGACCTGCAAATCAAAGTCCTGCTCTCTTGGCTCAGGCCCTAGTTTTTTAGATACAAAGTAGGCATCCAAAAGGTCGGGTGCCAAGAGTTCCATGGTACCAAACTTGCGCACATCCTCATATACAAGAGTGCCGCCATCCTCAAACTGAAAGAAAATATGAGCATGCTTGCGTTCAGGAATCTGATCCGGATAGTAAAAATACTTGCCCTCCATCCGCAGATGGGAAATCAAGACTTTGTCTGTTAGGTAAAAAAGTAGATATTTTCCACGGCGTCCCATTGACTCGATAATCTGACCAGGCAATTCCCTTTGAAACTCTTCCAAATCTGTCTTAATCATCTTGGGATAACGAATTTCTATACTCGAAATCTTCTTTCCCAAAATCAATTTTTCTAAGCCACGACGAACCGTTTCAACCTCTGGTAATTCAGGCATAAGTCCTCCTTCTGTAAAAACAAGAAGCAGGCATGAGCCCACCTCTACTTAGTATTCTTTTTCATTATAGCCAAAGTCAGCCAAATCTAGCTTTTTATCACGCCAGTTTTTCTTAACCTTGACCCAGGTTTCTAGGAAAACCTTGTCCCCTAGCATGAGTTCGATATCACGACGAGCCATAGTCCCAATTTTCTTAAGCATAGCGCCACCTTTTCCGATGATAATCCCTTTTTGACTATCGCGCTCGACCATGATGGTTGCACGGATATGAACCTTGTCTGTCTCTTCGTCCCGCTTCATAGAGTCAACCACTACAGCAACTGAATGAGGAATCTCTTCTCGAGTTAGGTGCAAGACTTTCTCACGAATCATTTCTGAAACCAAGAAACGCTCAGGGTGGTCAGTGATTTGATCAGCTGGGAAATACTGGAAACCTTCCTCCAGATTTTCACTCAAAATATCCACCAGACGAGATACGTTATTTCCCTGAAGGGCTGAAATAGGAACAATTTCCTTAAAGTCCATCTGGTTACGGAAATCATCAATCTGAGCCAAGAGCTGATCTGGGTGGACCTTGTCAATCTTATTCACCACCAGAATCACAGGAACCTTGGCAGCCTTGAGACGCTCGATAATCATGTCGTCGCCCTTACCACGTGGCTCATCAGCTGGCACCATGAAGAGAACAGTATCCACTTCACGAAGGGTGCTGTAGGCAGATTCCACCATAAAATCGCCAAGGGCTGTTTTAGGCTTGTGAATTCCTGGTGTGTCAATAAAGACGATTTGCTCCTTATCCGTGGTGTAAATCCCCATGATTTTATTGCGCGTTGTTTGCGCCTTGTCACTCATAATGGCAATCTTTTGCCCCATGACGTGATTTAAAAAGGTTGACTTCCCAACATTGGGACGTCCTAAAATGGCTACAAAGCCTGATTTAAATGTCATAATTTCCTCTTATAGTTTAAAATAGTATATCCCAAATGCGTGGGAGAAAGATAAGTGCACCTGTCACTGCAGCAAAAAGAGAGACCATCAGCACGGCACCTGCTGCCATGTCCTTGGCTTTCTTTGCCAACATAGAAAAGTGATAGTGACTGGCTAAATCCACTACATTTTCAATAGCAGAGTTAATAATCTCAAATGCTACTACCAAGAAAATGCTCATTAGGAGAAAGAGCCATTCGATCCGTGACACCTGAAAAACAAAACCTGCAAGGACGACTACTAGTGCCGTCACTGCATGTTTGCGCATATTACGTTCGTCCTTGATAGCGGTAAAAATACCTGTCAAAGCAAATTCTAAACTAGATACCAGGTCACGATTTTTCCATTTTCGTTTATTGTCTTGTGAGTCCATAGGCTGTCAAAATTTCTTCTTGTAAACCGAACATCTCCGCTTCTTCTTCCGGAGTGTAGTGATCATAGCCGTTAATGTGTAAAAAGCCGTGTACTGCCAAGAAGCCCATCTCACGCTCAAAGCTGTGACCGTATTCCTCAGCCTGCTCATGCGCTTTATCGATAGAGATAAAAAGCTCCCCAATGTAGGCATCAAACTCAGACATCATTTCTGCCAATTCTGGATTTTCCAGCAAATCCTCTTCGTCAAAGGCAATGTCCAACTCTGGCTTATACTCAAGGCTGATGACATCCGTCGGACGATCGGTATCACGGTACTCGAGATTGAGTTCGTGGCTACGCTCGTTGGTCACAAAAGTGACTGCCATCTCCTTGTCTTCTTTTCCTATTTTTTGGGCTGCAAATTCCAAAATTTCTTGGGTTTGTTGTAAGATTTCTTGTGAAACTTGACCAGTTTCATCTACCATTTCAATATACATGTACTTCTCGATTCTCTTTACTTGGCTTTATTATACCACATTTCCATGATTTTATTCTACCTTTTTGATATAATACTATGGAACACAATCACAAGGAGAGAACGATGTCATTTGACGGATTTTTTTTACACCACATGATTGAGGAATTGCGAAGCGAGTTGGTCAATGGTCGCATCCAGAAAATCAATCAACCTTTTGAACAAGAGTTGGTCTTGCAAATCCGCAGCAATCGCCAAAGCCATCGCCTGCTCCTCTCTACCCATCCTGTTTTTGGGCGCATCCAGCTAACCCAAACGACTTTTGAAAATCCAGCCCAACCTTCGACTTTTATCATGGTTTTGAGAAAGTATTTGCAGGGTGCCGTGATTGAGTCGATTGAGCAAGTGGAAAACGACCGTATTGTGGAAATCACCGTTTCCAATAAAAATGAGATTGGGGACCATATTCAGGCTACCTTGATTATCGAGATTATGGGCAAACACAGCAATATTCTACTAGTTGATAAAAGCAGCCATAAAATCCTCGAAGTCATTAAACACGTTGGCTTTTCACAAAATAGCTACCGCACCTTACTTCCAGGTTCAACCTATATTGCTCCGCCTAGTACCGAATCTCTCAATCCTTATACTGTCAAGGATGAAAAGCTCTTTGAAATTCTGCAAACCCAAGAACTAACAGCAAAAAATCTTCAAAGTCTCTTTCAAGGTTTAGGTCGTGATACGGCAAACGAACTGGAAAGGCTCTTGGTCAGTGACAAACTGTCCACTTTCCGAAACTTTTTCGGCCAAGAAACCAAGCCTTTCCTAACGGAGACTTCCTTCAGTCCAGTTCCTTTTACGAACAGTGTAGGAGAGCCTTTTGCCAGTCTTTCGGATCTCTTAGATACCTATTATAAGGATAAAGCCGAGCGCGACCGCGTTAAACAGCAAGCCAGTGAACTGATTCGTCGTGTTGAAAATGAACTTCAGAAAAATCGCCATAAACTAAAAAAACAAGAAAAAGAGTTACTAGCGACAGACAATGCTGAGGAATTTCGCCAAAAAGGGGAATTGTTGACAACCTTCCTCCACCAAGTGCCTAATGACCAAGACCAGGTTATCCTAGACAACTACTACACCAATCAACCTATCACCATTGCGCTGGATAAGGCCCTAACACCCAGCCAGAATGCTCAACGCTATTTTAAACGTTACCAGAAACTCAAAGAAGCTGTCAAATACTTAACTGAGTTGATCGAAGAAACCAAGGCAACTATTCTCTATCTGGAAAGTGTGGAGACTGTGCTCAACCAAGCTGGACTGGAAGAAATCGCTGAAATCCGTGAAGAATTGATCCAAACAGGCTTCATTAGAAGACGCCAACGTGAAAAAATTCAGAAACGCAAAAAACCAGAACAGTATCTAGCGAGCGATGGCAAAACCATCATCTATGTCGGTCGAAACAACTTGCAAAATGAAGAACTAACATTTAAAATGGCCCGCAAGGAGGAACTTTGGTTCCATGCCAAGGACATCCCTGGAAGCCACGTCGTCATCTCAGGAAATCTCAATCCTTCTGACGAAGTTAAGACAGATGCGGCCGAACTAGCAGCCTACTTTTCCAAAGGGCGCTTGTCAAATCTAGTTCAGGTAGATATGATTGAAGTGAAAAAACTCAATAAACCAACTGGTGGCAAACCTGGCTTTGTAACCTACACAGGGCAAAAGACCCTCCGCGTTACACCAGACCCAGAAAAAATCGCATCTATGAAAAAATCCTGATTCCAATTGAAATCAGGATTTTCGTTTACAATTTACTCTGCAATCAAGGTTTCCAAACCAACCTTCATCATATCAGTGAAGGTGTTTTGATTTTCTCAGCCAGTTTTTAATAACTCTAAAAGAGCGAGATAGTGGTCAATAAATGAGATAGTTTTCTCTTTCAAGTAACAAGGTTTTGTTGCTATCTTCTAAAATTCTTTTATTGTCTCAATTTCGAAAAGACTTCCCCAATCTTGCCTTCAATGACCAATGTAGCTTGGCTGTCTTGTGGAATACTGGTTTTATTGATAAGGACCAGATTTGTTCCAGAAAAATAGTTTACTAGGCTAGCTGCAGGATAAACAACCAAGGAAGTCCCACCAATTATCAGCAAGTCAGCTTGCCGAATAGCTTGTGCAGCTTGGCTAAAAACATCCATGTCAAGTGATTCTTCATACAAGGTCACGTCAGGCTTAACCACCTTGCCACAGTCTAAGCAGTGGGGAACCGGTCCCTCGAGGGCAAGAAAAGCAGTTAAGTCATAGAAACGTTGACAACCTAGGCAGTAATTCCGGTCCGCACTCCCATGCAATTTAAAGATCTTTTGGGAGCCAGCCATTTCATGAAGACTATCGATATTTTGTGTCACAACAGCCTTTAGCTTACCTGTCTTTTCCAAAGTAGCCAGATAAGTGTGAGCAGCATTAGGCTTTGCTTCTGGATAAATCAGGTATTTTTTATAGAAGTCAAAAAAATCTTCTGGATAGCACTCAAACATGGTTCGAGAAACGAGTTGCTCTGCCGTAAAATGACGGCCTAACTGATGACTATAAACACCATCTGAACTACGAAAATCTGGGATATTAGACTCGGTTGACACTCCTGCCCCTCCAAAGAAAACAATCCGTTGGCTTTGATCTATCAAATCTTGTAATTGTTCAATTTTATCCATCACATTTCTCCTTAAGCTGGGTTCTAAAAAAGTTGAAAATCCATTGCTCCAGCAATCTGATTTTCAACTCTTCCTTTATCATTGCTTAGATATTGAAAATAGATCACTTACAACAGTTCTTGTAACTAATGTAATTGAAAAGCTATTCTCTGATTACTCTGCAATCAAGGTTTCCAAGCCGACCTTCATCATATCAGTGAAGGTATTTTGGCGTTCTTCTGCAGTGGTGTCTTCATCTGGATTGACCAAGCTATCAGAAATGGTCATGATAGCAAGTGCATCAACGTGGTGTTGGGTAGCAAGATAGTAAAGAGCTGCTGCTTCCATTTCCACAGCCTTGACTCCCCATTTACCAAGCTCGATGTTCTTTTCAAAGTAGTTTGAGTAAAAGACATCTGATGACAAGACGTTCCCAACGTGGGTTGTCATACCAAGTTCTTTGGCGATATGGTAGGCCTTGTCTAGCAAGTCAAAACTTGCAATTTGTGGAAAATCATACTGTGGCCAGTCGTTGCGGATGATGTTTGAGTTAGTTGCAGCAGCCTGTGCCAAAACCAATTCACGAACGTGGACATCTTCATTCAAAGAACCAGCAGTTCCCACACGAATCAATTTCTTCACACCGTAGTCCACAATCAACTCACGCGCATAGATAGAGATTGATGGCATCCCCATCCCAGTTCCCATGACAGATACACGGTGACCCTTGTAAGTACCAGTGTAACCAAACATGTTACGCACTTCGTTAAAACAAACAGCATCTTCAAGGAAGTTCTCCGCAATAAATTTCGCACGAAGAGGATCCCCCGGAAGAAGAATTTTATCAGCAATTTCACCCTGCTTAGCAGCAATATGGATAGACATAATTTATGATACAAAGAGCGAGAAGAAAACGACTGAAAATTAGGAATCTGACGAGAAATCCTGATTTCTCAGTCAGATTATCTATTTTCCAAGTTTTCCGCTCGTGTTCAAATTAGAACACTTTACTCTACCTTTCTTTTTGTATATTTAGGATAGCGACGGAGAACAAACTATAAATAGGAAACTGACGAAGCATCGTTGATGCTAGACAGTTTATCTTTTTCACGCAGTTCTCCGCCCGTATTCAGTTCAACAAATACGGTTTACCCATCCTTTCTTTCTTGATTTTAAATTTAAATATTTCGCAGAATAGTTAGCCCGAGTTTGACTATAACTCAGATACTGTGCCTTTCTGTAGTTCCTAGTTTACCAATGAATCTAAAAATGCATACAGTTTTGCATTCATTTCAGAATAATCGTTTCCACGTAATTCTTCTGGTGTTTGAACGAAAGTGAACTTTTCACTTTGCTCTCTTAATTGCTCCTCACCATCCGCAGTAATTAAGAGTTCTATTGTTTCTGCACCAAATTCCAAATGGGCCTGAAAGGCATAATGTTTCGGACTGAAGCGAATAATCTGACGTGGACAACCTTGACTCGTCGCAAGAACAACAGCATTCTCTGTCAGCCCTGGCATATCACCGTGCCAGTGGCCGGTTTCTAAGGTTTCTCCGAACAAGCTGACATGAGGATCTGTTAGACCTTCCATCGTCAATGTCACAGGATAAACGCCGATCTCGCGCTCTGGACTATGTTCATACTTCGCACCATAGGCAACAGACAAGAGCTGAGCACCAAGACAGACACCAACGATATAGATATCTGCGGCAATTGCTTCTTTCATAAAAGCAAGCTCAGCCTTAGGGTCATAGTATGGGAAGTTTTCTCTATCCTCATCAGGTGATTGAGGACCACCCATAACAATCAGAAAATCAATCCCGTCAATTGTTTCAGGAAGAGGTTCTTTTTCATAAACCTTTGTTGATGTAATGTGATGCCCTCGTGCCAGAGCCCATTTTAGATAAGCACCCGGTACTTCAAATGTTTCATGCAGTACAAAATGTACCTTCATTGTCCTCTCTCCCATCTCTTTCGAACCATGTAAGACATTCCTGCCGCTAGTACAAGCGGTATTGTCAAACTCCAATCCTGACCTGTAAATCCAAGGCTTAGGGCAATAGCCGTTAGAGGAGCGTGTAAGGTCGTCCCTAAAAAGACTGTTGCTCCTAGTAGCATTCCTAGAGCTGGATCCAGATGGATGCCAACTACTGTCAAAAGCAAGGTCACTAAGTAACCAGATCCAATCCCCAAGGCAAATGATGGTGTCAAGGTTCCCCCATAGGCGCCATTGCGTAAGAGGAGATAAACCAGAAGCACCTTCATTACAAGAGCCAGTGGAAGATAGGGAACCGGCTGGCGAGATAACAAGGCTTGCGCTAGTACCTGACCATTTCCCATAAAGATAGGGAAAAAGGATACAAGGCTCCCCAACACTAGAAAGGCTAGAGGAAGAGCCCAAAGGATCGTCTCATCCTTGCGCCGTTTACGATTAGCTTGCTTGGCTAAGGATCGAAAAACTAGTGCTAGAGGAGTGACCAATAACGCAATCAGAATAGCTTGTAAGAAACCGCTGACCGACCATGAGATCGCAGATAGGTGATAAATAGCATCCTGACCAACAATGGGCTGAGCCACCCAGGTTGCCAGATAAGTACTAGCCAAAACCAGCAAAAAGTTCTGCCAACTATAGGTAAGTCCTAAGGTCTCAAAGACAAACAAGCTACTAGCAAAGGGAACCTGATAGACTGCAGCTAGACCAGTTCCTGCCCCACAGGCAACCAACACCTTCCGTTCTTTAAGGGCTAGAGAGAACCCCTTTGACAAGCGACCAGCTAGAAGAGCCCCAACCTCGCGTGGTGCTCCTTCTTTTCCGACCGATGCACCTGCTCCGACAATCGCAACCTGCATACCTGCATGAAGGAGGTGGGCTAAGGGTGCTGGATTCCTAGCTCCAGCTAGGTCAATTTGCTGGCGAATGGAGAAGATCTTATGACGCCTTTGCAGGATATACCAGAAGACAGCTGCCAAGCATCCTGTCATACACAAGACTAGGAATCTACGGAGAGCCCCAGCTTCTTGGAATTGCTTGAGCAAATCCGAACTAGCTTGGCCAAAGGCCAGCCATTGCACACCTTCTAGTAGATAATGGCAGGCAATGCCGACTAGCCCAGCCCCTATTCCCAATGATAAAGTGGCTAGAAGTAATCTTACTCCGTAGGGCAGACTTTGGAGTCGTGCTTTCATAGGATTACAATTCTGCAAGAATCGCTTTAAGCAAACCTTTGAAGTCACCTTTGACACGTTCTGTTACTTCCACAACTTCCTCGTGGTTGAGTTCTTCTTGGAAACCTGCAGCATGGTTAGTAATACATGAAATACCGAGAACTTTCAAGCCTGAGTGAGCGGCCACAATCACTTCAGGAACAGTGGACATACCAACTGCATCTGCTCCCAATGTCTTATAGGCACGAATCTCTGCAGGTGTTTCATAAGTCGGACCGGTTACACCGATATAGACACCTTCATCAAGCTTGATACCGAGTTTTTTAGCCACTTCATGGGCAGTAGCACGGTATTCTGGTGTGTAGGCTTTAGACATATCTGGGAAACGTGGACCAAAGTCATCCAAGTTTTCACCCATCAATGGATTTTGCCCCGTCATATTGATATGGTCTGAGATAGCCATCAAAGTACCAGGACCATAGCCAATACCACCAGCCGCATTGGTTACAATGACACCTTCACAACCGAGGACTTTCATCACACGAACTGGGAAAGTCACGACTTCAAGAGGATTTCCCTCGTAGAAATGGAAACGACCTTGAAGAGCTAAGACTTTTCGACCTGCAAGGTCACCATATACCAATTTACCAGCGTGTCCGACTACTGTAGAGCGCCCCCAGTTTGGAATATCTGCATAGTCTACTACAACTGGATTTTCGATTTCTTCTGCCAATTCTCCAAGTCCTGATCCAAGGATTAGACCGAACTCAGGCGCTTGGATTCCCTTGTCTTTCAGGAAAGCAGCTGTTTCCTTGATCTTATCTAAAAATGTCATTCTGTGTCTCCTTTATTATTTTTTAGCATTTGACCGATTTTGTCAAAGGTTTTTGCGTTGCGAATGGTGATGTTGCGATAAAAAGGCATCTTGAGCAAGTACTTGTGATAGGCAGTTGCATAGTAGGATTTTTCAGAGAATTTCCCCCAGAAAATCCCAAGTCTTCCAAAATGAACCACTTCATCTTTCAGTTCCAAACTTTCAACTTTCTCAATGACTTGAGCAACATCCAAGCCCTCCGTGTAAAAGAGGACGTCCTTTCGTGCCAAATCTTTGGTCCACCATTCAGGTAGATTTTCAAGTTCCGTTTCAAAATCCTCAAGACTCAGTAACGAAAAGCTCTGAATAAATGGATAATGGACTGCAAAGAAAGTCTCTAACTTTTCAACCAATTGGGCTTTGGGAACTGTCGAAGTAAAGAAAATATTGCCACTGTTGATGTAGGTTTCAACCTTTTCCATTCCCAACTCTGTCAGTTCTTGACGAAGTTGCGCCATGACAACCTTATTCTTCCCACCGACATTAATGCCCCTAACCAGTAAAGCATAGCGTGTCATCTTATACCAATTTATCTAAGAAACTTTCCCCAATCATGGCAGTTTCCACACCAAAGTTATCCGCAACTGTCGCTGAGATATCTGCAAAATGTCCAACTGGAATAACACCATTTCCCTTAAAGGCAGGGCTGTAAGCTAAAAGTGGAATATATTCACGAGTATGGTCTGTTCCTGCATAGGTTGGGTCATTTCCATGGTCCGCAGTAATCAAGAGAAGATCATTCTCTCTCATCGCTGCGATAATTTCAGGCAAGCGTTCATCAAACTCATGCAAGCAATCACGGTAGCCATGAGCATTGCGGCGGTGGCCGTAAAGGGCATCAAAGTCAACCAAATTTGTGAAGGAGAATCCTTTTTCAAACTCAGCAAGTCCCATGGTTTTCAATAGTGTATCAATTCCGTGGCTGTTTGACTTGTTGTGGCCCATGTCATGGTTGATACCAGCGCCGTTAAAGATATCGTTGATTTTACCAACAGCGTACGTATCGATACCTGCTTCGTTCAATTTATCCAAAACAGTTGGTGCAAATGGAGAAACGGCCAAGTCACGACGATTTGCCGTACGAGTGAAGTTACCTGGTTCACCAACATATGGACGGGCAATGATACGACCTAGAAGGGCAGGACGCTCAAGGGTAATTGAACGAGCGTATTCACAGATACGGTACAATTCATCCAAAGGAATGATGTCTTCGTGGGCAGCAATTTGCAAAACAGGGTCAGCTGAAGTATAGATAATCAACTCTCCAGTTTCCATTTGACGTGGTCCGAAATCATCGATAACAGCCGTACCTGAGTAAGGTTTGTTGGCTTCACGAATAACCTTACGTCCTGAAAATTCTTCGATTTTTGTCAGGATTTCTTCTGGGAATCCGTTCCAGAAAGTATCGAAAGGCTCGGTAATGTTGAGTCCCATGATTTCCCAGTGACCAGTCATGGTATCCTTACCTAAAGATACTTCTTCCAATTTTGTTGCATAACCTGTTGGATTGCTTTCAGCTGGTACAGTCTTCAGAGGCGTTTCGCGAGGAATATTTCCTAGACCGATTTTAGCCATGTTTGGCACATTCAAACCAACTGTTTTTGAAATGTGTCCCAGTGTGTCAGAAGCTCCGTCTGGAACTCCTGCATTGACAAAGTTATTGGCATCTGGTGCAGCACCGATTCCCACAGAATCCAGTACCACCAAGTGAATACGATTAAATTTTGACATAGTGTATCTCCTTATTTTTTTGATTAGTTTGCTTTTGTTGAAGTTAAAATCTGAACACCATCTCGTCCCGCTACGATGACCTTATCCACCATTTGGTTGAACAAGCCGTGCTCTACGACACCAACGATATGGTCCAATTCTTGCCCGAAAGTAATTGGATCTTCAATGACATCCAAGGCTAGGTCAATGATAAAGTTCTGCATATCGGTCACAAAACGTTGGCCGTCTTTTTCACGGAAACTTGGTTTATAGCCAGCTCGCTCAAACCGACGAAAGACCTGTTCTGCACCATACTGAACCACTTCTACTGGCAATTTAAAAGCACCTAGTTTCTTGACTAGTTTGCTTTCATCGACCACCCAAATGTATTCTTTTGAGGGCGTTGCGACAACCTTCTCCATCAGAAGGGCACCACCACCGCCTTTGATTCCGTTAAACTGGCTATCTACTTCATCCGCCCCGTCAACTGTCACATCGACAAAATCCACTTGATCAATCGACTTGAGTGGGATGTTTAGTCCTTCAGCCTGTTTACTGGTCACACTGGAAGTTGTCACAGCAGTAATCTGCAAACCTTCTTCCTTGATCCGACGACCTACTTCTTCTACGAAATAGTAGGCAGTTGATCCAGTACCGAGTCCAACAACCATACCATCCTTGACAAACTCAGCAGCCTTGATACCTGCCATCTTTTTCAGATTCTCCACTTAAACACCTCCATTAAAGAGCTACTTTTATTATAACATGTATCCGTTTTTATTTCATGAATACACTGGAAAAACCCGAACATTTTTATTTCGGGTTTTGGTGTCCTATTTAACCATATCAGGATCGTAATCATAGAATCCTGTGTCGAGGAAACGGTTTTTAGGGTGTAACTTGCGCACTTCCTCATCTAACAAGAAGGCTTGGTCATGGCTAAAGTTACCCTCTTGAATCAAGCCACGCGCCTGAATAAAGAGTTTAGCAATCTCCACAAAGTTCTGACCTGGTGTGTAGAGTCCCTCTAGCTTCCAGTGAGTGAAGCCGTGATCCACCAATTCTGTCAATTTGGTCATCAAATCAAGGTCGTTATTTGCAAAGATGTGGGTACCATGATTATCTTCAAAGATGGAATAATGGCTCTCTGGATCACTTGGTTCAGCCAAGAAGAGGTCACGTTTACGCGTTTTTTCATCATCGATATGTGTAAAGTTATAGTAGTTTTGTAAGAGCGGACGCTTAGAATGGTGGATGACGCTAGCTCCGTAAACCAACACTTCAGCAGGAATTTCCAAAATCTCTGGCATCTTGAAGAGTTCCGCAGATGGAATTTCACGGGCCAAGACAGCCTCAGATGCGCCAGCCTTTTGACCCCAGAAGTTAATCTGACGACTGCTTGTCACCATGGTTGAAGCATCGTAAATGGTTTTAAAGGAATAGCCATCACGGTTTACCACGTAAAAGACACCTGCATCTCCTACTGTAATATAGTCTGTCTTGATTTCTTCCAAGAAGTCTAGGAAAGGCTTGATACGGTCCATCATATCTTGGTGCATGAGGGCATTAACTGCGACAATCAATTCCTTGCCTGCTTCATGAACCAACTTAGCAATCTCACGCAATTGGTCATGATTAAAAGTCGTTGGAAGACGAAGGCCAAAATCTTTCTCACCAACATAGATACGATCTACGCCAGCTTCGAGTAGTTGTTCAACTTGTTCAATACTTTCAGCAGTTGCTGTAATGATAATCTTTTTCATAAGAAAAATTATACCACATTTCTCAAAAAACAGCTATAGGTACCGAAAGTTTCACAAAAAGTTAAACTTGTTTCTATCTTTCCCAATCAAAAAGTGAACAGTAACTTGTACCATTCACTCTATTTTATGCATGTGTTTCTTCAACTAGATGGCCATCATTCATGACATAAATACGATCAACCTTATCAAGAAGGCGAGTATCATGCGTAATCATAACAACTCCTCTACCTTGTTCATGGGCAATGGCAGCCAGCATCTCCGTTACTTGGTAGGCACGCTCAGTGTCAAGACTGGCTGTCGGCTCATCTGCAAGCACAATGCTTGGATTGTTATAGAGCGCTCTAGCAATCGCGGCACGCTGACGTTCGCCACCCGATAGAGCTTTGGGATAATGATTTTGAACTTTTTCCAAATCCAACAAGTCAAACAGCTCTTTTCGGTCACTTTTGCTATTTTTTCCCTTATCCAGTCTGTCAATCAAATCCAGCTGTTCCTTGACCGTTAGAAAAGGAATTAAGTTTGAAGCCTGGAGAATGAAACCAAACTCTCTAAAACGGAGATCTGTTTTTTCCTTCTCCGTCAAACTGCCTGTTTCCTTCCCTTTGACTAGAATCTTTCCACTCGATGCTTCCTGAAGTTGTCCTAGAGTTGTTAGAAAGGTCGTCTTTCCAGAGCCAGAGGGTCCAACGATAGCTACGAACTCTCCCGCATTTAGCTGAAAATTCGTCTCATGCAGGGCTACGACTTTCATCTTTCCTTCCCCGTAGGTTTTTGTCACTTGATTCATTTCAATCAATGCTGTCATACTATTCTCCTTATCATTCTGCAATCGCAGTAATCGGGTCCACCTTTAGCAAGCGTGGAAGTGAAATGACACCACCTAGAAGGGCCATCAAGGAAATTACCAAGCTTAGGACAGAGTAGGCTATCCAACTTGGATAGAAAAAGAAGGTAGCTGGTAAGACTAAAATTACACCTCCGATTGCTAGCAAGGCTAAAGCAATCCCCATACCAGCTAGGAGGAAGATTTGACAGAATAGAGACCATACAATGGTTTTGATCTGTATTCCTTGAGCTCGCATTATTCCATAAAGACCTAGTTTTTGGATGGTAATGATATAAACAAAAATACCCACAATCAAGCCTGTAATGACAATCATAGCAAGAATCATTCCTGAAAATACATTAACCTGAGGTGTGTAACCAGGAATTTTCGATATCATTTTTGGAATGGAAATCTGTTTCAGTCCATCCCCGACCACCTCTATATCATTTTTCAATACCAAGGCAGAGATGGAACGATTGGCCTTCAAGGTTCCTTGTAAGGTCCAATAAGTTGTCAGACTCGTAAAGACAACAGGCTCGGTAAAAAATTTATTTCCTTGAGTCAGGCCTACAATCTTGTAACTTGCCTCGCTTCCATTAAGCTGAATGGCATCGCCTAGCTTCATCCCATAGTTCTCAAAAGACTGATCCACGACAACCTCATCATCTCCTTCAGGATAACGACCCTCCGTCAAACTAGGAGCGATAAAAGAGTCCCAGTTTTGAGCAAAGATGGAAACATTGACCTTTTCACTACCATCGACTAGATTGGTTACAGCAAACATATAGCCCAATGGAGCAGCCTCTTCAGAACTCTTTTCCTTGTAGTCCTTTTCAGGAATAAAAGATGCCGTCAAATTATCATTTGCGTAGTCGGATAAAACGACACCCGTTGCTTGCCAATTATCAATAGCTGCTCGGTTGTTTCGCACGAGACCAAGAGCTAGACTGGTCATAAAAAAGACCATAAAAGCGATAAGAAAAATGGTAGTTAGAATCAAACTATATCGAAGTTTGTTTCGTACTATTTCTTTGATAGCAAGATACATGCTTATCTCCTTTAACTTTCCCCAGAGGTAGTTTAAAATCCACCCAGTCCAATAGACAGAATTTCTGTCTTATCATCCATTCAAAACAACTCCTACCAATACTCTTCAAAAGTATCCAGGTAGCAACTCAACAAATCATCTTAGGAAAAAGCCTCAGCTTGCTATCAATTTATATAAGTTATCCCTTCCTTACTCAGTATATTTATAATAGAGAAGGTCAGGTCATCTGTTTTAAGTGTAACATCCATGCTATCACTTTCCCTAATGGGTGTCAAGAAGAGCGACTTAGAAGATGATAAGAGACTTTAGTAGTTTTGTAACAATTCTGTAATAATTCTCTGCATAAAAAATGATAAAATAGTTATGTGCTGTTAAGGAGAGAATCATGCCCGCAAGAAAATTAGAAGCTTATGAGTTTGAACAAACTCCCAAATCGAATCAAACTCCGCTTTATCAAGACTATACACTGGAAGCACCTGTTAGCTCCAATTTAAAAGAGATTTTATTTTTTGTAAATATTGCTTGTTTTTGTATTTTTATGGTGTTTTTTAGTTTTATCTTTTTAGCCTTAAAATTGAACACAGCTTTATCATTTGTTGCTGCTATGGGGGCAAGCTTGACACTCCTCCAACTCCAACGAAAGATTATTAAACGAAAAATTTCAAAATAAAGGTTGGTAGCACTACCAACCTCTTTTCTAGTTAACAAAAAAGACAGTTTTAAAACTGTCTTTTTATTTATTCTTACGTTTAGGAGGAGATTGGATAGCAATTTTAACTTCAAAAATCGTTCCTCTAGGTTTGTTATCTTTAACGGTAATCGTTCCTCGTAAGGCATCTACGATCTGCTTGGCCAAAGATAGTCCTAGACCAAAACCACCTTTCTGACGGGTTCTCGCCTTGTCTACACGATAAAAGCGGTCAAAGATTTTCTTCTTATCGGCAGCTGAAATCCCAATTCCGTTATCCGTTACTGATAGATAGAGGTGGCGATCCGTAGCATGGACCACAAACTCAATTTTTCCATCTTCTTCAGTATACTTGATAGCATTATCAAACAAGATAGTCATGAGCTGTTTTAGGAGCAACTGATCGGTCATGAAGGAACGATAAATCCGATTTTCATATTCAAAAACACGATCATTTTCAGAAGCAATCAACTCATAGTTAGCAAAGGTTGTTTTAAAGAATTGCGGAGAAACTTCTGCTACTTCAGGTTTGATTCCATCATCTCGACGTGCAAGATTGAGAAGATTTGTCGTGAGGAAACGCATGTTGCGAACTTCTTCAAGACTAGAAGCAATGCTTTCGCTGGATTCCATAATCGTCGCTTCTGGTTTTCGAAAGAGAGTCTCTAAACGATTTTGTAAAACAGCCAAAGGCGTTCTCAGTTCGTGACTCGCATTTTCTACAAAGGACTTCTGCTTTTGCATACTTTCCAGTAAGGGTTTGACACTGACACGTGCCAAGTAAACACTGGCAATTAAAGACAGAAGCCAGAAACTAGCCATGACTACAACAATTAAATGCTCGTGGTTTTGGCTAATTTGCTCAAGCTGGCTAGTATTGATTAAAACCGCCGCATATTTGACATTACTTGAAACAGTGGATGAATTGGTTTCCATCAAGATCATCCGGTAGGTTTCTTCCTGACCGTAGCTATTGACAACTTGAATTTGCCGAATGTGATTCAACTCTTTCTTGTCCAGCCTGATCTTGTCCAAACCTAAAAAGCGATTGCCCAGTAAGAGTTGGTTAAAATCCTTATCAAAGAGCAAGACTTCCGTATTGGAGCTGACATTTGGTTTGATTTCAGCCTTGCTGGCATCCGCTGTTGCTGGTTGAATATCTTTGACTTCTTCAGTTGCCCGATTAAGGGCTAATTGGATAACAGCTTGAGGGCTAGTGCTAAGGGCTTGTAGTTTTTCATCTACAGAAGTATAGAGACTCGAGTGCATGACCTGAAGGATAATCAAGGTCATAGCAGAGAAAATCAGGGTGAACACTCCGAAGTTTCGAATGAAATAGCTGAAATCATCCGCATACCATGTTTTTTTTAGTTTATTGAACATCTTTTAAAATATACCCGACACTACGCAAGGTTTGAAGATTTTCAGCAAAGGCTGTCCCCTTCAGTTTCTTACGAACTTTTGAAACATAGACTTCTACAACGGAAATAGTCGTATCACTATCAAATCCCCATAGGCGGTCAAAAATCTGTGTTTTGGGAAGAATGACATTTTGATTTTGAAGGAAGTAAACCAATAACTCAAACTCTTTTCCGAGTAGTTCCACAGGTGTGTCTTCCACCTTAACCTCATTCGTTGAAAGGTTGACGACTACATCCCCATAGGTCAAGGTATTTTCGTTAAACTTGCCTGAACGTTTGAGAAGGGCTTGAATCCGCATTTTAAGTTCTTCTAAGTAGAAAGGTTTGGTGAGGTAGTCATCCGCTCCCAACTCAAAACCATGTCCCTTATCATCCAAACTTTCCTTAGCAGTCATGATAAGGACTGGTGTCGTAATTCCTTTTTCGCGCAACTCTTTCAAGACTTGGAAGCCATTTTTTTCAGGCAACATCAGGTCAAGCAAAATCAAGTCATAGACGCCACTTTCAGCTTCGTAGAGACCTTCTTCTCCATCAAAGACCTGCATGACATCTGCAAAATCATCTAAAAAGTCAAATACTGAGTTTGATAGACCCAGGTCATCTTCTACTAATAAGATTTTTATCATCAGAAACTCCTCCTTGTTATGATTATTATACCAAAATTGCCTTAAAAAAAACTCAACTCTCTCTGGTTTTCAGATAGAAAGTTGAGTTTTTGTTTACATTTTGAATGAATTACGCTTTGGCATATTGGGCTACAACAGCTTCGACTGCTGCTTTTTCACGCTTAATCAAATCAACACGCGCTGCGATATCCTTGATCCCCATACGGATGTTACGGCTAAGAGCTAGGTCAGAAAGTTGTGGCTCAAAGAATTCCTTGTACTCCGCCAAGCGTTGCTCAGTTTTAAAGATGTGCGATGGGAAGATGACAAAGCTATCAAAACTCATGTCGCCACCAAGAGCCGCCTTGATCCAAGCCCAGTTTTCACGCGCCCATACCCAGACAGTTTCTTGAGTTGCTTGGTGTCCGAGGAATTGGAGGTACCATGAAGAAAGGTCTTGTGGTTTTACCACAAATTTATCCTTCCATGAGCTAATCAAAGTTTGGATATTGTCAGCATCTGTACTATAGGCAAGAGCTCCTGCCAACTGGCGTTTGAAGACCGCATCCGTCGCATGAGTGTAGAGATCCAGATAAGTTGCGACCAAGTCCTTGGTCTCATGGTGTTTCATTTCATTGATGAGAACTTGAGCACGGATGGCTGCTGGAAGTCCTACAAGATTTTCCTTGTGAGCTACAAAGATTTGGCTAGCGACTTGACTAGCTTCTGCATCATTTGAGCGAATCATCATAGAAACGGCCAACTGACGAACCAATTCATCCTCATCTGATTCTCCATCTTTGGCTTCAAAACCAAGACGGTCATAGTTATGACGAGCCAATTTAGCAACCAGACTGTTAAATGCTTTCTCAGTTTCTGTTCCTTCATCGATAAAGCGCTCAAGGGCAGAAATCACTTGAGAAATAGCTGAAACCACAAGGTAAGACTCTTCCTTAGAAAGTTTATCAAGGACTGGGAGCAAGTCCGCATAAGAAATGTGCCCTGCTTCAGCAAGCAGACGACGTTCTTGAACGATTTGTAGTTTGCTTGTATTATCAAGTGTCTCTAGCTCAGCAAGAACAGCTTCTAACAAGTCTCCTTGATAGTCTGTAATGTAGTGGGCTGTATTTTCAGTGTTGAGACGAAGTGCTCCTTCGTTTTCAGCAAGAAGAGCGGCGTAGCCAGGGATTTCGATGCTTTCAGTTTCAAGTGTATCTGGTAGGCCTTTCCAGTTGCTGTTGAGTGGCACTACCCAGAGGCGGTTCTTGTCTTCGTGCTCACCGATAAAGAATTGTTTTTGTGAAATCTTCAAAACATCATTTTCAACTTTGACAGTGAGAACTGGATAACCAGGCTGTTCCAACCAAGAATCCATGAAGGCTGCAACATCACGTCCTGATGCTTGACCAAGGGCATTCCAAAGGTCACGACCGATGGTGTTGCTGTACTGGTGCTTTTCAAAGTAAGCATGCAAGCCTTTAGCAAAATACGCATCGCCAAGCCAGCGACGAAGCATGTGCATGAGACGGCTTCCTTTGGCATAGACGATAGCGCCATCAAAGAGCGTATTAATTTCATCTGGGTGTTTGACTTCGACGTGAACAGACTGCACGCCATCCGTCGCATCGCGTTTAAGCGCAGCTGGAACCCCACCTGTTTGGAAATCTTCAAAGATATTCCAACTTGGTTCGATGGCATCCACACAGACGTATTCCATCATGTTTGCGAAGCTTTCATTAAGCCAAAGATCATCCCACCATTTCATAGTCACGAGGTTACCAAACCATTGGTGAGCCAACTCATGTGCCACAACAAGGGCAACTTGTTGTCGACTAGCAAAGGTTGAGTTCTCATCCACAACCAAGTAAACTTCACGATAAGTCACAAGACCCCAGTTTTCCATAGCACCAGCTGAGAAGTCAGGAAGGGCGATGTGAAGTGATTGAGGGATTGGATACTTAACTCCATAGTAATCTTCGTAAAACTCGATCGAGCGAACGGCGATGTCTAGTGAGAAATCAAGGTTAGATAGTGGGTGGGCTTTCGTTGAGTAGACACCGACGAGGGTACCGTTTTTAGTTTTAGCCGTTACCCCTTGCAAATCACCAGCAACAAAGGCCAACAAGTAAGAAGACATGCGAGGTGTTGTCTCAAACTTCCAGATGCCTGTTTCCTTACGGTTTTCAACATTAATTTCTGGCATGTTTGACAAGGCCAATTCACCTTCTGCTTGGTCAAAACGAAGAGAAAGGTCAAAAGTTGCTTTGGCTTCAGGCTCATCCACACATGGGAAGGCTTCACGCGCAAAATGGCTCTCGAATTGAGTAGACAAGACTTCCTTCTTGATACCATCAACTGTGTAGTAAGAAGGGTAAATCCCTGTCATATTGTCTGTGATTTTTCCTGAAAAGGCGATGACCAATTCAACTTTGCCAGCCTCAGCCAATTCGATATGAAGGGCTTCATTGTCATGGTCAACTGTAAATGGACGAGCTTGACCCGCAACTTCTACAGAAGCGATTTCCAAGTCTTTTTGGTGAAGGGAAATACGGTCACTCTGTGCTTGACCAGTGATGGTCACCTTCCCAGAAAAGGTCTTGGTCTCACGACTCAAGTCTAAAAATAAATCATAGTGTTCAGGAACAAATTGGGTAATAAAATGTTCTACTGCTTGCATAGTTTTCTCCTATTCTAAGTTTAAGAGTTTTACTCTTCTTCAAACAAACTTATTATATCATGTTTTGCTTAGGAAAAAAGGATTGGACGGTAATTTCCAAAACTTTCTTCCTTCTGCAGTCTAGAGTGGGTAGACCTTGCGAAATTCTTCTAAAACAACCTTGCTGTCAGGTGTAAAAGTCAAGCCCGCTTCCTCCAGCCACTCCGTGAAACAGTCTTCATGAACCTGGCGCCAATAGTCCAAAGATTTATCCCCCTCACCTTCCTTGTAGGCATGGTCAGCAGAAACTTGATGAAAAGGCTGAACGGAAACCTTGGTAATTTCGACAATGCAGACAGCCTGATCTTGACTGTCTAAAATGACATCAAAGGTTCCTTCTTGCGGAAGGGGTTCGTCTTCTAGTGCGTAGAGGTCGTAGGCTGAGGCGGTTGCAGTCTTTTCGCCTCTTAGAACCAAGTCGGCCAAGAGATCTGCTTCCACTCCAAAAGCCCAGACATCTATCTCATCTCCAATCGCGGGGTTAATTTGCTTGTAAATATTCCACATTTCTTGCGGTGTCATAGTTTGCTCCTTTGTAATTTTTTACTTACTCCTTTTACAAATTGCTGGCAACTTGCTAATAGGATGTTTTGATTAAGCTCTCTCAGTAAGTATTCTCCACGAATCATACCGACGTGGTGCAATAACTGAGGATAAACTTTTTCAACAATTTGTTCTCCACTAAGAGCTAGTAGGTTTTGCATAGACATTCACCTTCCAATTCATATACAAGGTCTTGTCCAGCTCTGGAAATCCTAATAACTCTGCTTTGACCTTCAAGACTAATGGCGATGCATTTTTTTCTGTTATCTCTTGAATATCCATCCAAACATATCCGAGTGAATCATTCGCACCATCAGAGACAGCTTCAGAAATCGTGACTTGAGCTTTCTTCTTGTTTATCTCAATATCATAAAATGCCATGATATGGTGAACCGTAAAATTTGTTAACTCTTCCCTGACGAAAACATCGTAGATTCGAGGATTTGAGTAGCTTCTAACAGTAAATCCTGTCTCTTCCATAACTTCTCTAATCAACGTTTCCGTCAATCCTTCACCAAGTTGCTGACTACCACCGGGTAGATCATAACGATGTTGATAAGGGCCCCTCGTTTTTTCAATGCAGAGTAACTTCCCATTTTCAAAGCAAACAGCATAGACTCCAAAGTGTTTTTTGATTTCCATCTATCTCCTCCTACTTCAAAGACCAGCCACCATCAATGGTCAGGATTTGTCCTTGCATGGCGCTCGCTTTTCCACTTGCTAAGAAAAGGCTAATCTCTGCTACTTCCTCTGGCTCGATCCAGCGCTTGATTGGCGTTTCACTAGCCACCCAGTCAGCCAATCCACCTGGCTCAAAGTCGGCAGCAGTCATGGCTGTCTTGACTGCCCCTGGAGCAATCCCAAAAATCTGAATACCAGCCTCAGCATAGTCTAGAGCCAACTGCTTGGTAAGGCCAGCTAAGGCGTGCTTAGACGAGGTATAGGCGTGACCACCTCCGCCAGCTAGACTTGAAGCAATCGAACACATATTGATGATGATTCCTTTTTTATTTTCCAGCATTTGCGTCAAATAATAGCGAGTCAACTCAACAGGAGTCACATAGTTGATTTCAAAAATCTCTTGAATTTCCTGGGCTGATTGTTCCAAAAGTGGTTTGAAATCATCCAAAACTCCAGCAGTATTGCACAAAACATCCACATAAGGACACCAGTCAAAAATTGGCTCCAAGTCCAAGGTCAAATCTCTCTGTAAAAAGTGGAAATCACCCTGTAAGAGTGGATTTTCACCTTGGTCAACTCCATATACTTGATACCCCTTCTCTAAAAAGAGGCAGGCTTGAGCCAGACCAATCCCTGAACTCACACCTGTAATGAGTACACATTTAGTCATTCACTTCTACCCAATCTGTCGCCAAAACATCACAAGGTGTCGGACTCCACATGGAAAAACCTTCCCCTTCTCCAGACACGTTGATTAGGAAATAGGGCGTCACTTCAAGTGCAACCCCGTTTTGTTCGATAGTGTCAAAGAGTTGGACATAGTTTTCAGCCCCTCCCCAACCAGTTCGTACATATTTTTTCTTGGCTTTTAACCCAGGCAGGATCTCTTCAAATGTCATGTTTTTCTCCTTTAATGCTACATTCTTCATTTAATTATAACAAAAAACCGTTTTCCAACGGCTTTTTGACTGTGATTTATTTAAATCTGCTTCTACTTACGGCAAATTATTCCCTGCTGCAAGATAAATTTCATACCATTCTTTTCTTGTTAAGCTAAAGTTTGCCGCTTGGCTAACTTCTCTCAAATGCTTAGGATTTGTTGTACCTACGACTGCCTGCATTTTTGCTGGATAACGCAATATCCAAGAAATGGCAATAGTTGAAGGGGTTACTCCATATTTAAAAGCTAGACGATCAAGTACTTGATTCAAAGCTTGAAATTTCTCATTACCAACAAAGTTCCCTTTAAAATACCCGAATTGTAAGACAGACCATGCTTGAATGACCACATCGTGTAATTTGCAATATTCAAAAACGCTGCCATCTCGCATAGTTGCTTGACTATCTTCCATATTAACATGAAAACCTGATTCGAATCCTGGAGTAAAAGCCGCACTCAATTGTAGCTGATTAACAGCTAACGGCTGCTTGACATCTTTTTTAAGCAACTCCATCATCATAGGATTTTGATTAGAAACTCCAAAATCTCGGACCTTACCTTGTTTATAAAGAAGATCAAAGGCTTCTGCTACTTGGTCAGATTCCATCAAAGCATCTGGTCGATGAAGAAGCAAGCTATCTAGATGATCAATCTTCAATCTTTGCAAAATTCCGTCGACTGATTTTATAATATAGTCCTTAGAAAAATCAAAATAGGTAAATTCTTCAATGCGAATGCCACATTTGGACTGAATCCACATCTTTTCTCTTAAATCTGGACGATTTTTTAGGACAATACCTAACAGTTCTTCACAACGACCACGACCATAAATATCAGCCAAGTCAAAAGCATTGATTCCAACAGAAAGTGCTGTTTCTACAAGCTCTTCAACTTCTTTTACAGACTTATCTTTTATTCTCATCATTCCGAGAACAATTTCTGATAATTCTTTGTCATCTTGACCAAGAGTTATGTATCTCATCAAATTTTTCTCCTTTAATTCTACATTCTTCAATTAATTATAACAAAAAACCGTTTTCCAACGGCTTTTTGACTGTATATCTACTAAATTCTTACTACCACTGCAATCCGGCTTCTCTTATTTCTTTCTTGGAAGCGAATTTACCATTTGGTCTGTGCCATCTTCCGTTTCTATCTCTAAAGTAGCCACCTGAATTTGTTGATTGCGAGTTTGATTCCCAGCTTTCTTCCTTTTCTTGTGCGGCTTGACGAGCTTTTTCCTGCTCTTCTTCTTTTGCTTTCTTTTCAGCTGCTTCTTTTTCTTCAGCCTCTTTCTTGGCTTTTTCCTCAGCTTCCTTCTTAGCCTTTTCTTTTTCTTCTTTTATCTTTGCATCTTCAACTGTATTTTTAGCCGTACCGTCCAAATAATTGATTTCAGCATTAGCTGAAACATTGTCTAAAACGACATGCGTCACTGAATACTGATCAACCTTTTCTTTACTACCACCCACCTTGATTTCCAAGAGTTTGCCATTTTCATCTATTCCCACATACTGCAATTCAATCTGTCTCGGGATCAATTCGTCCTTTTGATAGATTGGGGTCACCTTATAATCAAGATAGTAGTTTGGATGATTGGCCAACCAGGAGTCCAATCGATTTTCATAGTAAAGCATGCTACTTTGGTTTTGGTCATCTGTTCCAGAATAATTTCCAGCATTGAGCCAGTTAGTCATAGGAACCAAGTTTTTCTTTTCATCGTTCAATCCGCTAAACTGGTACCCAACCAAATGACCACGATTCATCAACCAAGCCTTTTTAGAGCCATCACCGTAAAAGAATTTATAATTGTGCCATCCAACTGGATCATAAGTCAACTTGGACTCTCTCTTCTCAGTTGGCTCATCACTGTCCTTAAGTTGAATATGAGCACCCGTTGCGCGTGATTTAGAATCTAATTCCCCAAGTTCTAGTTGCTTCTCATTTTTAAAAGGCAAGAGTCCAGCTTCTTTAAACAACTTCTCATCAAACTTGATTTGTTTCTGTTCAATTTTTTCTTCTGGGACCTTTGATTCCGCCTTATGTCCAGAACAAGCAACTAGTGTTGTGATTGAAAGTAAGGCAATTGAGAAGGATAGTAGCTTTTTCATAAAAATCTCCTTTATTTTTATATAATGATTAGATTAATATCTCCTCTTTCATTCTACTATCATTTTGTTAATTATTCAAGAATAAAGAGACTATTATTATACTATTTATCCTCCAATGTTCAAAACAAAAACGATAACCACTTTTTCAGTAGTTACCGTTGATTTCTTTTGATTAGTCTTTCCCACCAAGTCTACTATTGATGGTCATCATGATGCTGGCTATTTTCTCACCCCAGTATGGATCAGAAGCATAGCGAACATTCATTCCGGTTGCTTTATTTCCAAGGTGGTCTCTGCCATAGTCGATGTAGTTCTCACGGATCCACTTGGCGGCTCCAAGGATTCCTTTATCCACATTATCAAAGCTCTTGGCTGAGAGATATGGGCTCGTATCATAAGCAGCAATACCAAAGAAGTTGTTCTTATCTCTGGCAATTTGGCTACGACCCCACGCACTTTCAAGGGCGCTATGTGCCATCAAGTAAAGGGCATTGACACCGTAGCGTTCTTCAGCTTCTTTGAAAGTCGCTCCTTTACCTGCGAGAGGACTATCCTGCAAGTTCATCATCGAATACAGTTTATCCAATTCAGCTGCACTATAATTACTTGGTTCTCTCAAGTTTTTATAGAGAAAAGGATTTTTAATGGTAAAGCCATCAAAATGCTCTCCATCAGTTGAGTAGTACTTCTTACCAATAACCATGGCAGATGTGTGTGGAGCTACTTTGATACTCGTATAAGGAGAGAGTTCATGGTAGAGGAATTTCCCATCACTAGTATAATGAGGGATAAACTCGCTTCCTTCATCTACTGCTGTCAAATCACTTTGATTCATATAGCCAGACAAGCCAGAAATCGAAACTGCAAGTCGGCCGCCTTTTCGCGTCGAGCTATCCAGTGAAACAATGCTTCCTTGGTTAATGTAACTTAAGATTTCTCCAGATGCACTATAGACATAGGCTGTGATTGGTTTAACTTTGTAATACTTGGTTTTATCCGCAACATGCCATCTACCAGAAGCATCCAAGGTATGACCATCCACAGTTTCATTTTTTGCCATATAACCGCCGGATTTAAGGTAATACCATGATTGGTCGGATGAATCGTAGATTAATTCTTTCTCAGCCATCTTTCCATTTGACTTGAGGTAGAACCAATTGTTCTTGTACCATACCCACTCACTCGCAGCCATATAACCACCAGATTTGAGATAGTAGTAACCATTATCCCAGAGCCATTCTTTATTAGCATAATTTCCATCAGCGTTAATATAGAACCAAGAGTTATAATTCTTGTCAAAGAGCCACCCTTTGCCAGCTTTTGCACCACTGCTCGTCACATAACTGCGGTCAATCCAAGTTTCCGTAGAGAGGTAGCCGCCTGATTTGAAATGGTAATCCTTGCCTTTGATGGTTTGCCAACCTTTTTCAGCATAGGTTCCGTCAGCTTTCAAGTAAAACCAAGAGTTATAATTCTTGTCAAAGAGCCATTCCGATTTCAGTTTGGCTCCACTCTTCGCAACATAGAAACGGTCAATCCAGCGCTCGGTAGAAAGATAGCCACCTGATTTGAAATGGTAATCTTTTTCTTTAATCGTTTCCCAGCCTTTTTCGGCATAGGTTCCGTCAGCTTTCAAGTAAAACCAAGCATCATAATTCTTATCAAAAAGCCATTCCGATTTCAATTTAGCTCCACTCTTCGCAACATAGAAGCGATCAATCCAGCGCTCAGTTGAAAGATAACCGCCTGATTTAAAATGGTAATCCTTTCCATCTATGGTTAACCAGCCATTTTCAGCATAGGTACCATCTTGTTGAAGGTAGAACCAACTGCTATAGTTGTCATCATAAATCCAGGCTTGTTTAACCTTATGACCATTTTCTGATATATAGCTCTTACCAAGCCAAGCATTTTTCAGCATTTTACCTTGTGAATTGATGTAGTATTGATTCTCCCCTTGAGTGATCCACTCATCTTTGGCCATTTTCCCGTCTTCTTTAAGGTAATATTTTTCCTGACCTTGTTGAATCCATTCGTTTTGAGCTTTCTGACCATCAGACTTGAGATAATACCAGGATTCTTGTTCCTGATTAAATACCCACTGTTCCTTGGCTTTAGCACCACTTTCAGTCACATAATACTGGCCAACCCACGTTTTCGTAGCTAATTTTCCAGCTTCGTTAAAATAGTAATCTTTACCACCAACAGTAAACCAACCATTTTCTGCACGTTGACCATCATCTTTAAGATAAAACCAGTTCTGATGCGTTTGGTCATAAATCCATTGGTTGGTTGCTGGTTTCCCGTCTGCTTTGAGGTAGGTCTTTCCTTGCCAAGTTCCCTCTTCTGCTTTTGCTGTCTCCACTACAGTAAAAAAACACCCCAATAAGCCAGCACTTACTAGGGCCACTTTCCATCGTTTCATTTAAATGCTCCAATAACGTTTTCTAAACCCTATTGTAACATAGTTAATCGACGGAAATATTACAAATTGATGAAGATTCTATTTCTTGTTGACGATAAGGAAGACCTAGCTTATCTCAGACTGGCTTTGACTTCCTGACGGAGATCTTCCAAACTGCTAATGCCATATTTATCCATAACTTTTGGTAGATGTTCGATGATATCAGGACAGGCATAAGGATTGGTAAAGTTGGCTGTTCCAACTCCGATGGCAGAGGCACCAGCCAGATACATTTCTAGCGCTGCTTCAGCAGAATCCACTCCCCCCATTCCAATAATGGGAAGGTCGGTTGTTTGGGCGACTTGGCGGATGAGTTTGAGGGCTACTGGAAAGACTGCTGGACCTGACATTCCACCTGTTCCATTGGCTAGGATTGGCTTTCTAGTTTTGAGGTCAAAGCGCATACCGACTAGAGTATTGATCATGGTTAGGCCACTTGCTCCTGCATCTTCTGCTGCTTTAGCAATAGTGACAACATCCGTTACACTAGGAGTAAGCTTGACATAGACTGGCACATCAGAGGCTTCCACAGCCGCTTTTACCACTTCATAAGCCAAGTCAGGATCTTGCCCAATCAGAAGTCCATGATTGCCGTGATCTACATTCGGGCAGGAGATATTAAGCTCGATAGCTTTTACATTTGCTGCCTTGGAAATTCCTCGAGAAACGGCAGCGTACTCTTGTTTTGAAAAGCCAGCTACATTAGCGATGATAGGAAGATTTGGATATTCTCTTTCCAACCAAGGAAGTTTTTCAGCCAAAACAGCTTCTAAACCAGGATTTTGTAAACCGATTGCATTGAGCATACCAGCAGGTGTCTCAGCTACTCTCGGAGTAGGATTGCCAAAACGGGGTTCAAGTGTCGTCGCCTTGATCATAATGGAGCCTAAAAGGTCTAAATCATAGTACTTGGCATACTCTTGACCAAAACCAAAACAGCCTGATGCTGGTATAATCGGATTTTTCAAATCTAAACCAGGGAGAGAAACTTGTAAACGATTTGTAGTCATGACTTTCTCCTTATAATACAACTGTTCCTGTGCGGAAAACAGGGCCATCTTCACAGACGCGTTGGCTGACGGTCTCACTATCTGGCACTTTTAGGACACAGGCATAGCAAGCCCCCATCCCACAAGCCATACGAGATTCCAGAGATAGGTAGGCTCTTGGGTGGTCATAAAAGGTTTGATTGATGTACTTCATCATTCCAGGTGCCCCACATGAGTAAACAGCATCAAATTGACTGTCTAAATCATTGATGACAACAGAAACATTTCCCTTGATGCTATAAGAACCATCATCTGTCGTTACAAATACCTGACCATATTGGGCCAATTCGGTTTCGAGAATAACAGCATCCTTAGTCGCAAAACCGAGGACTGTCACTACTGTCACTCCACTCGCATGCAATTCCTTAGCCACCTCAAGCAAGGGTGGAACACCAATCCCACCACCAACGAGGAGAACTTGGCTCTGGTCGTTCAGATCAGACAAGTCAAAACCATTCCCCTGAGGTCCCATTACATCAAGAGTATCTCCCTGGTTTAATGTTGAAAAAATAGCTGTCCCAGCACCTTCAATCCGATAAATGAGGCGACACTGCTTGTTTGCTTTGTCAATAGATGAGATTGAAATAGGGCGACGCAAGAGATGGGAATCATCAGGCACGCGCAGATGGAGAAATTGGCCTGCTCGCATAGCTTCAACCATTTTCCCTTCTAGGACTAATTCAAAAATTGCTGGAGCGATTTCCTCCTGTGCAACAACCTTCATGGTTTCTAAACGAATGGCACCCAAACGCTTCTTACATGTGGGATTCATGATTTTCCTCCTTAAATTTAAGGGGACCAGATAAAGAAAAGGCCTTGCTAATGCAAGGCCTCAGTTAGGTTAGGCTAGAACTCATGCGCACACTTAAAAAGTCTCCACAGAGAGTCCCCTATCCCTTTTATCTGACACCTTGTGAGTCTCTCTGGACTCCCCTTAAAGGTTAAATTTGTATTAGTATACTCTTTCAAAGAAAAAAAGTCAAGTAGAAAACGAACATTCTACTTGACTGTACTGGATTATTTTTCACGAATGACTTCGACCTTGTAGCCATCAGGGTCCTTGACAAAATAATAGTTTGGTGGGGTTCCTGGAAGTCCATTAGGGGCTGTCACCTCATAGCCTTTAGCGCTATGTTCTTGATGTAGGGCCTCAAGGTCAGGTGTACTGAGGGCGATATGGGCAAAGCCGTCTCCTACCACGTAAGGACCGTGATCATAGTTATAGGTCAACTCCAACTCGTAGTCATCACCATCAAGTCCTAGATAGACAATCGTGAAGGCATGGTCTGGAAAATCCCTGCGACGCAATTCTTTAAAACCAAAAGCATCTTGATAAAATGCGATTGATTTTTCAAGATTTTCTACTCGCAAACAAGTGTGTAGCATTTTTGAAGCCATATATTCTCTCTTATTTTTAAAAAGACTGGGACAATCCTGTTCCAGTCTTATCAATTATTATTTACCAAGTTTTGCTTTAGCTGCATCTGCAAGAGCTGTGAAAGCTGCTGCATCGTTAACAGCCAAGTCAGCAAGCATTTTACGGTTTACTTCGATCTCAGCCAATTTCAAACCATGCATCAATTGTGAGTATGAAAGTCCGTTCATACGAGCTGCCGCGTTGATACGAGTGATCCACAATTTGCGGAAGTCACGTTTCTTTTGACGACGGTCACGGTATGCATAGTAGTAAGAGTTCATTACTTGTTCTTTTGCAGTACGGAACAAGATGTGTTTAGCTCCATAGTAACCTTTTGCTAATTTAAGAATACGTTTACGACGTTTGCGTGATACAACGCCACCTTTAACACGTGCCATGTTTTATTTCCTCCAAATATTTCCTAGAATTGTTTACTTACTGTTAGGCTATTATTTCAAGCGAGTAAGCATTGCTTTGATACGTTTGAAATCTCCTGAATGCACCATAGATGCTTTACGAAGATGACGACGTTGTTTCTTAGTTTTTCCGTGGAAACGGTGAGAAGTGTAAGCACGGAAACGTTTAAGTCCACCAGAACCTGTACGTTTGAAACGTTTAGCTGATGCGCGGTGTGTTTTTTGTTTTGGCATGATTTTTTCTCCTTTATTTAACTTTCTGACACTTATTTTTTGTCAGTTGCTGGCGCCAACTGCATGAACATTTGGCGTCCATCCATCTTAGCTCGTTGTTCGATGATCGCAATATCTTGTGTTGCTTCAGCAAACTCGGCTAAAACTTTTGCACCAATCTCTTTATGGGTGATCATACGCCCTTTAAAGCGAATGGATACCTTAACTTTATTTCCTTTTTCAAGGAACTTGCGTGCATTGCGAAGTTTTGTGTCAAAGTCACCCTTGTCAATAGTTGGACTCAGACGAACTTCTTTCACAGTAACAACACTTTGTTTTTTACGTTGTTCTTTTTGCTTTTTCTGATACTCAAATTTGAACTTACCGTAGTCCATAATTTTAGCAACAGGCGGTTTTGCTTGGGGTTGAATCAATACTAAGTCAACATTTGCACTATCAGCCAATGCTTGCGCTTCGCTGAGTGGCTTAATGCCTAGCTGTTCTCCCTCAAGACCGATCAAGCGAACTTCACGTACACGAATTTCATCATTGATGAATAAGTCTTGCTTTGCTATGGTTTTCACCTCTTTTTTATTATTAGAGAAAAACAATAGCGGACTCGTAATAATACAAGCCCGCACGTTATGATAGCGTTTCTTAGAAACTTTTCATCCGTAGGGCCAGGCAACTTGATGTCACAAGGCGAGAAGCTCTCACTTCTGCTTTTCTCAACTTTTATATGATACCAAGTTTTCTATCCCTTGTCAAGATAAAAAGTCAATTTTTCGAAAAGTTTGTCTATTTTATCGAACCGTTTCAATTCTCCAACTATTCCACCCTGTAAAGCGGATAGCCCCTTGCTGGTCAGTTCGGTAAATCTTACTCTTGATACTTTCCAGTCGTGTCAAGGTTTCCTGATGGGGAAGTTTCGTACGATTGCTCTTTCCGACTGAAATGAGAGTAATTTGTGGTTTGATTTTTTCTAGGAAAGCTGGATTTGATGAGGTTTTAGCACCATGTTGGCCTGCTTTCAGGACATCCACCTCTAAGTCAGGGTATTGCTTTAGAAGATCCTTCTCTCCTTTTTCCTCCAAGTTTCCAGTAAAGAGAAAATACTTATCCAAGAGTTTTCCATAAAGAACCAGAGAATCATCACGATTCCCATCTCCAATCTTCCTTGGAGATAGGACTTCTAAGTAACTGCCAAAAATCGGGAAATTCTCCCCAGCTGCCACACTACGTACCTTGTTTTGACTTGCTTCTAGTTCCGCTACAAATTCCTTCTGTGTCAGACTTCCTTTTGATACTAAAATCTCCCCAACATGGAAAGCCTTAGTCACCTCCAGTAAATCACCAACATGCTCCTTGTCTGTATTTGTCAAAACCAGCTGATCAATCTTATCTACTCCTCGACTTTTTAGATAGGGAATCAAGTTTCGCTGAGCATTGCTGGTTGTCACCTTTTCTTGCCAAGCCTCGATTTTCTTAGTAGACTCTTCCTTACCACCTACATCTATGAGAATGGTTTTCCCAGTTACATCCCGTAGGAAAATATTCTCCCCTTGCCCAACATCCAGCATGGTGATTTCATTTTCCAGCGGATGCTTGGTCAGGAAAAAGAGACCCACAATAAAGAGACTGAATCCTACTAGTCTTTTAATGTTTTTCCTCATGTCATAGACTAAGGCTAATGAAACTAAGAGAAGAATCAAAAGCCATGCGTTGGGTTGTCCGAAGACCAGGGGCCTGCTTGCCAGTTGCGATACCAAGCGAATGATATTCTCCAACCACTCAAAGACAAAGTTAAACTGAATGACTGGGTAGAGAAATGAAAAGGCAAATAAAATAGACAAAAGCGGTAAGAAGACCACATCAAACAGAAAGGAAAAGGCAAAAGTCAAAAGGATAGACCAAGACTGAAATTCCGCAAAATAGAAGGATAGAATGGGCAATATTCCCAAGGAAATGACCAGACTTTCTCTGGCAACAGCCTTGAACCCATCGCCTTCTTTGCTGGTCATGGTCAAGATAAAAGCATAGGCGCAGGACAAGACCCCTCCAGCTGTCATGAAAAAGTTGGGCATGATGATAAAGAGGACAAGGACTGTCAAGGCAAAATTATCCAAGCCCTTAAGACCATGTTGGGCCAGTAACTTTTGCAAGAGACTGCGAATGACCGATGCTGAAAATCCTGTCAGACCGGCATAGATAAGGGAAAAAGGATAGGTCAGCCACTTCAACTTTTCTTGGCTCAAGCCCAATCGTAAGAGGAGTTTCTTAAAGGCATCCATAAAGAAGCCCACCTGCATACCCGACAAGGCAAAGAGATGGATAATTCCAAGACTAGAATAGAGCTCATTCATCTCCTCAAAGTCTGTGTCCAAATGTCCTAAAAGAAGACCTGTCATATAATTGCGCATAGGATCTGGAAAGTGCGTCTTGATCCAAACTACAGCCTTTCGACGTAAGCTGGACAAATTTTCTCCTATATCCCAACTGCTAACCTGTTTAAGTGACTGGATGTTCTTGATAGTCAGTGTCTGGTAAATCCCCTGGGTCTTTAGATAGGCTTGGTAGTCAAATCCACCAAAATTCCTTTGACCTTCTGGCTCGGAAAGTTTTCCTTCTAGCTCTATCTCATAAAGGTCTGCCAAGGCCTGAAAATGCTCTTTCTCCTCCTCAGACTGGAGTTTATAATAAACTTGGAAAATGCGTCCATCAGACTTGCCCCGAAAGGACAGACTATCTCCATTGACTTTGATAGTATCAGGCAAAATCCGTATCCTCTCAACAGAACCCACTAGGTTCTGACTAGCTTGTGCCTGTTGCCAAGTTTGAAACAGAAACCAAAATCCAAAAACTCCACAAATCGCTAGAACTTTACCAGCCGATTTCCAAGGAAATTGGAAAAAGAGACAGACAAGCAAAAAAACAAAACCTAGCAGTGCGAGATAGGACGCTCCAAAAATTGCATAGTAAAGCCAGAGTAACAGAAAACTCAGATAGATTAGGGGGATAGGAAAATTCTTAATCCACTGTGACATAATCTTTTAGCTTTTCTATGGTCTTAGCGCCAATGCCAGAGACCCTCTTTAATTCATCTACCGACTTGAATTTGCCATTCGTCTCACGATGGTCGATAATATCCTGGGCTCGTTTTCCTCCCAAGCCTTTGACCTGCTTGAGTTCTTCCAGACTAGCTTTATTGAGGTTGACCTTCTTTTCTTTACTTGACGAAGGAGTCGTTCCAGAGGCAGTCTGCTGACTAGCTGATTCTTCCCCCTTAGTTGGAACATATACAAGAGCCTCGTCACTGACTTTCTGAGCGAGATTGAGCGACTTACTATCTGCCTCCTCTGTCAAGCCACCAGCTTTCTGAACGGCATCATGAACACGACTGCCTACTGGCAAATCATAAATCCCTGGCGATTTAACGGCACCTTTGACATCCACTGTAATCAAATCTTGTTCAAGGGGTTCGTCCCTTTCCTCCTTTTTCACTTCTTTTTCAGACGATGAATCCTTTGAAACAGCTGCGACTTCAGTCTGCAAATTTGTTTCTGTGACGGGTGTCTGTGTAGTTGGCTTTAGTAGGAAAAATGCGCCCAAGGCCAAGCCTAAAACAGCACAGATGACAATGATTTTATACTCTTTGATTTTCTCGATAATTGCTTCCATATTTTCTCCTCTCTTAAGTTATTCGCAAGAGAAATAAAAAAACAGTCGAAAATTTCTTTTCAACTGCTTATTTATTTGTAAAATAGTCTTCCTTAGTCAAGACATAATGAACCCTTGTAACGATGCGTCCTTTTTCATGCTGGTCCATACAAGCATAAGCTTCTTCGTGGGAAAAGCGCATGCCTGATTTCTCCATGACCTTTCCTGACGCCGGATTATCCTTATCGTATAAAGCAACTAACTTGTTCATCCCAATCTTCTCAAAAGCCAGCTCAATCACGGCTCGATTGGCTTCTGTCGTCAATCCTTGATTCCAATATTTTTTATTGATAATGTAGCCAATAGCTGCTTTCTTAAGAACAGGATCAATCTTGTGCAGGTCAATGGTACCGATAAACTGACCATTGCTTTTTAGTTCGATTCCCCATCGTCCCAAGGGATTGGCCAAGTAGAACTGAGCGATGTTATTCTTGGTTTCTTCCAAGCTTTGATTGGTTGGAAAAGTGTAGCGCGTATTTTCTCTGTCTGAGGCATACTGAAACATAGCATCCGCATCATCCAAGGTTACAGGTCGGAGCAACAAACGCTCTGTTTCTATAGACGGATACTGGGCAAATTTCACAAATATTGATTCCATACTTTTCCCTCCATTAAAACTTGATTCCCACTAGTCTAGCATAAATAAATTTTGATAACAAGTTTTTCTTGATTTTTGAAGCGGTTTCATATAAAATATAACCATCACATTTTTGATTTATGAAATGGAATGTGACAACTATAATAATCCCGTCAATTGAAAGGTAGGTTATCTCTATGTTAATCGGAATCCCAAAAGAAATTAAAAATAATGAAAACCGTGTTGCCCTCACTCCTGCTGGCGTCCACAGTTTAGTCAGTCGTGGACATCGTGTTCTCATCGAAACAAATGCTGGTCTCGGTTCAGGATTTACTGATGCGGACTATCAAAAGCAAGGAGCTGAGATTGTCGCTACTGCTGCTGAAGCCTGGGCTGCCGAATTAGTCGTGAAAGTAAAAGAACCACTAGCTTCTGAATACGGTTATTTGCGTGATGATCTTCTCCTCTTCACTTACTTGCACATGGCCGCTGCTCCAGAATTGGCAGATGCTATGCTAGCAGCCAAAACAACAGGAATTGCCTATGAAACGGTCCGTGACAATCAAGGACAACTACCACTCCTCGTTCCTATGAGTGAAGTTGCAGGTCGTATGGCCGTTCAAATCGGAGCTCACTTCCTTACTAAGCAAGCTGGTGGCTCTGGTGTCCTACTAGGTGGTGTACCAGGTGTTTCAAAAGGAAAAGTAACCATCATCGGTGGTGGTGTCGTCGGTACACATGCTGCCCGCATTGCCCTTGGACTCGGTGCTCAAGTGACTATTTTAGATATCAGTGCCAAACGACTCTCAGTTCTAGAAGAAGTCTTTGGAAACCAAATCCAAACTCTTATGTCCAATTCATTCAACATCGAAGCAAGTGTGAGAGATGCTGATGTGGTGATTGGTGCAGTTCTCATCCCTGGTGCCAAGGCTCCGAAATTAGTGACAGATGAGATGGTCAAACAAATGCGTCCAGGCTCTGTCATCGTTGACGTTGCCGTTGACCAAGGTGGCGTTATCGAGACAGCTGACCGTGTGACAACGCACGATGAACCTGTCTATGAGAAACACGGTGTTCTCCACTATGCCGTTGCCAATATCCCTGGTGCGGTTGCCCGTACTTCTACTATCGCCCTAACAAATGTCACTCTTCCTTATATCGAAGCTCTGGCTGGCAAAGGATTCGCACAAGCAATTGCTGAAGATGAGGGCTTGCGTCAAGGTGTGACCACTTATCAAGGTTACTTGACCAGCCTCCCAGTTGCTCAAGGCCTCGATAAAGATCATACGTCTATCGACGAACTTGTTTAAATCTAGACACTCATTAAAAAGAAGAAGAGCAGTTCAAATGGAACTGCTCTTCTTTTGTTATTCTGTCTCTTCCTTCTTTTCTTCATTTTTAAGTGGAGCTGGTTCATAAGCTCGGATAATCTGAGAGACAACTGGATGACGAACCACATCCTTAGCTGAAAAATGAACAAAGTCGATTTGGTGAATATTCTTAAGCTTTTCTTGGGCATCAATCAAACCGGACTTGACATTACGCGGCAGGTCAATCTGACTGATATCTCCATTGACAATCATCTTAGAATTAAATCCTAAACGAGTCAGGAACATCTTCATCTGCATGATGGTCGTATTTTGTGCCTCATCGAGAATAACAAAAGCATCGTCCAAGGTCCGTCCACGCATGTAGGCAAGGGGCGCAATCTCGATAATTTCACGCTCCATAAGACGAGTCGTCTGGTCTTTTCCTAAAATCTGATACAAGGCATCGTAAACAGGTCGAAGGTAAGGGTCCACCTTTTCCTTGAGATCACCCGGAAGAAATCCAAGACTCTCACCAGCTTCCACTGCTGGACGAGTTAGGATAATTCGCTTGACCTGCCCACGTTTAAGGGCAGTTACTGCCAAAGTCACTGCAAGAAAGGTCTTCCCTGTCCCTGCTGGTCCGATTCCAAAGGTCACATCATGCTGTTTGACACTGTCCACATAAAGTTTTTGACCTAAGGTTTTGACACGGATCGGTTTCCCAGTATTGTCCTTGATAATTTCTTCTTCGTAAAGGGCGACAAACTTATCAATTTCATCATTTTTGACCATGGTAATAGCCGTCACCACATCTGGCGTGCCAACCGTCATTCCTCGATTCACCAAGACCATCAAGGCTTGGATAACCTGACGGGCTTCCTCGCATGCAGCTTCTTCTCCCAAAACCTGGACAATCTCCGTACGGGCATGAATCACCACATCGAGCTCTTCTTCCATCAAACGAAGATGGCGCTCGTTGGATCCAAAAAGATGAAACAAGTCATCTGGATGACTCAGTTGAATGTCTATTGAATGTTCCTTCAAATAAAGAACCTCTCTAATCCGTTTATTTCTTTTTATTATAGCAAAGAGAACAATAAAATACTAGCCTCATCTCATTGTCTCTAGTGTTCTAAGTATTCTTGCCAGATGGCGTCAAAGTCTCCTAGGTTAAAAGAGAAACTGGCATGCTCCTCCAAAAAGCGACTTACCTCATCAAAATCATCCGTGTGTTTTGGGAAGGCTGACTCTTCAAAAGCGAGGTCTGCCAAGATAGCTTTAGGACTGTTACTTTTAGGATTGCGCTCAGTCATGAGCCAACTGTAAAATGATTTTCTCAATTCTTTCTCCTATCAAGAGTTTTTTAATGACACTTTTCTGATTCTTGAAAATTACTGGACTTAGCCTCTGAAACGTAGTGGTTTATAAAATCTGTTTTCGCATCTGTATAGGCGTCTCGATCGTGTTCAAATTTTTTCCACAAACTTAGTTTTAATTCCTGATACGCTTGGGCAATATCTGGATGCTGGCAGAGATAATCTCTAAAATAAATCTCGTCATGATCTCCCGCCATTCGCAAATGTAAATGAAAAACTTTCTCAGCAAATCCCTGCTCTGTATATCCTTTATTTAGCGAAATCCTGGTAGGACTCTCCGACATCACTAGCCAACCATTCTTCACCAATAAATCCCTAACTCTTGCTAAATCCTCTATTTTACCTACTTCTAGCAGAATATCAACGATATTTTTGGCCCAAATATTAGGGATAGCAGTGCTACCGATATGTTCTATTCTTTTAATAACATTTGCACCCAATATTTTTTTCAGACTTGTTTTTTCCGATTCATACCAGTCTTTCCACTCTGACTTGTGCTCTACTAGAAAAATAGGAAAAAGTTGCCAGAGTTCCTCTAAACTCATTTCTTCAAGTTTCTTTATCATGTCTATAAGGTTTAAATCAACTCTGTCCCAAACTGGTCTTGCTTGATTTTACCAGCCTTCATCAAGCCTCCGAGTGCTTTCTTGAACTGACCTTTAGAAATGCCAAAGGTTGCCTTGATATCCTCAGGGGATGACTTATCATTCAAGGTCATAAAACCGCCATTGCTTTCCAAGTAGGTCAAAATCATCTGGGCATCATTTTCCAACATCTCAAAAGAACGCGGTTTAAGGGAGAGGTTCAGAGTGCGGTCAACCTCGCGGAAACCAATGACACGCGCATCTAAAACTTGTCCCAAACGTGGCTCTGCGTAGCGCTCACTAGGATGGATAAAACCAAGCATGTTATTCTCTGGCAGGTAAACAAAAGTTCCTGACAGCTTGAGGCGGTAAACGATAGCTGGCCAGTTTTGGTTCTGCATGTTGTTATAGGCAGGACGAGCCAGACGTTGGAAGTCTTCTTGATAAGCCAAGAGTCCCCAGATACGGTCTTTCTTGTCCACTTCGAGACGAATGTAGAGTTTATCCCCCTTCTTTGGCCAGAGTTCCTTGAGCTCAGGGAGAATATCTAGTGATACTACGACTTCCTTATCGGGCAGACCTGTATCCACAAAGACACCCAAGTCTTTACGAACTTCTGTTACGGTTCCCCAACCAAATTGGTCCTGAGTCGCAGTCACTTCTAGAGTGGTCAAGCGGAGTTTTTGCTTCATATCCGTGTAGGCAAAACCTTTGACCGTATCCCCTACTGTATGTTGCCCTTCTTCCTTGGAAAGTGCATAGGTTTGACCATCCTTTTGCACAAAGTAAAAACGGTCATTTTCATCGATGATAAGTCCAACGATAAAACTTGCAAGATTTGTATTCATATTTCCTTCTTTCGAATAAAACTCAGCCAGCAATGCCAACTGAGTTTTTCTGTTTATTTTTAGACTTCCAAAAGTTCTTTTTCTTTATTGGCAGTCATGTCGTCGATGTGTTTAACAGCATCGTCTGTTACTTTTTGAATATCTTTTTCAAGAGTCTTCAATTCGTCTTCAGTGATTTCTTTTGCTTTTTCTTGCTTTTTAGCTTCGTCCATAGCGTCGCGGCGGATATTGCGGACAGCCACTTTAGCATTTTCACCGACCTTCTTCACTTCTTTGGCAAGGTCACGACGAGTCTCTTCTGTAAGAGCAGGGATAACCAAGCGGATCACAGAACCGTCATTAGCTGGTGTAATACCAAGATCAGAAGCGTTCAAGGCACGTTCGATGTCTTTCAATGAAGACTTGTCAAATGGTGTTACCAACAAAACACGCGCTTCTGGAATCGTAATTGAAGCGATTTGGTTAAGAGGAGTTTCGACTCCATAGTATTCTACATGGATACGGTCTAGCAAGCTTGCGTTGGCACGACCGGCACGGATACCACCAAATTCACGAGCAAGTGATTGGTGAGACTGGGTCATTCTCTCTTTTGCTTTTTCTACAATTGCATTAGCCATAATTTTCTTATTCCTTTTCTTCGATATTGTTTGAAACTGTTGTTCCGATATTTTCACCAAATACGACACGTTTGATGTTGCCTGGTTGGTTCATATTGAAGACAACCAAGTCAATGTCGTTGTCCATAGAGAGGGTTGAAGCAGTTGAGTCCATGATACGAAGACCTTTATTGATAACATCACGGTGGGTCAATTCTTCAAACTTAACGGCAGTTTTGTCTTTCTTAGGATCGGCATTGTAAACACCGTCTACACCATTTTTAGCCATAAGGATGGCATCCGCTTCGATTTCAGCTGCACGAAGGGCTGCTGTTGTATCTGTTGAGAAGTAAGGTGAACCAATCCCAGCACCAAAGATAACGATACGACCCTTTTCAAGGTGGCGAAGGGCACGTCCACGTACATAAGGTTCTGCCACTTGTTGCATCGCAATGGCAGTTTGCACACGCGTATCGACACCAACTTGTTGCAATGAATCTGCCATCACAAGAGCATTCATCACGGTCCCAAGCATTCCAGTGTAATCTGCCTGAACACGGTCCATTCCTGCTTCTGCAGCAGGTTCCCCACGCCAGAGATTTCCTCCACCAATAACAAGGGCAATTTCGATACCTAAGCTATGAACTTCTTGAATCTCTTTTGCGATTGTTTGAACTGTCTGGATATCAATCCCTACGCCACGTTCACCGGCAAGGGCTTCACCTGATAACTTGATTAAAATACGTTTATACTTGGGATTCGCCATTTTTACTCTCCTTTTTTTATCTTACCTATTTTATCACAATTTCTAAGATTTTTATAGTATCATGGGCAATTCTTTGAAAAAAATTAGACCGTTAAAAATTCCTCTAAGTCGGTAAGAGCACGCTCTGCAATTTTTTCATAACGAGCCTTCTTATCACGTATACGCTCGCCATCCAATTCCTTGATAATCCCAAAATTGACATTCATTGGTTGGAAATGTTTGCTATCAGCGTGAGTGATGTAATGAGCTAGACTTCCGATCGCTGTGGTCTCTGGGAAGATAGCTTCACTTTCACCCTTGAAGAGTCGAGCCGCGTTAATACCTGCAACTAAGCCTGACGCTGCTGACTCAACATAGCCTTCCACACCCGTCATCTGACCAGCAAAGAAGAGGTTGGGTTGTTTCTTAGAACGATAGGTTTGCTCAAGAAGATTTGGCGAATCCATGTAAGAATTGCGGTGCATGACCCCATAACGGACAAACTCAGCATTTTCAAGACCTGGAATCATTTGGAAGACACGCTTTTGTTCTCCCCATTTGAGGTGGGTCTGGAAACCGACGATATTGTAGAGGCTACCAGCCGCATTGTCCTGACGAAGCTGGACAACTGCATACGGTGTTTTGAACTCCCCGTCACGAGGGCCTGTATAATCGTCTGGATACTCCAGACCAACTGGTTTCATAGGACCATAAAGCATGGTTTTAATGCCACGTTTAGCCATGACTTCGATAGGCATACAACCTTCAAAGTACTTTTCTTTTTCAAACGAATTGAGCGGTGCTTCTTCCGCATTGACCAAGGCTTCATGGAAATCCATAAATTCTTGCTTGGTCATAGGGGCATTGAGGTAGGCTGCTTCTCCCTTGTCATAACGAGACTTGAGATAGACCTTGCTCATATCGATGGTGTTAACGTCAATAATCGGCGCCGCCGCGTCATAGAAATAGAATCCATCCCCATCATTAAGGGCATGAATCTTCTCAGCTAGGGCATCGCTGGTCAAAGGACCAGTCGCTACAACCGTAATAACATCCGTCGGCAATTCTGTAATTTCATCACGAACCACCTCAATCAAGGGGTGGTTGGCCACTTTCTCAGTCACCATCTGTGAGAACCCTTCGCGGTCCACCGCAAGGGCTCCGCCCGCAGGAACACGTGTAGCTTCTGCTGATTCCAAGATAACAGAACCCAAGCGACGCATTTCTTCCTTAAGGAGTCCAACGGCATTTGTCAAAGCATCCCCACGCAAGGAATTGGAACAAACCAACTCAGCAAAATTGTCTGTTTTGTGCTGAGGAGTTGATTTGACACCACGCATTTCATAGAGTTTAACTGGAATACCACGTTCTGCGATTTGGTAAGCTGCTTCAGACCCTGCCAAACCTGCTCCGATAACATTGATATAAGATTGAGACATGACACTAATACCTCTTTGGGTGGAACCTAAGTTCATATCAAAACAAGCTACTAGACTGTTTGACACCCACAAATCTTTCTAATTTTTCTTCTACTAGTATAACAAAAAAAGGGAAGAAGGCAAACTTCCCTGTTTAGTCATTTTCTTGATTTTCTTCCCATTCGTGGTAGGCAGCGTAGAGCTGGCTTTTATTCCACTGGTAGAGTTTCGCAACTTCCTTAATGGCTTGATTTTTCTTCATGCCATGCTGGATACGAGCTTGGATTTCTGAAAACAAGTCCTCCTCGTCCTTTTCCTCCACATCCTGACTGGCACCTTCAACGATGAGAAGGCATTCGCCCTTGAGTGGAGTTTCAGCTATGCTTTCTAATAACTCAGAAATGTTACCTCGTTGGTATTCTTCATAGATTTTAGTCAATTCCCTGACCAAGACTACCGAGCGGTCACCGTAGACTTCTAGCATATTTTCTAACGTATCCGCTACACGGTGGGGTGATTCATAGAAAATCTGAGTTTCTGGGTAATCTTTTTTTAAGTCGAAAAATTGCTTTTGCTGGCCTGATTTTCTCGGTAAGAAACCGTAAAAAATATGTGGTTGTGGCGACAAACCACTGGCAATCAAAGCAGAAATCCCTGCAGAGGCACCTGGAACGGTAACAACTGCGATTTCTTCCTCAATAGCTGCCTTGACCAAATCATGCCCAGGATCTGAGATACTAGGCAGACCCGCATCGGATACCTGAGCAATACTTTGCCCCGCTTTCAAGAACTCAATCAAATCAGGAATCTTTTCCTTGGCATTGTGCTCATGAAAACTGATCTGCTTAGTAGAAATATCAAAATGCTTGAGCAAAAAACCAGTATTGCGCGTGTCCTCAGCAGCAATCCAGTCCACCTCTTTCAAGGTCTGTATGGCACGAAAGGTCATATCATCTAGATTGCCAATCGGCGTTGCTACTAGGTAAAGCTTGCCATAGGGAGATTGTCCCTTAAAACTTTTTTGAATCTGCATGCCTACTCCCTGTACAACAACTCGTCACAGAACATACATTCCTCGTCCTGTTCTCGGCGTTGTCCATAAAAATCATTACAAACGTGAAACCCGTCTTTATAGATCCGACGGACGCTTTCACGAACATGCTTAGCCTTGACGGGAGTATCTGCTTCCACCTCGCCTAAGCGTTCGCGCAACTTACTATTTTCCAAGCGAAGAGCTGTATTTTCCTCTACCAGGCTCTTGAGATTTTTCTTGATAGCTTCCACATCGGCCAAGGTCACCAATAACTGTTGGGAAAAATCGTCTAGCGCGTCAAATAATTCTTTTTTGTCCATAAAACAGCCCTTTCCTTTCTTTATCCTTTTTTGAGTTTATATTTCTTTCAAGACCAGATATTCCATGGCATTTTGAAAGCTGACATTAGCCTGCCACATTTTTCTAGCTTCTAGCAAATCTTGTAAAATCTGTCGAATCCTTGCTTGCAAGAGATCCTGCCCACAGAGGACTTCGAGGATTCGCAAGACCTGATCTTGTTTTTCCTTGTCATCTGCCAAGCTGGCTAATTTCGCAACTTGGAGATAACTTTCTTTTTTCTTAGCTAATAAACAGGTCAGCAGGCGTTCACTCTCATCGACCAAGATCCAAAAACTTGCCTGATTGGCCAACTTTTCAGCTTCAGCTCGTGATTGACAAAACTGGGCTAAAAGAGTCGCTTTTTTCTTAACCAGACCTGCTTGCTCTAATTGATAGATGAGCTTTTCTTCTTGCTTTTTAAAGTGAAAAATTTGGGTCCGACTTCGGATAGTTGGCAACATCTTTTCCTCATCGCTGGTCAAGAAGAAAATGTAAACCTCACTCTGGGGTTCTTCGATGACCTTGAGCAGAGAATTAGCCGCGTTAGGATGCATTTTCTCCGCCTGCTCAATAATAAAAACCTGTTGCTGACTTTCAATCCCTGCTTGAGAAAACTGGCCCACCAATTCCCGAATGCGTTCTGTCTTAATGACCTGATTGACTGGCTTAATCAAAGTAACATCGGGAAATTCTTCCATCTCAATCAGCTTGCAGTTTCGGCATTTCTCACACGGCAAAACGCCTACTTTATCCGTACAAAAGAGGCTCTTAGCCAAAAACTGCGCCATTTCCAAGCTTCCAAAGAAACCTGAAAAGAGATAGGCGTGATTGAGCTGGTCTTGTTCTAAGATACGGACAAAGCGGTCAAACTGGTCTGGTTGCCAGGCCTTTAGTTGTTCTTGTTTCATTTAGCCAAGCCCATTCTGTCAAACAAGACAGCCTTGGTCGTTTCCACAACTTGCTCCAAAGGAAGACTCGCATCAATCTTGACAATGCGATTTCCTTCTTTGTCCAGAAGAGAAAGATAACCTTGACGAACTTTCTTGTGCAAGTCTAAGCCTTCCAAGTCCAAACGATTGACCTCGCGATCACTATTAGCAGCAATGCGAGCCAGCCCCTCTTCCACCTCGATGTCAAAATAGAGTGTCAAATCAGGTTTGAGGCCATCTGTCACAAAGTGATTGAGCCAATCAATGGCATCAATATCCAAGCCACGACCAAATCCCTGATAAGCAAGGGAACTATCGATGAAACGGTCCATAATGACCAACTTGCCAGCTTCAAGAGCAGGGAGAACTTTTTCCACCAAGTGCTGTCTACGACTGGCAATATAGAGAAGGAGTTCCGTTTTAGGATCCATCTGAGTATGACTTGGGTCCAAAATCACTTCCCGAATTTTCTCTCCAATCAAGACTCCACCTGGCTCACGGGTCGTCAGCACCTCTACTCCTTTTTCCTCTAAAATTGGGAGCAGAGCCTCTAAAACACTGGTCTTGCCTGCTCCCTCTGGTCCCTCAAGAGAGACTAAAAATCCTTTTGACATGTCTAACTCATTTCTTTTTTACTACTTCTATTCTATCAAAAAAATAGGTTTTTGTGACAATCTTTTTGTGTCTTCTCCCTTCAATCGACCATAAAAGAGGTAGACAAAGCCACCTCTTATTCACCTAGTTCTTGCGTTCGTTTGTAGGCTTGATGAACTGCGTCCATGACTGTACCTCTAAAGGCATGTTCTTCCAGACTTGCTACACCAGCGATAGTCGAACCACCTGGACTACAAACTTGGTCTTTCAAAACTCCAGGATGTTGCTGGCTTTCGAGAACCATTTGCCCAGCGCCGACTACTGTTTGGGCTGCCATTTTCAAGGCCCTTTCTCGGGGCAATCCTGTCTGCACACCCGCATCTGCTAAAGCCTCGATAAAAAGGTAGACAAAGGCTGGTCCACAACCTGCAAGACCTGTCGCAGCATCGATTAAGCCATCCCCCAGCTCAACCAAGAGACCAGCCTTGGCTAAAAGCTGACAAAAGAGCTCCCTGTCCTCAGCACAACAGTTTTCTGATAAAGCGTAACTAATCACTCCTTGGCCGATAGCCACTGGTGTATTGGGCATGATGCGAATAATTCGGTGTTGACTTGACAGAAGACTTGCCAGTTTTTCCAAAGTCAATCCAGCCGCCATGGAAATCAAAAGAAGACTCTCTCTCTTTTCAAGGATGGTCTGGTATTGAGAAAGCAAGTCTGAGAACTGAGCAGGCTTAACTCCTAGAAAAATCACATCTGCTTCTGCGAAGATTTCGTCATTGCTGGAAGCCTGACCACCAAAGTTGGCAATGAAAGCATCTACTTTCGCTTGACTACGATTGGCAAGGAGAATCTGAGCACCCGTTTTGGCCTGCAAGACAGCTTTCGCCAAGCTAGAACCCATATTCCCCAAACCGATAAATCCAATCTTCATCTCTTACTCCCTTATCTGTCCGTCACCAGTAACCACATACTTGTAGCTAGTCAACTCTTTCAAGCCCATTGGACCACGCGCATGTAGTTTCTGAGTAGAAATCCCCATCTCACATCCAAGACCAAATTGCCCACCATCAGTGAAACGAGTCGAGGCATTGACATAAACCGCTGCTGAGTCCACTTGATCTGTAAAGTAAACTGCAGCTTCAGCATTTTCCGTCACAATGGCATCCGAATGATGGGTACTGTGATCTTCAATATGCGCAACCGCTTCTTCTAAACTGCTCACAACCTTAACCGCTAGGATATAGTCTAAAAACTCGGTGTCAAAGTCTTGTGCCTCAGCTGCTCGACCTGAAACAAACTGACTTGCTGTGCTATCCAAACGAAATTGAATTGGTTCCAGTCCAGCTTCCTTACGCTCTGCAACCAGAACTTGTTCCAAGCGAGGAAGGAAGCTTGCTGCCTTGTCTTCATGAACCAGCAAAACCTCCATGGCATTGCAGACAGAAGGGCGACTAGTTTTAGCATTGTTGATGATAGCTAGAGCCTTGTCTTCATCAGCATCCTTATCTACATAGACATGGACAATCCCAGTTCCTGTCTCGATAACAGGTACGATAGCATTTTCAACCACAGCATTGATCAAGCCAGCGCCTCCACGAGGAATGAGAAGGTCTAGATAACCCTTGGCCTTCATCATGGCATAGCTACTTTCACGGCTAGTATCTTCCACCTGTTGAATCACCTCTGGATGAATGGTAGTCGTCTCCAAGCCCTTCTTTAAAGCTGTGACAATAGCATGAGCTGTTTGATAGGCGTCCTTACCACTACGAAGAACGACCGCATTGCCACTTTTAAGAGCCAAAGCAGCCGCGTCAGACGTCACATTTGGACGGCTTTCATAGATAATCCCAATAACCCCCATGGCCACACGCTTCTTAGTAATAACCAAGCCATTTTCAAGATGATTGGTTTCTAAAACTTCACCAATAGGATCTGGTAAAGCAACCACTTCACGAATCCCTCTTGCCATCGCTTCTATACGTCCCTCATCCAAATAAAGACGGTCTAGCATAACATCTGAGATTTTCCCCTTGGCCACTGCCATATCGAGGGCATTTGCCACTAAAATCTCCTCAGTAGCCGCCAATAAATGATCAGCCATAGCTAGCAAGGCTTGGTTTTTCACTGCTTCGCTGGCAGTATTGATTGACTTTTTAACAGCCTGTACCTGTTCAAATTGTTCTTGTGTACTTACCATCGTTCACCTCTAAAATTCTGTAAAGAGCAGCTGGATTTCAGGAGTGATGGAAATCCAGTCATCACGGTGAATCAAGACTCCCTTAGCTTTTTGAGAACGGAGCATATCTTCTAGGGCTGAGACGCCAAATTGGACACGTCCCTTTCCAAGAGATTGACCTGTTTCTTTATCTGCTACTGTGACAATATCGTGGTAGGAGAAGTTTCCTTCCACTTCTACCACACCCGATAAAAGGAGACTTTTCCCGTTTTTTGAAAGTGCCTCTGCAGCTCCACCATCTACCCAAATCGTTCCCTGACTTTGAGCATAGAAGGCCAGCCATTGTTTCTGGGTACGAAGTCCCTTCTCTTGCGCAACAAAGAAGGAACCATCCTTAGTCTCTTCCGCTGCCTCAATCAGTGCATCCGATTTCAAGGAGGAGCAAATATAGACTGGCACACCTGACTCCGTCGCAATAGTTGCAGCTTTGATTTTTGTCAGCATACCCCCAGTACCGTTTGACGAACCTGCCCCACCAGCCATATCAATAATCTCACGATTGATAGTCTCAATTTTGTCCAAGCGTTTAGCTGTTGGATCTGAGTTGGGATTTCCAGTATAGAGACCGTCCACATCAGTCAAGAGAACTAAAAGGTCTGCTTGAACCATCGCCGCTACCTGGGCACTCAGAGTGTCATTATCACCCACCTTGAGTTCGTCAATGACGACACTGTCATTCTCGTTGATGATGGGAATTGCACCACGGCTAAGTAGAACTGACAAAGCCTGATGGGCATTTTTATAACGGCGCTTATCCACAAAGTCGTCCTGTGTCAGTAAGATTTGTGCAGAAACGATTTGACGCATGAGGAGGTTGGTTGTGTATTCCTCCAACAAAAGTCCCTGACCAACTGCAGCTGAAGCTTGTTTATCTGCAATCTTGGTCGGACGTTTTTTAAAACCCAAAGCTCCAAATCCAGCGGCAACTGCTCCAGATGACACTAAAATCAACTCATGTCCCGCCTCATGCAGCATAGCCAATTGCTGGGTAATTGCCTTTACTTTACTCCTTGATAAACTCCCGTCTTCATTTGTCAAGGAGGAGGTCCCCACCTTAAAGACGATTCGTTTGTACTTCATATTCTCACTCCGATTCTTCATATTTATCCATTATAACATGAATGCTTTAAAATAGAAAAGACTTGAAATGAAAAAGGTTGAGACAGTCATCTCAACTCTTTTATCTATTCTCAGTTTTACGCAATCTTTCCAGCGTTTCCTTAAATATCTCTGGAATATCTGCTGTAAATTCCAAGGTTTCACCTGTTCTCGGATGAGTAAAACCTAGAGTCTTGGCATGGAGAAATTGTCCATGTCCTTTCAGGGTTTTACGAGGACCATAGACTTCATCACCAGCGACTGGATGGCCAATATAAGCCATATGAACACGAATTTGGTGGGTACGTCCTGTTTCCAGTTGCAACTCCACTAAGCTATAATCACCAAAACGTTCCAAAACGTGGAAACGTGTCACTGCCGGCTTCCCTTTAGCAGTCACAGCCTGTTTCTTACGGTCTTTTTCACTCCGACCAATCGGAGCTTCAATCACACCACGATCATTGGGAAGATTGCCATGAACAATCGCCCAATATTTGCGGAGAGACTTCTTATCCTTGAGTTCTTGAGCGAGTGCTAAGTGGGCCTCATCATTCTTAGCAATCATAAGGAGACCAGACGTGTCCTTGTCAATGCGGTGAACGATACCTGGTCGAAGAACACCATTGATACCTGACAAGTCCTTGATATGGTACATGAGGGCATTGACCAAGGTTCCACTTGTATGACCGGCGCTCGGATGGGCCACCATGCCTTGAGGTTTATTAACAACGGCTACATCCTCATCTTGGTAGATAATCTCGAGCGGCAGATTCTCAGCCACATACTCTAAAACCTCTGGTTCTGGCACATGGTAGGTGACGATATCCCCCTCTTGGACAGTGTATTTTGCTTTCTTGGCTTGCCCATTAACCAAGACTTGTCCAGCCTTGATTTGTTCATTAGCGAGACTGCGTGACAATTCTGTCAGGTCAGACAGAGCCTTGTCTAAACGTTGCCCACCAGTTTCAATTTTTATTTCCATTTACTTCCTCTTTAAGCATTGCAATCAATAGAACAATGACACCAACTGTCAAATAACCGTCAGCAACATTGAAAATCGCAAAGTTGATAAAGTCTAGGTGAAACATATCCACCACAAAACCTTGACTCATTCTGTCGATAAAGTTGCCCAGACCTCCCGCGATTATCAAAGTCAGTCCAAAAACCATCCAGAGAGAATCCTCCATATGTTTATGTAGATACCAAATGGCTCCTACCATGACGACCAGTGTAATGACAGCAAATAACCACTGCTGATCTTGCAGCATCGAAAAGGCTGCCCCACGATTTTGCAGGTAGGTCAAGCTAACGAGATTGGGGATCCACGAACGCACTTCACCCAGTGGAATCTGCTGGACAACATAATTTTTGACCAACTGATCCAACCCAATCAAAAGCAGTATAATGACTGCTACTATTCCTCTTTTTTTCATGATTTCCTCTTTTGATCAAAATATTCTTGCATGACTTCTACGAAGAGAGTCCCAGCTTGGCTAAGCTCCACTTCCTCACGTTTGACGTAGACCATGCGGTTATCTAGATTATCCTTGAGACGAATGACTGTGATTCCATTGACACTGTCACTATCTAAAAATCCTGAACCTGTCGCATAGGCATCCGTCCGCTCCAAAATACCATTCAAAGTAGCACGGTCGGTCACATTGAACATCTGTGAGCTCGCGCTGGTGTCGACAAAGTTCTCTGAATAGTATAGATACTCATCCTTTTCCTGGGTGAAACGAACTGTTGGTAAATCCGCTAGGTCCTCCATGACCAATTCCTCTTTCTGTGCTAAAGGATGCCCTTCACGAAGATAAATGTGAGTCTGGAAAGGAATTAGTTCAATAACTTCTAAACCAAGCTTTTCAACCCGTTGCATAATTCCCTTTTTATTTTGGTTGTTGAGGTAGATAATCCCAATCTCACTGTGTCCTTGGGCCACTTCATCTAAGATTTGAACTGTAGTAGACTCAAAAATACGAAAGTTCTTATAATCAGGATAACGTTCTGAAAAGGCCGTAATGGTTGGTGGCAAGAAGTCATAGTGTTGACTGGCAATGGAAAATTCATCTTTTTCTTCTTCAGGATTGGCATACTGATTTTGAAAAATATCAAATCCTTTGACTAATTCTTGCGCTTTTTCATAAAATTCCATCCCACGACGGGTCAAGAAAGTCCCTGAGCTGGTCCGACGGAAAATCTTAAAACCCAGCTCTTTTTCCAAATCGCGCACAGAAATAGACAGACTTGGCTGACTAACATACATCTTTTCAGCAGCTTCACGGAAAGTACCACTATTGGCAATGGCCACAACATAGCGTAATTGTTGAATGTTCATCTTTTACCCCCAACTTCTCTATCTGTTCATTATACCATATTTCAGAATTTTTCCAAAAAAGAAAAAAGTACCCATCGCAAGTTTAAATCTAACTATTCTCTATTAAATTCAAAATGGGTATCAAAACAAAAAAATAGGCTCTCCGAAAACTTGGAAAGCCTTATTTTATGCCAGTTCTAGCTTCCTCGCCTTTTCATTTCAAGGCTCGGGATAAAAAGGTTCACTGAACCTTTTTATTTTGCGATTGGGTAAACAGAAACTTGTTTTTTATCGCGTCCTTTACGTTCAAAGCGTACTACGCCTTCAACTTTGGCGAACAAAGTATCGTCTCCACCACGTCCAACGTTTACACCTGGATAGATATGTGTACCACGTTGACGGTAAAGGATTGATCCACCTGTTACAGTTTGTCCGTCAGCTGCTTTAGCTCCAAGACGTTTCGCTTGTGAATCACGTCCGTTTGATGTAGAACCTCCACCTTTTTTGTGGGCGAAAAGTTGCAAGTTGTTAAGAGTCATTTTTAACATAATGTTTTCCTCCGTGTTAGTTTTCTGTGATAACTCTGGTTTGGACGAACTCAGAAGAGTTCTCCGATAAGTTTGCCATACCTAAGAAAAATGATTCGAAGAATAACTGGGTCATTTCTCTCTGGTGTGAAGGAAGATCCGCTGGTATTTCAACCTTTAGATAGCCACCTTCATCTTCGTTTAATTCTAAGATTGGTTCATAGCCTGCAAATTTCTCAATGGAATTGATAAAGTTAATGGCAAGCGTAGAAACCGATGCACACACGACATCTAAGCCGTATTCGCCACTTTCGGCGTGTCCAGTAATTTCCGCACTCCTCAGCTCGCCATCTTCGGCTCTCTCAAAGACTGCTTGTATCATGTGTTCTCCTTAAAATTAAGCGTTGATCGCGTTGATGACAACTTTTGTATATGGTTGACGGTGACCTTGTTTACGGTGGCTACCTTTTTTAGGTTTGTACTTGTAAGTAACAACTTTCTTTTGTTTTCCTTGTTTTTCAACAGTTCCAACTACAGTAGCTCCAGCAACAAGTGGAGTTCCGACAACAGTGTTTTCACCACCAACAAGAACAACTTCGTTAAAAGTAACTTCTTGACCAGCTTCAACGTTCAATTTTTCAACGTAAACTGCTTGACCAACTTCAACTTTAACTTGTTTTCCGCCAGTTTTGATAATTGCGTATGTGCTCATTATGCACCTCCTATGATTTTTAGGGTTTCCCCGTATTTTTGTGAAGACTCGCCTAGCATCGTGGGACGAACCACTTAAAAGAAAGGCTCTAAGTATAACAAAGTTTAAATTTTGTATACGATGAGCAACGATGTTCGTGCGGTTGCACAGGACTGTGCATAGTCAACTCTTCGATTATAGCATATCTTCTTTTTTCTTACAAGTAAAATCAATTAAAATTAAGTTTTTTCTCTTCTTTTTTTCTCCAAGAAGCAAAAAGCATGCTAAAGTAAAAGATACCCATCATAAGAGGAATACCTAGAATTGTCTTTTCCTGACAATAAATCGTCAAATAAGCTGAAAAAACAACCCCGAAGACAAAACTGCTAAGCAAGCTAACAAAAATCAAGCCCTCTCGTAGGAAAGGCGTATGCTTGGTCCGAAAATAATCTCCAAAAGCCAACATGGTTCGTTTGATATTCCCAGTCATAAAAGCATTATTATAGGCAATCCCTGATACTTCTCCAAAAGCAGTTGTCACCAGTCCCATACAGAAGGCCAATGGCGGTACGAGATAGATATTCTCTACAGTTTGCGGCACAAAGCCAATAATTAGGGACAGGACTGCAAGTGGAATTACGGACAAAATTGGCTTTTTAACAATTCTCAATTTTTCCTTATAAATAGTTAATAAAAGGACCCCCATCATAAAAGCTAGCAAGGTCATTACTTTAGCACTGGCATCTGACACATTGTGTTGAATGAGTCCTACTGATAGAAAAACCACATTCCCAGTCTGTCCTGCCACAAGGGTATTTCCTCGCACGATAAAGGTATAGGCATCTACATATCCTGCGCAAAATGTCAAAAAAAGCGCTAGCCTCTTAGACTGACGTGATATTTTTCTTATTGGTAATAATCTCATTTTCTCCCTCTTCTCATTCCATCTACTTATCTAAATATTGTACCACTTTCTCCAAGAAATGCGTAGTCCATTTGAAAATTTTTACCATCTGTTGGATAGTCCTTCTTTTCTGTGTTATAATGAAGGAAGGTTTTAAAATCGGAAAAGGAGTATTTATGCTAAAATTAGGTGTCATCGGAACAGGTGCTATCAGCCATCATTTCATAGAAGCAGCCCATGCTAGCGGAGAATACCAACTGGTCGCAGTCTATTCTAGAAAACGAGAAACTGCCGCAACCTTTGCTTCCCGCTATCAAAATGTCCAACTCTTTGATCAATTAGAAGACTTCTTTAAGTCTTCCTTTGATGTAGTCTATATTGCTAGTCCAAACTCCTTGCATTTTGTTCAAGCCAAGGCTGCCTTGTCTGCTGGTAAGCACGTCATTCTTGAAAAGCCAGCTGTCACTCAGCCACAAGAATGGCTAGATTTAAGGCAAACAGCTGAGAAAAATCACTGTTTTATCTTTGAAGCTGCTCGTAATTACCACGAGGAAGCTTTTACCACTATCAAGAATTTTTTGGCAGACAAGCAAGTGTTGGGAGCTGATTTCAATTATGCTAAGTATTCATCCAAGATGCCGGACTTATTGGCTGGACAGACGCCAAATGTCTTTTCAGATCGTTTTGCTGGTGGAACCCTTATGGACTTGGGGATTTATCCTCTCTACGCTGCCGTTCGCCTCTTTGGAAAGGCTCAAGACGCGACTTATCAAGCTCAACAGCTTGACAATAGCATTGACCTAAATGGAGACGGTATCCTCTTCTACCCTAACTTTCAAGTTCATATCAAAGCTGGGAAAAATATCACTTCCACTCTTCCTTGTGAGATTTACACAGCAGATGGAACCTTGACCCTCAACACGATTGAGCATGTCCGCTCAGCTATTTTTACTAACCACCAAGGAAATCAAGTCCAGCTCCCTATCCAACAAGCTCCCCATACAATGACTGAGGAAGTTGCTGCATTTGCACAGATGATCCAGCAACCAGACCAGACGCTCTACCAGACTTGGCTGGATGATGCAAGTTCTATTCATGAGCTACTCTATACCATGCGCCAGACTGCTGGCATTAGATTTGAGGCAGAAAAATGAAAACCAAACTACCGACTGAATGGCAGAAATTGAGCGACCAGCTCGGCTTCCAAGAATTCACGCCCATTCAAACCCAACTATTTGAGCCCATTCTTGCAGGAGAAAATCTTCTAGGAGCAAGCCCAACAGGAACTGGTAAGACCCTCGCTTACCTCTTGCCAAGTCTTCTCAGACTACAAAAGAAAAAAGCCCAGCAGCTCTTGATCCTAGCACCAAATACAGAATTAGCTGGACAGATTTTTGACGTGTGTAAAACGTGGGCTGAAGCCATCGGCTTAACTGCTCAGCTCTTCTTGTCAGGTTCAAGTCAGAAACGCCAGATTGAACGCCTCAAAAAAGGACCAGAAATTCTGATTGGAACACCTGGCCGTATCTTTGAGTTGATTAAATTGAAAAAAATCAAGATGATGAATGTGGAAACCATCATCCTGGATGAATTTGACCAATTGCTCGATGATTCTCAGATTCACTTTGTTGAGAAAATCACCCACTACGCACCTCGTGACCACCAACTCATCTACATGAGTGCGACGACCAAGTTTGACCAAGAAAAGATTGCACCAAACACGCGCACCATTGATCTCTCAGATCAAAAACTGGACAACATCCAACACTTCTACATGCAGGTAGACCAACGTCACCGAGTGGATATGCTACGAAAATTGGCTCATGTAGAGGATTTCCGCGGACTAGTTTTCTTTAATGGCTTATCTGACCTTGGAAGTGCAGAAGAAAAGCTACAGTATCGCGATGTCTTGGCCGTTTCCCTCGCTAGCGATGTCAATGTTAAATTTCGAAAAGTCATCTTAGAAAAGTTTAAAGACAAGCAGCTAACCCTGCTCCTTGCAACTGACCTTCTGGCTCGTGGAATTGATATCGATAGCCTAGAATGTGTCGTAAACTTTGATGTTCCTAGAGATATCGAAACTTACACTCACCGCTCTGGCCGTACAGGTCGCATGGGTAAAGAGGGCTATGTTATCACTCTCGTAACCCATCCTGAAGAACTTAAAAAACTCAAGAAATTCGCAAGTGTTCGTGAAATTGTCCTAAAAAATCAAGAACTCTATATCAAATAAGGTTGGCTCTCGCCAACCTTTTTCTTATCCCCAAGTAATTTCTAATTGATAGCTGGCAAAGGGTTGTCCCTCTTGATTTTGCAGTTGATAGGCGAGCTCAATCTTTTGCCCATCCAATTTGTAGTGATTCGTTTGAATGATAAATTCCTGCATCCCCATTGGTGTGGGAATATAGGCTAAACTATCACTAGCCTTTAGAAAACGCATAATGGTTTTCGGATTGGAAAAACGGGTCATCACCAGTTCTTCTTCATGAAACTTGAGAACCACTTTTTCCTTTTCCTCATTGTAGAAAAGCAGATAGCTATAATCTCCCTTTTCACGCACTTCCACATCATAGAGTTGGTCTATGACTTCCAACTGTTCATCAAACTGAATCGTATTTCGCATCCGAATCTTCACATCAAATCCTCTTTCTTGTCTCTTGTTCTACTATTTTACCAAAAAGAGCAGGATTTTGCTATAATGGTCATATGAACGAAAAAGTATTCCGTGACCCTGTTCACAATTATATCCATGTTAATAATCAGGTCATCTATGACTTGATCAATACAAAAGAATTTCAACGTCTGCGTCGTATCAAACAGCTAGGGACTTCCAGCTATACTTTCCATGGTGGGGAGCACAGTCGCTTTTCCCACTGTTTGGGGGTCTATGAGATCGCTCGTCGTATCACGGAGATTTTTGAAGAAAAATATCCTGAAGAATGGGATCCTGCTGAGTCTCTCTTGACCATGACCGCTGCGCTTCTTCATGACCTCGGGCATGGTGCCTACTCGCATACTTTTGAACATCTCTTTGATACAGATCATGAGGCCATTACCCAGGAAATCATCCAAAGTCCTGAGACAGAGATTCATCAAGTCCTACTACAAGTAGCGCCAGATTTCCCCAAAAAGGTTGCCAGCGTCATCGACCATACCTATCCTAACAAGCAGGTCGTACAGCTCATCTCCAGTCAGATTGATGCGGACCGTATGGACTATCTCTTGCGCGACTCCTATTTTACAGGAGCATCTTATGGGGAATTTGACCTGACTCGCATCCTCCGAGTCATTCGTCCTGTCGAAAATGGCATCGCCTTTCAGCGCAATGGCATGCATGCCATCGAAGACTACGTCCTCAGTCGCTACCAGATGTATATGCAGGTTTATTTCCACCCAGCAACACGCGCCATGGAAGTTCTCCTACAGAATCTCCTCAAACGCGCTAAGGAACTCTATCCTAAAGACAAGGACTTCTTTGCACGAACTTCTCCACATCTCCTTCCTTTCTTTGAAAAAAATGTGACCTTGTCTGACTATCTAGCTCTGGATGATGGCGTGATGAATACCTACTTCCAACTCTGGATGACCAGTCCTGACAAGATACTAGCCGACTTGTCGCAACGCTTTGTCAACCGCAAGGTCTTTAAATCCATTACTTTTTCAGAAAAAGACCAAGACCAACTCGCAACCATGAGACAACTGGTTGAAGATATCGGTTTTGATCCAGACTACTATACTGCTATTCATAAGAACTTTGACCTCCCTTATGATATCTATCGTCCCGAATCTGAAAATCCAAGGACACAGATTGAGATTTTACAAAAAAATGGTGAACTGGCAGAACTATCTAGCCTGTCCCCTATCGTCCAATCCCTTGCTGGCAGCCGCCACGGTGACAATCGTTTCTATTTTCCAAAAGAAATGTTGGATCAAAATAGCATCTTCGCAAGTATCACCCAGCAATTTTTACACTTGATTGAGAACGATCATTTTACCCCAAATAAAAACTAGAAAAGGAAATATATGAGTATTAAACTAATCGCCGTCGATATCGATGGTACCCTGGTTAACAGTCAAAAGGAAATCACTCCGGAAGTCTTTTCTGCCATCCAAGATGCCAAACAAGCCGGTGTCAAGGTCGTCATTGCAACGGGTCGTCCTATCGCAGGTGTTGCTAAACTTCTGGACGACTTGCAGTTGAGAGACGAGGGTGACTATGTTGTAACCTTCAACGGTGCCCTTGTCCAAGAAACTGCTACTGGCCATGAGATTATCAGCGAATCTTTAGCCTATGAGGACTATCTAGATATGGAATTTCTCAGTCGCAAACTCGGTGTCCACATGCACGCTATTACCAAGGACGGTATCTATACTGCCAATCGCAATATCGGAAAATACACAGTGCACGAATCAACCCTCGTCAGCATGCCCATCTTTTACCGCACACCTGAAGAAATGGCTGGCAAGGAAATCGTCAAGTGTATGTTTATCGATGAACCGGAAATTCTCGATGTTGCGATTGAAAAGATACCAGCAGAATTTTACGAACGCTACTCCATCAACAAATCTGCTCCTTTCTACCTCGAACTCCTTAAAAAGAATGTAGACAAGGGTTCAGCCATCACTCACCTAGCTGAAAAACTCGGATTGACCACAGATGAAACCATGGCAATCGGAGACGAAGAAAATGACCGTGCCATGCTGGAAGTCGTTGGCAACCCTGTAGTCATGGAAAACGGAAATCCAGAACTCAAAAAAATCGCCAAATACATCACTAAAACAAATGATGAATCTGGCGTTGCCCATGCCATCCGTACGTGGGTACTGTAGCAAAAGGTAAGAATAGACGAAAACCGCTCAGTTGAGCGGTTTTTTACACTGTTTATATGCCCCCTGCAAACATAATAATATATATCAGTCTTTCTGGTTTGTTGTTATTCATGGTTTTTAAAAAAAGAAAAACTATTAAAAAATATAAAAAAATAAGTTTTTGGGGGCAAGTTTTGGGCGAAAATATTTAGAAATAATTTATCAAAACGCTTGACATCTCGGTTCTCCGTTATATAATATGATTAAGATAAAAATTGAGGTAAAGAAAAATATGAGAAAAGTTATTCAAGAATTACTTAATAGTTCTATTTCTACATCTGCTATTTCACAAGGTGCCGGTGTGCCATGGACTACCGTTTCTGACCTCAGAAAAGGAAAAACAAGCATGGACAAAATGGCACTTCTCACAGCAGAAAAACTTTATGAATTTGCTACAGCTGATAAGCAGTGATTTCCGTCACTGCTTTTATTATTGCAAACAAAAAAGCCCGCAAGCCTGAGCCTGCGGTTACAATTCGAACAATATTTTAGAAAATTTCCTTTCTATTTTTAAAAAATTATTTTGTAGTGATCAATCCGTCAGGCTCGATGTTGAAACTTTCTTTTTCAGCCAATCGGCCATCTTCAAGCATGAGGTGTTGTACAGTTACTTAAATCTTGAGAGTACAAAAACCGAACCCTGGAAGTGGGATGACTTGGAACGGTTGTACAGTTACTTAAATCTTGAGAGTACAAAAACTCATTGTCCTGGAGTTCTTCAGTCCATTTCGTTGTACAGTTACTTAAATCTTGAGAGTACAAAAACAGAAAAATGCTTGACTTTATTCGTTCATTAGTTGTACAGTTACTTAAATCTTGAGAGTACAAAAACTCTTTTCACTAGGCAAAACCATAAGTGAAGGTTGTACAGTTACTTAAATCTTGAGAGTACAAAAACCACTTTTGATAAAGCTGTCCCCGTATTTATGTTGTACAGTTACTTAAATCTTGAGAGTACAAAAACTGGCATTACAAAGAGCGGAAACATCAGTAAGTTGTACAGTTACTTAAATCTTGAGAGTACAAAAACCTGGTGTTAATCTAGGGTTTCGTATTGGTGGTTGTACAGTTACTTAAATCTTGAGAGTACAAAAACACTACCTGAATTGCAGGCATCATTTCATCGGTTGTACAGTTACTTAAATCTTGAGAGTACAAAAACTCATCTGGTTCTAGACTTTCTAGTAATTGGTTGTACAGTTACTTAAATCTTGAGAGTACAAAAACAATCTCTGTTGCCCATTGTGAACAGTGATGGTTGTACAGTTACTTAAATCTTGAGAGTACAAAAACCCTTGCTCTACAAAGAGTAATCTAGAAGCAGTTGTACAGTTACTTAAATCTTGAGAGTACAAAAACACCTACAATGACCATTGAATTAGGAAGATAGTTGTACAGTTACTTAAATCTTGAGAGTACAAAAACCACTTCGAACAATTTCGAACGGTTGTCCTAGTTGTACAGTTACTTAAATCTTGAGAGTACAAAAACAGTCCCAAAATCTACTCTAGATCCGAGATTGTTGTACAGTTACTTAAATCTTGAGAGTACAAAAACCTCAAATTCGTCAATTTTGATTTTTGCTCCCCTCAAAAATATTATAAATTCTTAAATTCCACTCGTCAATACTATTCTTCCAAATATTTCAATAACATTGGATTGACTGATTCACTACGAAATTTTGTTTTCATTTCATACTGATACAAATTATTCAAAATTTTTAATGCTACTTGATCTTCTACAGATAAACTCATGTGAAGAATGTCCGAACTAAATAAATAGGATCCAATTTTTCTTAAAGAAGTTAAAAAGTCTTGTTCATCAGGTATTTGATTTATTGGATATTGATTGACAAAGCGATCATACATAAATTCTAGAGAATAAAAATGATCAACATAATCGGAAACAATATTGATTTCCTCTAAAACTTCTTTCGTGACATGAAGATAACCTTCATTGGAAGGAAACAAAACAATATATAATGAATTATTATGATTAGTAAGAAACTCCATTTTCTCGCAACATTCAACAAAATCACTATAGGATAGAAAATCATCCAAATTTCGTAAGACAAGCAAAAACTTTTCAGAACTGTTCGTCGCCATGACTTCTAACATGGAAAGAAATAATAAAAACTTTGTCTTATTGTCTACAAATTCAAAGGATATATTTTTATCATTTTTTCCAAAGTATGGTAAAAAATTCTTTTGAATCAATTGATCCGTATTAAAATATTTTGCTTCGGTATGATAGATAATTTCATCTAATTGAAGATTCAACTTCTGATTCAATAGAAGTGAAATCCTATCTAGATTGTCATTGATATTTTCAATTTGCTCCATTATCTCTATATAATTAATCTTTTTCTTTATATAATCATAGGCTACTGTTCCTTTTTTATATTCCATTTGTTCAATTAAATCATTGATATTGGACACTTGAATAACACTGAATTCTGACCGGGAAACCATTATATCGTCTATTAGTATTTTAGGCTCATTTTGTTCAAATAGAACTAAATCTTCCTCACTATATTTTTTTCCTCCAAAATACCATAATAGTATCTGCCAAATATAATATTTTAATTGCTGATCTTGACCTACAATTTGAGTAAATTGGCCAAAACTTAATGAAATTTTATCCTTATATGGATGACTAATGTTCATTTTCATATAACTACCAACTTATTATCACTGACTACTTCTTCTTGCTTTGTTTTTCCACCAATTATTAAAATCATTTCAGAAAATTGTTTCTCTGTTACTGCAAGTAAACGGACATTCCCACTTGGTAAATTACTCTGACTTAATTTTTTATAGAATTTACTTGCAAAACTTCGATTAGGACAGGTTCGATAATAGACAGAAAACTGCAACATTTCAAAACCATTGGCAATTAAATCTTTCCGAAAGTTACGATAGACCCTTTTTTCTTGATTAGTTTCCATTGGTAAATCAAAAAAACACAATAATCTCAATGCTTCATACCTCATTTCTTTAACTCCATTCTACACTCGAAACCACCGGACAGTAAAATTTACTAGTATCCTTATCAGAGATACATTTTAGAAAACCTTTGACATATTTATCCATTGCTACCGTTACAGAACACGTTTCTTTCCCATAACGAATCTTCGCATTTAGTGTATCCGTCAACGCAAGACGAAATTCATATTTCAAATACTCTTCATCTCGTAAATTTTGATAGACCCAGACATCGATAATCTGCCGAAAAGGTTCCATTAGATCATCAACCAAGTTAAACTGGTTATATTCATTCTTATGGAAAATGCCAATCAAGGGATTCAAACCATAACCAGCAATAATACGTGCCATCTGCGCTCTCATGATTGCATAACCATAATTTAGGCCAGCATTGATGACATCCGTTTCCTGTTGTGTAAGACGTACGAATTTCTTTCCAAATAATTCATTGAAATAAACTTTAGCAGCATGACCTTCACGATTGGTTTTATCTCCATATTCAATATGATCTTTATAGTCTGCTAATAATTGAATGCATTCAATATTTTTCTCAAACATTGCAAGAACATCTTGCTGATTGTTTATTTTGAAATAAGTAACTATCTGCCATAATTTGTCTTTCTGTTCCTGCGTCCACAATAATTGCTCCTGTAATTTTTTATAGGCTCTAAAATGACCATTTTGAGAATGATAAATTCCTGTAGGCAAGTGCTCATTATCACAGACAATTAAGGCAATATTATACTTACTTAAAGCACTTAACAACCTTAAAGTTACAACAGTCTCCCCTCCTTCTGCTACAATTATCGAAATATCACTCAGTGGGATAACATAGTCTTGACCCATTTTCTTAATTAGAAGGTTATCCAACTTCAATTGCATTTTTTCACTCTGACAGACATGCACAATTCTCCAAGTCATCGTATTTTCCTCTTTCACAAAACGAAAACACCCAGCCATAAATGACAGGGTGTTGAATTCGGCATGAAGCCTTATCTTTGTAGCTTCTGCAAGATTTAAGTAACTGTGCAAGGCGTCCCTTACAGTTACTATTATAGTACATTGTACAAGCGTTTGCAACTCTTTTTTAAATATTTTTTAAAATTTGAGTTTTGGTTCGTCACCCTCTTTTTTAATGATATGTTTTTTTCCTAAAACATCCGTTTTGACTTTAAAAATAGAAATATTTGATTTATTTAATCCCTTCAAACACTGTCCTCCTTTGGCAACATTTCCAAGTATCGTTATCAATTCTTGTTGACCATCAAATCTAGCTTTATCATAAGGTTTTAGTTCTACATAGTGTTTTGCCGTATCATTCCTTGAATTAAATCTAAATAATTTTTGTTCATTGTTTTCTGAATCTTTTATTAATATCAAATCATTTTTA